>NZ_CAKVKB010000037.1 GCF_934754915.1 uncultured Clostridium sp.
GACCTGTTCTATTACTAAAGAAATCTGAATCTAATATCAATGCCAACACCAGACGTAAATCCTGTACAATTCAGTGTTTACGTTGATAAAAGATTCAGATAAACTTCATTTTAATAGGTCAAAATACTAAAAAGTTTACACAAAATTATATACAGACTCTAAAAAATCAATTCGACAGCCCCATTTTTATTATATTTTATAAAACATATATTCCAATTTATTAAATAAAATGTTTTTATATTTTAAAGTTTTGTTATTGATACAGCTTTATATCCTTGTTTTCTAACAATTTCTTTAAGTTCCTGTTCTGAAACTTCTTTTTTAGATCTGACATCTGCAGTTTTTTCTTTAAGGTTTACTTCTGCTAGAAAATTACCATCTTCATTAAATCCATTTTCCACTCTTATTTTACAGTTCTTACACGACATTCCTTCAATATTTATTTTAAATGCATAAGGATAATTATCTTTGTTTTTATCTTGAGGCTTAATCTTTTTGATTTCATCTCCTCCAGAACCACAACATCCATTGTTTATCTTTTTTAAATAGCTTTTTAAAGAAAAACAACAAATAGCAATAAGTAAAATACATATAATAACTGTTGACATAGTGCCTCTCCTCCTGTGTTTTATCTATAATTTATATATACTGCAAGATTAAAATTGTATATAAAATCTATCTCATACATATAAGAATACCAAAGAAATCTTGAAAAGATTTCATCCTTCACTGTCAATTGTGCATTTTTAATTACAATTTATAATATACTATTGTCTTGCCTTCCAGTCAATGATAATCATTTTCGTTAAACTTTGGATAAAAAGCAGAAAATAAATAAATTCATTATCTATTTTCTGCTATGTTTTTCCCTATATAAGGGTATCTGCAAAATTAATATCTGCCAACATATTTGATATTTTTAGGTATAAGATGTTTTGGACACTTTTCTCCTATGAATTTCTTTAATTCTTCATAATCAGGATTTATATTTCCCTTTATTTCAGCTGTCAATGTCATTTCATTTATTTCCCTGTCATAATTCATATAACATTCTGCATAATCAATTCCATCATATTCAAGAAGAACTGATTCAAGGAATCCTAGTTCATAATATATACGTCCTCTGCTTCCATCTGTAAGTACTGTCCTGCCACTATTTTTCAAGAAACTGACTGAACCATCTGGAAGAATTCTTGCACTTTCAGTTGTACAATATAAAGTTCCTGGTCCATATGGATTTTCTATCACTTCTCCATAATAGCTTGGTTTATAATCCATAATATATAATACTCCCCATGCCCCATATGGCTTTTTGTTATAATTTTCATCCAGTACATAAACCTTTATTTTTTCATCTTCTTTTGCATGAGAAATCATTTTATATCCTGCTTCATCATTTATGGCACCAGCATTTATATAAAAATGTTTTGGATATACAGTTTCAGGTATGTGCTTTTTCAATCTTCTTACAGATCTTTCCTCAAGCATTGCTGAAAGGACACTTTCATAACATATTAGAAAAATTTCAAGCTGATTCTTATCAAATCTGTTTTTCCAATATCGCAATTCTGTATAATATCCCTTATCATCTGACATTACCTGCATATGAAATGGAAGTGAATCAAGCTGAAGTCTTATCTTTTCTGCTTTTGCTCCTCCAATTTCATTAATATTCAAAATATCTCCTTGATATTGAAAGAACATTTCTCCTTCACGTGGAGCAGCTATATAACATCTCATTGTCTCCATAATCTGTTTCCCACACTTATGAAGAAGATCTGTCACTCTTTCATGAGGAACCTGATTGTATCTACAATAATAAGTAAGGAATAATGGTCCTGCAAGTCTTGTCCATCTGTTATCTGTTCTTCCACTGTGAATACTTGTACAAAAAACATCCTTTTCATCACTAAAAAGACTTATGCAGTAATTATATGCAGTAATAAACAATACATTTTCTGAAACTGAATTCTGTCTGCAGAAATATAAAATTTCTTTTCTTGACAGACTTTCAAATCTTTTTCTTATAACTGCATTTGTACCATCAGAATAATCTTCTTTTTCCTTCTTATTTAAGATACTTCTCTTCATCTTTAAATCTTTCATCAATTTATCTATATATTCTATATCTCTTTCTCTCATGCCCTTTTTCTCTTTATCTTCAATCTCAAGCATGTATTCATAGAATGTATAACTTTCTTTTTCTACAGGTTCACCACAGTAAAATTTATTTACATCTTCAAAAAGTATATTCATTGTTATTCCATCACCCATAATATGTGCAACATCAAAGAACATATATTTAGAAGTTTCTGTTTCAAACAGATATATATGAAATAAATTATCTTCTGCTGTGTAAGCAAATGGAACAAGTAATTCCTTAAGTCTTGTCTGCCATTCTTCTTCACTTAATTTTATTATTGGAATATCTATATTTCTTGAATCATCCCTATATGCCTTATACATCATTCCATCAGGTTTTATAATCGCCTTTAACCCTGGATGTGCTTCAATTGTATCTTCAATTGCTTTTTTTAATCTGTTTAAATCCACACTATTATCAAGCTTAAATGTAAATGGAAGATTAGCTGTTGTATTTCCTTTTATTATATAAGCAAAATATTTCTGCATTGGAGTAATAGGGTATTCTTTTCTTATGCTTAAATCAATATCATTTATGTTCTTAGCATTTTCTATAAATTTTTCTATTTTCAAAACGGTATTGTTTTCCATAAGATCATTAAATGTCATTGTTTTTTTGAACTTATTATTAAGTTCTTCAATAAGCATAACACTTCCAAGTGAATCCATTCCACAATCATATATATTGCTGTCAATTCCAAACAGTTCATTTCCTATTATTTCAGCTATACTATCATAAATCTTCTTTTGAATATCATTCTCTGGTTTTCTTGCATTTACTGCTTTTATTTCTTCTTCATTTTTCTTATTAAAATATTTCTGACGCATTATCTTTTTAGATGATGTCTTTTCAAATGGATCTTTTCTTACTGTACATTGAACTATTTTTTCATAAGATGGAAGTTCTGCATTATGCTTATTTACAATCTTCTGTATTTCTTCCTCTATATCTTCAATTCCTTCTGCTTCAGCATACTTATAATTAGGATATATTTCAGCTGCTATAACATCCCCATTTCCATAAACCAATATATCAGAAATAAGTGTTTCACCATCAAAATGATTTTCAATTCCTTCTGGTGATACATTCTCACCATTGCTTAATACTATAAGATTTTTTTTACGTCCAGTAAGATATAAGAAATTGTCATCATCCAAATATCCTAAATCCCCTGTTCTAAGCCAGCCATCTTCTGTTATTACTTCTGCTGTCTTATCAGGCTCTTTATAATATCCCATCATTACTGAAGGACTTTTTACCTGAATCTCGCCATCTACAATTCTGATTTCACATCTATCTACAGCCTGTCCTACAGAATTCAGCTTATCAGTTCTGCTGTAATCAGGTACTGAAACTTTAGGAGAACATTCCGACATTCCGTATCCCTGTCCTATTGTTATGTTTAATTTCAAAAAATTTAATGCAAGAGATTCAGGAAGATATCCACCTCCACTTACAATCTTGTGAAGCCTTTTTCCCAGTATGCTTTTCTTTACTTCTTCTATTGGCATTTCTGGATTTGATTTTGATGTCATCAAAACTTTGTTATAAAGTGCCTTTGCCATCATTGGAACTGAACGAATTACAGATGGTTCAAAAAGTTTTACATAATACATTAATTTAGATAAGTTATTTCCTCCAAGACATAAAGTACTTCCATAACGCATTACTAAAAAAACATCTCCATTAAGACAAAAAATATGATGCATAGGAAGTACATTTAAAAATACTTCTTCAATCTGGCATTCCTTCTCAGTGCTGCAGAATGTGTTATCTATAAGATTTCTATGAGAAAGCATTACTCCCTTTCCTCTTCCTGTAGTTCCAGATGTAAATATTATTATTGCACACTCTTCAGGTTCTGCTTTTGAAATAAATTCTTTTTCTCTGTAATTATTTATTATGTTTTCTGCACATTCTGAGTGATTCCTATTTTGAATGCATACATAGTATTTTACATTTGGGCATTTTTCTTTTATGATTTCTATTTGAGACTTAAATTCCCAATCATAAAATATTACTTCTGTATCTGAACGAAGAATATTATCTACAAGTCCTTCTTTGCTAAGCTGAACATCCAAAGGTATTGATACAGAACCTGCACCTGTTATTCCCAAAAGTGCTGCCATATAATAGTGGCTTCCTCTTCCTAAAAGTGCCGCATGCATTTTATGCCCTTGACATATATTCTTCTCATCCATCCATGATGAGAATGCTGAACAGTCTTTTGCAAAATCTTTATAGCTTCTTTCCTTTATACTGCCATTTTCCTCTTCATATCGCAAAAAAACTTTATCACCATACTCTTTTCCTGCATTTTTAACTAAATCATAAATTGTTTTTGTGTTTTCTAATGTAATCATGACCTCTCTCCTCTTATACTTAATATTAAAAGCAATTAACTATTTCGCAATGCGAAATAATATGTTAAAAAAATATTTCGTAATGCGAAATATTAATTTAAATTAATTCTTCCAAATACCATTTTGCAAACTACATCTCAATATTATCTGAATATGATAATACAATTCTTAACAATCTTATTAACTCTTTTGTATCATTTTCCCCAAGTATTTCAAACAATCCTTCATATTCATCAGTTATATAATTTCTTTTTTCAGCTGCTTCAATTTTCCCTTTTTCTGTTATACAGACATTTACTCTTCTTTTATCTTTATCATCTTTAAATCTCTTTATAAATCCTTTAGTTTCTAGACTTTTCAAAATATCAGTCATTCTTCCTGGAACAACATGAAGTTTTTCTGTTAAAGTCCCTGCATTAACATTGTCTTTTATATATGCAAGATATCTTAATACTCCATATTCTCCTCTTATGCTGTCTTGAACAGTTCTATTTATTCTTCTGTTTAAAAATTCTGCCAGCAAGCTGTATAATTCCTCTCTCAAATTTTCTTCTGACATTACGTTAACTCCTATCATATACAACTATTTATGACTTTATTAAAATTATAATTCTAACTCTCTCTATTGTCAAATAATCGAATTTATCCTTTTTCTTCACAAGCATTCTTAATTAAAAATTATCAGCTATATACTGGTTTAAAAAATTAACAGCATTTCTCATATCATCTTCATTAGGATGATTTCTTGATTCAATGTGGCGCTTATATCCTTCTTCATTTAAATAATGCGGATGATCTTTGGGAAGGTTTCTACGATACTCTGTCCTCTTAACAGGTATTTTCCCGCGACTTAAAAATACCCCTTCACATTTATTCTGGCCATTTATAAATTCTATTACATTTTTTCTTACCCTGTCTCCATACTCGCTGTCTGGATAATTTCCCATTGTACCAAATGCAAGTATTTTTTGATCCTTATATTTAGAAACAAATCTCTGGCTCAAATCATCTAGAGTTGATCTTCTACACCAAAAACATAAGATATATAAATCTGCTTCACATTGAACTTCCTCTAAATCATGAAACTTTTTAAGAATTATATTATACCCCTTACCTTCAATTTCTTCTTTTACTCTGCTCGCTATTTTCAATGTATTCCCAGTAACGGAAGATATAAAGATTGCTATATCTTTTTTCATAATTATACCTCTGCTGTTTTTTATTTAACTATTTTATTATAATTCAAATCAGATGTAAATTTTTTGAAAGCCTGAAAGCTTTCTTCACTTATTACATGTTCTATTCTGCATGCGTCTTCAGATGCAATTTTCTCATCCACACCAATCTGTATAAAAAATTTAGTTAATAGAGTATGTCTTTCATATATCTTTTCTGCAATAACAGTTCCTTGTGGAGTAAGCTTTATAAAGCCACTGTTGTCTACTGTAATATATCCATTAATTCTTAAATTTTTCATTGCTACACTGACACTTGCTTTTGTAAATCCCAGTTCATGAACTATATCTATAGACTTTACATTTTCCATACGCTTATTAAGTATTAATATTGTTTCCAAATAATTCTCTGCTGATTCTTGTATTTTCATAATTTATACCCATACACTCCTACTTTAAATTCCATACTATAATATCTTCATAAGGATTTGTTTTTGATAATCCAATCTGTGTAACTTTGCCATTAAAAATGGTGAAATTCCTGTTTAACTCTTCAAACGCACTATATAGTTGTTCTCTTGTTAATTTTTTAGCTATAGTCGTATGAGGCATCCATTGAAATGGCCTATAATATCTGCTTATACTTATCCCTGTATTTACTGATATAGCATCATATATTTCGGCAGATATATTATGAAGATATTTATTTAAAACTGGTGTCAGAAATATTACAGATGATTTAAAAGAGCCTATTGATGCCCATGTTATATCTCCACTCTTAATATTTCTGACTTTTTCTTCTAATGCATTTATAATTTCATGTATTTCATAAGTTTCAAATGCTGAAATTGTTATATGCGGAGGAACTCTTCCATTAATCATAAAATCATTGCCACTTTTGCATGCTGCTTTATTTATCAGCTTCTGAATTTTTTGTGATGTTTTCTCCTCAAAATATAATGATATTAAGTACATATTGTTCCCCATTCTTTTTACAAGATTTATTATATATATATTATATATAATAATCACAGAAATCTTGCAAATATTTCATCTTACATTATGAATTAGAATATATACAAAATCATTAAGATAAAATTTTAATTTTCAGTATCATTAATAGATAAATCTTTTGAGAAAACCCATTCATGGTCTGCAATATTTCTGCCCTTAACTGTAACATTATTTCCATTAACCTCTACATATAATCCATTATTATAAGAAGAATCTCTTCTTATTCCATTTTCGCTGTTTTCATCTTTTATTAAAGTATATCCTACTGCACCTGTATGAACCATTGTAAATGGCATATTTTCCTTAATACAATCATCATCAAAATCTTTATGAGTATGTGATGAGAATATTACTACTTCTGGATAATTCGATAATATTTCTTTTATCTCATCCTTCTGCACTACACCAGACCAATCCCTGCCAAAAAAATCTGCACTTATTGGTTGGTGTAAAAATACAAATATAGGTTTACCTTTTTCATATCCATCTTTCAGTGTTTCTCTAAACCAAGATAATTGCTCTTCTGTGAGTGAGGCCATTGTAGCATTGAAACCTTCATTTTCCACATCATCACTTCCAAGTGATATAAAATGATATCCTTTTATCCATTGGTCATTGTAAACTTTTTCATTTCCTGAGAACTCTAGGTATCTATTCATAAATTTTATCATATCTTCTTTAGAATCACTATCATAATCATAATTATAAAATTCATGATTTCCTATATTTTTAATTATTATATCTGGCAGTTTATTTTTATTCTTAGATATTATTTTGTTCATATCTTTATACTGCTCATCTTTTCCTTCATCTACAGTATCTCCATTTAACACTAGTGCATCTATTGATTTATTTATATTATAAAAATCATTAACAGCATTTTGAAATCCATTAATACTATCATGCACATCTCCAAGAACTACAAACGAAAGATCTGCTTTTGGTTCATATGCTGAACTATCTTTTGAATTATGATTCATCATAAATATTATTGTAAAAATCGCTACTAAAGATATAATAATAGCTAAACTTATTCTTTTTACTTTCATAATTCTAATTCCTCCTTTACAAAACAATAAATTTATAATTTAACAGCTTCATTCTACTACTTAGAGTTAACTCTATGTCAATAATTTCTTTATATTGTAATATATAATATAAATGCATTTTATGAATTTTACAATGTAGTAAAAAATAAAATATTTTTTTACTTATTAGGAAAATGTTGAAATTTATAAAAAAAGACTGTAGTATATAATTATAGAAAAAATTTTACAGAGGAATGGTATGAATGGGTAATTTTAAATTTGAAGTATTAGAAAAAAATAAAATTTTAAATTTAACTTTTGATGGCTTTTTTGAAGAAAAAGATGCTGAAAGATTCAAACAAGAATATGCTAAAATAGTTAATGATCTCGGAAATTCAAAGGAATATGAATTACATATAGACAGCAAAGAAATGACATTAATAAAAGCTTCTCTATTAAATGACTTAAGTAAATGTATTAAGCAATACACTATAGATTTCAAGAAGGTATCTGTAATAGAAAGAAAAGATAATAAGATATTAAAGATACAAACCAACAAAATTATTGAAAATTTGGGAATTATCGAAAAAGTGCAAATAACAGATGATTAATGTTTTTAAAATAATATAAAAAGTGATTTTTGTATCAGACAAAAATCACTTTTTATGACTTTAATATTTTATTATGGCAATGGATGCCCTGCAGCAAGATACAATTTATACCAATCCTCTCTCAAGAGATTCACGTCACTTGCCGCCGCTATCTGCATCAATCTATCCTCATTAGTAGTTCCTGCAATAACCTGTATATTAGCTGGATGGCGTAATATCCATGCTGCTGCTATCATTGTTTCTGTAGCATTATATTTATCTGCCATTTCCCTTATAGTTTTGTTTAGTTCTTCATATTCATTACTTCCTAAAAAAGGACCTTTCCAATTAGGCATTTGAAATGGTGACCATGCCTGAATTGTAATATCATTAAGTCTGCAATAATCAAGTACACTTCCATCTCTATCAGAAGCCCCATATGTTTCCATATTTACTTCCATTCCATTAGCAATCATATTTGATACAGGAATGCTAAGCTGCAGTTGATTCACTATTAAATCCTGTTTAACATATTTTTTCAATAATTCTATCTGCATAGGCTTATGATTTGATACTCCAAAAGCCTTTACCTTGCCACTTTGTTCAAGTTTTTCAAATGCTTCTGCTACCTCTTCTGGCTCAACCAATGCATCTGGCCTGTGAAGAAGCAGAATATCTAAATAATCAGTTTGAAGTCTTTTTAATATTCCATCAACAGACTTTATAATATATTCTTTTGAGAGATCATAATACCCTTTCCTTATTCCACATTTCGATTGAATTATCATATCTTCACGTTTAAGAGAATTATCTTTCTTTACAGTTTCTCCAAATATAATTTCACTCTGCCCATCTCCATAAATATCTGCATGATCAAAAAAATTTATTCCTGCTTCAATTGCTTTGTGAATATAGCTGTTCATAGCTTTTTCATCCAAAGTACATAATCTCATACAGCCTACAATAACCTCTGGAACAACTAAACTGCTGCTTCCTAATTTTATTTTCTTCATTCCCATACTCCTCCTATATTATCTCTATGTATTTTCATTATAATAACCTTTACATAGATTATCAACGAGATATGGAAATTTTTTATTAAAGTATAATATACATATATTGCAATTTAAAATGCACAACTGAAAATTCACACTGAATACTGAAATCTTTACAAGACTTCTTTGATATTTTTATATTTGTCATATAAATTTTATATGTACTTTTACCTTGCAATATATAATATAATTTTTCTAATTCTTCAACTGCTATTTATAGATTTTCCGTATAGTCATAAAATAATAAATTGAAATAAAAACTGCTGTACTTATCCATGTAATCGGATATACAGATGCAACATTTTTTATGGTCAAATTATTATGACCAATTATATAAAGTAGTATAATCCTAAATATACATATATTGCTTAATACAATAATCATAGGTGGAATTGATTTTCCCATGCCTCTTACCGATGAAGATAATACTTCCATAATCACATATATGAAATAAAAAGGAAAAGTAATCTTTATAATTTTTAATCCACTGTCTATAATATTTTTATCTTTGTCAAACAATTGAAACCAAAAAGCACCACTATTTAATAGAATAATGCTCAATACACATGTTATGATTATTCCCAAAAATACACACATATATATGCCTTTTTTCATTCTTTCTATTTTACATGCTCCAATATTCTGTCCTACAAATGTCATTGCTGATTGTCCTATTGCCATTATTGGATAATAAATTATAAGTTCTACTTTCATATAATAAACAAAAGCACTAATGGAATATACATCCAAACCATTAATATATGATTGAACAACAGCATTTGATAAGGAAATCACCATAGATTGAATTCCTGCTGGTACTCCTATATATATAATCTGTTTCATAATATCTTTGTTAAGCTTTAAATTCTTAAATTCAAATTTAAATTCATCTTTACTTAAAAGAAGATGCTTAAATACTATTAATGCTCCTGCAGTCTGAGAAAAAAATGTTGCTGCTGCTCCCTTTATGCCCCAGTCAAAAACACAGATAAACAAATAATTTGCAATTATATTTATAATTCCTCCCATAAACTGTGCAGTCATTGGAGTTCTTGAATTTCCACCTGCTCTTATAATTCCTGAACATATATTATACATCAACATAGAAGTTATACTTAAAAAATATATTCTTATGTATATAACAGCTTCTTTAATAATATCCATAGGTGTATTCATAATTTTTAAAATATAAGGTGCACCTATAATTCCTATGCCAGTTAATATTACTCCATTTATTAATGCTAGGAAAACAGATGTATGTATCCCTTTTTTCAAATTTTCTTTATCTGATGAGCCAAAGAATTTTGCTAGAACTATATTGGTTCCTACAGACATTCCAGAAAATATTCCAATAAGACATGTAATGAGCATAGCTCCAGCCCCAACTGCAGCTGCACTTGTACCTCCAAGAACATTTCCAACGTAAAGAAGATCTACAGTATTGTACATCTGCTGAATAACGCTGGACATTAATAAAGGTATAGAAAATGATACAAGGCATTTTATTATACTTCCATAAGTCATATCAATAGTTCTTTTCTTCATTTGTCACCTCTCCCATAAACATATATAACTTATTGAATATTTATTTCATTTTAATTTGCGAACTGACTATTATACAATTCATAATAAAATCCCTGCTCTTTCAAAAGTTCTTCATGTTTTCCCTGTTCTACTATCTTTCCTTTGTTCATAACTATTATTTTATCAGCATTTACAATTGTGGAAAGTCTGTGGGCTATAACAAAACTGGTTCTTCCCTTCATAAGATTTAAAAACGCCTTTTGAATTCTAATTTCTGTTAGTGTATCTATTGAACTTGTCGCTTCATCTAAAATAAGGATTTTAGGCTGTGCAAGCATTACTCTTGCTATAGTTAAAAGCTGTCTCTGCCCTGCTGAAAGATTTTCATCATTAATTACTGTATCATATCCATTTTTAAGTCTCTTAATAAATGAATGGGCATGTGCCTTTTTAGCAGCTTCAATTATCTCTTCATCTGTAGCGTCTGGTTTTCCATATGAAATATTATCTCTTACAGTACTATTAAAAAGCCATGGATCCTGAAGAACCATTCCAAAATTCTTTCTAAGACTATCTCTTGTAACATCACATATATTATTTCCATCAATATATATGACTCCTTTATCTATATCATAAAATCTCATTAACAAATTGACAAATGTTGTCTTTCCACATCCTGTAGGCCCTACTATTGCAATTGTTTCACCCTGATTTGCTTCAAACGAAAAGTTCTCTATCAATGGAGTTTTTTTATCATAAGAAAAATACATATTGCTTATCTTTATATTTCCATCACATGTTTTAAGCTCTATTGCATCTTTCTTATCAGGAGTTTCAGGTTTTTCATCTATTATACTAAAAATACGAGTTAATGAAGCAAATGCTGTCTGAATCTGTGCTGTAATTCCAGAAATTTCATTAAAAGGCTTTGCAAACTGAGCAGAATATATTAAAAAACTTGAAACAGTTCCTACAGAAACACCCTTTGTAATTGCAAGAATCCCTCCAACAAGACCTACTGCAATATAAGAAATGTTATTTATAAATCTCGTACTGGGATTTATAAGTGCTGATGCAAACATAGCTTTAGTTGCCTCATTACAGAGTTTATCAGAAATTTTTTCAAACTGATCCATAGAAGTCTTTTCGCGGTCAAAAGCCTTTACTATTTTTTGATTTCCAACTATTTCAGATACAAATGAAGATAATTCACCAACTGACTGCTGTTGTCTTATAAATGAACTCTGGCTGAATCTGCTTATCATTGATGCAATAAAAAATCCAATAGGTGTTACTACAAGTATTCCAATTGTAATCTGTACATTTAAATAAAGCATACAGACAAGTGCAGTTATAACTGTAACCATTCCTGAAAATACATTGGTAATAGATACTGCAAGTGCATCGCTGACACTATCAAGGTCATTTGTAAAACGGCTTATTATGTCTCCGTGAGGATGATTATCATAATATGATAATGGCTGCTTATTTAAGCTGTTAAAAGTATCCCTTCTCATATCCCCAACTATCTCATATGCCACCTTATTTGCATATCTTGAAATAAACCACTGAAATAATGATGAAATAATATAGATAAAGCCAAGCCCTATTAAAATTCTTTTCAAATTGCTGAAATTAACATTATTGACTCCTGGCATATTATCAATAGCAATCCCATTTAAGTAGGTTGCAAGTATTACTGCAATATTACTTATAAAAGCACAGAAAACAGCCAATATTACCTGAAATCTATACGGCTTTACATATATAAGTATTCTCTTGAAATTATTCATGTTTCTTTCCCCCTTACTTAACCTGAGATTCATATATTTCTTTGTAGGTATCACAATTTTCCAGCAACTCTTCATGAGTTCCAAGACCTACTGCAATTCCATCATCTAAAACAAGAATTTTATCTGCTGATATTATTGAACTTATTCTCTGAGAAATTATAACTGTAGTTGTTTCTTTTAAATTTTCCTTTAATGATTCACGAAGTTCTTTATCTGTCTTGTAATCAAGCGCACTCAAACTATCATCTAAAATTATTACCTGTGGTTTTTTAACTAAAGCCCTTGCTATTGCAAGTCTCTGTCTCTGTCCTCCAGAAAAATTCTTTCCACCTTCATGTATTACAGAATCTATTCCTTTTTCCATATTATTAACAAATTCATATGCCATAGCTCCCTTTAAAGCCTCTATTATGTCATCTTCAGATGCATTTTCTTTCCCCCATCTTATGTTACCTGCTATAGTTCCTGTAAAAAGCACTGATTTTTGTGGAACAATTCCTATCTGTTCATGCAGAAAACTCTGCGAGAGTTCTTTTACATCTCTATTGCAATAGAGTACTCTTCCTTTAGTAGCTTCATAAAATCTTGGAATCAAATTAGCAACTGTTGATTTTCCACTTCCTGTTGTTCCAACAATACCAAATGTTTCTCCTCTGTTTATTACAAATGATATATCTGATAAAACTTCTTCTGCATTATATTTAAATGATACATTTTCAAATTTTATTATTTCCTTTTCATCTGCCAGTTCTTCTTTCGAAATCATCTTAATATTCTCTTTATCAGTTATACTTGGAACATATTCAAGTATTTCATCAATTCTTCCTGCTGATGCAGCTGCTTTAGTAAATGTAACAAGAAGATTTGCAACTACTATAAGTGCCAATAAAACTTGTGTTATATAATTGATTAAAATTACAATATCTCCCTGAGTCAGTGTTCCTATATTTATGTTTATTCCACCAGCATAAAGCATAAATATAATTCCCATATTCATTATAAATGAAGTCAATGGATTCATTAAAGATGATATATTAGTTACCTTTATATATGCTTTTGAAACATCTTCTGTTGCTTTATCCATTCTATTCTTTTCATTTTTGTGATTTGCAAATGCCCTTATTACACGTACTCCACTTAAATTTTCCCTAAGTACATTTCCTAGCGCATCCATTTTCCCTTGAGCCGCCTTATATAATGGAACTGTCTTTTTCATTATCACAGCTATTACAATGATAAAAATTGGTATTAATACTGCAAATACTAAAGACATCTTTGGATCTATATATATAGACATTATTAATGCACCAATACATAAAAATGGAGCTCTGCTTACAAGCCTTATGAGCATAGCAACAGCAAAAACTACCTGATTTACATCATTAGTCATTCTATTTATCAATGTAGCATTTCCAAAACTATCTATATCTGAATAAGAAAATAATGATATTTTTTTAAGCAGACTCTTTCTCATATCATTTCCAACATTCTGACATGTATACGATGCATAATACTGGCATAATGATGCCGATGCAAGACCTACACTAATTGTTAAAAACATAAGTCCAGCCATTTTTAAAACATAAGTTATATCTTTATTAACAATTCCAATATCAATGACTTTTCCCATAAAAACTGGCAAGAGCAATTCTAATATTGCTTCAAATAATTTAGCACTTGAACCTATCACAGTCTCTTTCATATATGGTCTCAAAAATCTTCTGAGTCTATACAACAGATTTCCCTCCTTTTTCTTACTATGCATTCTATAAATATTATCTTTTAAAAAATATAAAATATTACTATGTATTTAATAAATCTATTGAAATTTAACTGTTTATTAAAATAAATTCCTATATATTTAAATAATAACTAAACCACATTGCAATATAGTATATTAAAACTAAATTACAATTTTAACATATATAATATTAATACAATGTCATGACTTTTCCAAAATGTATTAATATATAGTTAATAGAAAAATAATAGAAAAACCTTAGCAATTCTATCAGCTAAGGCTTTTCTTTGTTTGCTTATATACCTTATATCATATTTTCAGATAATGACAAGATACCCAATGATTGCGATTTATTTTTTGAAGCTTAGGCTTTTCTTTTTTACACTTATCTCTGCAATGTTCACATCTTATCTGAAATGGACATCCTTTTGATATTTCTAAAGGACTTGGATTTTCTCCTTCTATTTTTTCAATCTCTTTCATCTCATCAATATTAACAGAAAATTGTGCCTGCAATAGCGTTCTCGTATATGGATGACGTGAATCATGTGCAACCTTTTCTCCTGGAAGAATTTCTACAACATTTCCAAGATACATAACTGCAATTTCATGAGCAAATGAGCTAATCAATGCCAAATCATGACATATAAATACTATACTCACACCTTTTTTATTTTGAAGTTCCACAAGTAATTTAATGATATTGTCCTGAATAGATACATCCAAAGCAGATGTAGCTTCATCACACACCAAGATTTCTGGTTCCAAAGCTAATGCCCTTGCAATACTTACTCTCTGTCTTTGTCCTCCACTCATATTATGTGGATAACGATAAATAAAATCTTTTGGTAAACCAACCATTTCAAGTAATTCTATTGCTTTGTCTTCTTTTTCATTTCTGTTAATTTTTTTATAATTTAAAAGTGGTTCTGTAACAATATCTAAAATCTTCATTTTAGGGTCAAATGAAGCCAATGAATCCTGAAAAACCATCTGTATGTTCTGCCTGTTCAGCCATTTTTCCTTTTTAGAAAATTCAACAATATTCTTTCCATGATATAAAATTTCTCCACTTGTTGGATTATCCATCTGTGTAAGCATCCGAACAAATGTAGACTTTCCGCATCCACTTTCTCCCACAATTCCAAGAGTCTTTCCTTTATAAACATTTAAATTTATATCATTACAAGCAGTCAATATTCGGTTTTTTGAAACTGTAAAATTCTTAATAACATGATTTGTTCTTAATATCACATCTACTTCACTACACAAGACGTTTTCCCTCCATTTCTGGAACAGCCATTAATAACTTCTTTGTATACTCACTAACAGGATGTTTTATTACATCATCACGAGCTCCACAGTCAACTACTTCTCCATTCTGCATAACAATTATCTTATCAGACATATAAGCTGCAACTCCAAGATTATGAGTTACAATAATAATTCCCGTACCTCTTTTTTCTCTTAATTCCATCATTTCACGAACAATTTGTGCCTGTGTGGTCACATCTAATGCACTTGTCGGTTCATCTGCCAGCAAAAGTTCTGGATCAAATGTCATAGCCATAGCAATTCCAACTCTTTGACTCATACCACCACTTAACTGATGAGGATAACTTTTCATTATATTTTTACAATCTGCAAGACGCATTTTTTTAAGCATCTCATAAGCCATATTACCTGCATCTTTTTTTGAAATGTTTCTATGCTGTAAAATATATTCCACATACTGACTACCTATTTTTCTTAAAGGATTCAAAGTTCCGCCACAGTCTTGAAAAATCATAGATATTTTTGTTCCTCTCAATTTTCTCCAATCATCTTTTGTTTTTTTAAGGAGAGAATCCCCATGGAAGTTGATTTCTCCATGGGTTATTTTTCCTCCTTCTGGCAATGCACCAAGAATAGAACGGATAACAGTAGTTTTTCCACTTCCACTTTCTCCTACTATACTAATAATCTCTCCTTTTTTCATAGAAAGATTGAAATTTTGAATAATAGGCATCTTTTTTCCATATTGGACTGTTAAATCTTTAATCTCAAGCATAATATTCTGCTCCTTCTTATTGTGCCAAAGCCACATCCTTAGTTAACCAGTAGTAATCCATAGGATACATAGTAACACCTGTAACACTCTTCGATGAGAAAAGATATGTTGTTTCATAGCCAAAGAATACAGTTGCTGCATCATCCATTATATGCTGCTGAATCTGCACAATTAATTCTTTTCTCTCAGCTTCTTCAAAAGTCTGTGATAATTTATCTAAGAGCTTATCTACTTCAGGATTACTATATCCTGTTGTATTAGGAGCTGAAGTACTATACCAGTTTTCACGTAAATAGTTTTCTGGATCTCCAGTATTTGCAACAAGAACATTCCATATCAACAAATCATAATTTCCAGAATCCCTCATATCAAGCAAAGTTTCATAACTTACTGTATTTAATGTCACATTGATTCCAATTTCCTTTAAACTTGCTTGTGCAGCCTGAGCATATACTCCAAGTTCTTCACGGCTTGTATAAAGTATAAATTTTAAATTTAATTCAGATCCATCTGGCATTTCTACAAATCCATCACCATTAACATCTTTATATCCTGCTTCTTCAAGTATCTTTTTTGCCTCTTCCGGATTATATGTATTTTCATCTTTAAGATCATCATATCCAAAATCAAGGGTAGGTGGAACTGGTGCTTTTCCAGGTGTAGCGCCATTTTCTAAAAGAGTTTTGCAATAAGTGTCTTTATCAAGTCCACGAAGAAGTGCCTGACGAAGTTTAATATCTTTTAATGCTCCATTTTGATTCATAAATGCATATGTAGAACGAAGAGATTGTAATTTCTGAATATTATACTTATCATTTCCTTCAAAGTCTGCTAAATTTTCTGTTTTTAAATTATATGCAATTTGTATTTCATCTGTTTGAAGTGCCATAGAACGTGTTGTCTGATCATCAATACATTTAAATGTAACTTTATCTAATAGCGATTGTCCATCCCAATAATAATCATTTCTAACTACAGTACATGATTCTGTCGGATCAAATGATTCCACTGCATATGGACCAGTACAAATTGGACCATTCATTGCAAAAGTTGAATCATCAACTTTTGTATTTACAATTAAAAATAATGGATCTGCCAGACTACCTGCTAGATTTGAAGAAGGACGATTCAAATTAAATATCAATGTTTCTCCATCTACTTCAATACTTTTCAAATCAAAAAATTCTTTTACACGATTGCTTTTTTCTGCTGTACGTTCTAAAGAAGCCTTTACTAAATCTGGAGTCATATCATCACCATTTGAAAATTTAACGCCCTGACGAATTTTAAACTTCCATGTTAATCCATCCTCACTATTTTCCCAACTTTCAGCAAGACATGGAACCATCTCTCCTTTTTCATCAAATCGAGCCAGACATTCTCCAACACCATAACGAGATACTACCCAGCTGAAATATTGTTCAGTTGGCTCTAATGTATCTGCAAAACTAGTTACACCAATAGTAATTTCACCACCTTTTTTAGTGCTTTCTTTATCTAAATTTGTACCATTATTAGAAGTTTTACCGCATCCAGTAAATATAGATACTGCTAATGTACATCCTAATAACATTCCCATAGTTCTTTTTAACCATTTATGTTTCATAATATAATTTCCTTTCCTGTAACTTTAATCGATTTTTTTAATTATTTTATTCCTGTCTTGGATCTAAAATATCCCTCAGGCTATCTCCTAACATGTTAAATACTACAACTACAATTACAATTGCAATTCCTGGATAAATCATAAGCCATGGAGCTTTTGCAATATATGTTCTTCCCTCATTAAGCATTAATCCCCATTCTGGTGTTGGAGCCTGTGCCCCAAATCCAAGAAAAGATAATGATGCTAACTCTAACATCATCGTTCCAATCTCTGTCGCAGCCAATACTATCATTGTAGTAATCATATTAGGTATTATGTGTTTAATCAAAATATTATGAGTCTTTGTTCCATTCAATACTGCAGCTTCAATAAACAGGCTTTTTTTAAGCTTTAAAACAAGGCTTCTTGCTAAACGAGCATATTTAGGCCAGCTTACTGCTGCAATTGCTATTACTGCATTAACCATATTAGGACCAAGCAATCCTGCAATTGCTATTGCTAAAACCAATCCTGGAAAAGAAATCATCATGTCTGCAACTCTCATAATGATTTCATCTATAATTCCACCAAAATAGCCTGAAATCATGCCTAGTACTGTTCCCATTATAAAAATTATTATGACCAGACATAACGTCATAGTAAGTGAACTTCTTGTTCCATAAATAACACGAGACAAAACATCACGCCCTAATTTATCTGTTCCAAACATATATTTACTATTTGGAGCTTTTAGAGAATCTGCCATTACAGCATCCAATGGATCTTTAGGTGCTATAAAGGGTGCGAATACTGCAATTGCTATAATTACAACTGCAAGAAACAGGAACAATGTAAATTGTTTATGTTGTTTAAAAAAGTGTAACATCTTCATTTTACTGTTCCTCCTTCAATATTGGATTAAGGTAACTGTAAGACAAATCAACAATTAAATTTATCCCCATATACAAAACCGCTATCCAAAGAACATATCCCTGTACTAGTGGGTAATCACGACAAGAAATTGCCTTTACTGCCATACTACCCATTCCAGGCCAATTATAAATAATTTCAACAACTGCTGTTCCTCCTAAAAGACTTCCTAATGACAGACCTAAAAGTGTAACTAGTGGTAACATTGCATTCGGCAATACATGTCTACATAAAATTACACTTTCCTTTATTCCTCGCATTCTAGCCCCAGTTACATAATCCTGATGTAATTCATCCAATACAGCAGTTCTTACCTGACGAGTATATTTTGCAGACATAGCAATAGCCAATGTCACTGCTGGCAAAATCAACCCTCGAAAATCTGTAGTTCCTCCTGACACTGGAATCCATCTTAGTTTAACACCAAAAATACTTAGTAAAATCAACCCAATCCAAAAATTTGGTACAGAAACACCAAAAAAAGTAATTCCTCTTACAAGATAATCTGGCCACTTGTTTTGATATACTGCTGATATAATTCCTAATGGAATAGAAACCACAATCATTAAAATCAAAGAGGTTATTGCCAACTTCAATGTAGGTCCAAAACAAGACGTCAGTTTTTCTACTACTGGCACCTTCATAGAATAAGACATTCCCATACTTCCGCTTAACACACCCTTTAACCAATTTCCATACTGAATCAAAAATGGCTGATCCAGTCCTAATTCATGACGAGTCTGTTCCAATAATTCCGGAGTTGGAATATTACCACATTCTGATAACATAATCTCTGCCGGATCGCCTGGTGATAAGTATGTCAAACCAAATGTCAGGAAACTGATTCCAAATAAAACCACTAAAATTTGGATAAATCGCTTACCTATCTGTTTTTTGTTCAATTCATTCTCCTTCCTACACTTTTATGATTTTGTTCAACCCCACTTCTTTTTTCCATCACAAAAAAGCTGCTTCTTATCTGCCGTAAGAAACATGCCGAAGACAATTACAAGCAGTTCTCCTGACTTAAGTTCATCATTCCAAAACGCCTTCCCAGACTTGTTTTTTATTAATATCCAGTGACATATTATTTTGGAACTCCCTATTACAGTGACGGGATCGTACCGGATTCACACCGAGTTTACCTATTAATCCTTTCGGAACTTGTAACGGTTGGTTCAAAACCAACAAATGTTATTAAATTTTCCCATTTTAGTATAACCATAATTTTTCAAAATGTCACGCATTATTTAATAAAACAGCTCAAAAAATAGTAAAAAACATACTATTTTTTGAGCTGTTTTTAAATTATTATAAAAGTAAATTTTATATATTTTGCAGTCAGCCAATGTACAACTGCTAATGAATAAGCCATGAAATCTCTACAAGATTTCTTTGATTATTATATTATTTTAGATATTAAAATGTAATTTTATAATTCCAATGTATAAAAAATATTTAAAATAAATTTTTATGTTCTCGATCAATAAACATTAATATAAAAGAGAATATTAATAGAATAGAGCACACTATAATTGCCTTTTCATGAAAATTTCTTACCATGATATTTCCTAAAACAGCACCTAAAATAAAACATAATATGATTCCATAATATATAATTGACTTTTCCTTATAATTTTTATCTTTTTCTTTAAAATAATAACACAAATTCTGAGTAGCACTTCTAAGATTTCCAATACACATAGTGGTTGCAATACCATTTCCATGTATTTTTCTGAAACTTTCTACTTGTATTCCACATGCTAAAGATGTTAAACTATTTGCCATCAAATTCATACTTTCAGGAATAAAACTTACTCCCATTAAAATCAATGCTTCTATGAAAACTGAAATCTGCCTCCAGTGAAATCTGTTCATATGTAACATGTGCACAATATCTGCAAGCGCAATTCCAATTGCAAAAGACAATACAGGTATAAGATAACTAATAGCTTTTTGAAAATCGCCTTCTGAAAAATACACTCCCATAAGAAGCATATTACCTGTCTGAGCATTTGCGAACACTTCTCCTCTTTGAATATATGAATATGCATCCATAAATCCGCCACACAATGCTAATATTATACCTAATTCTATAGATTCAGAAATCTGACTCGTTTTTTTCATTTTACCGCTTCCTTTTTATGTTCTTAATTCCCTTATATTCTTTATGAATGCATTTTATAATGTGATTGAAATTGTTATTAGGAACAAAAACGTTATATTTGTTTTCTTCAGAACCAAAAGTCATAATTTCATTTACGTTAATCATGTCTTGAAGCTTCTGTAGCATATTATTCACATCTGCATTTCTGCTTACTATCTTCAATAAATCCATTCCATTAAAGTGATCTTCTTCAATCCAATAACGCAAATATTTATAAAATTCTTCTTTTGATAATTTATTTATTATTTTATGTATATTTACCTTAGTATCGAGAATACTAAAGTAAAGAACATCATTTTCCAGACTGCTCTTTTCCTTAATATAATTTCTATATGGGGAACGACGCATTTTTTTATAGTATTCAGCCTGTGTTGAATTTTTAAATTCTTGATAATAAATAAGAAGTACATCATCTACCATTACATGCATAAAATAATGACAATCTTCTTTTTCTAAAAAATAAATCATTTTTTCTGCTACAGACTTTTCAATGGGATAAGTATATAAATACTTATTTTCTTGAATATCATACAAAACAGCACCATCTAAAGCTATTACCGGAATATTTAGATTTAATTTCTTTGTCTGTGAAATCATAGATGCAGGAGTATTCTTAGTTATAATAGTAACAGCTGCACCATCATCAATAATTTTATTAAGTGCAGTCTTATTAAGTTCATTGAGCTGTCTATATGAATTTCCATCTGGATCTTCCACATCATTCAATTCTGCTGCAAACAATACATCTTTCCTTCTTAAACGTGGAATATGAATAAGACATACAAGATATCCAACACCAACACCAATAAATGTATCTATGACTCTAAAAAATAAAAATTCATATGGAGTTGTGTCTCCACGTGAAATAGTTGCAACACTTAAATATGCAACACACGCCATAAATGCCATGTACTGTTTTCTCAAAGCTACAGTTAAATATATAGTAAGCATAATCATAAAAGCATTTAAAGCATCCCACCATAAATCACCAAGTGAACCAGCATGTACAAATGGCTCTAATGCCATTGCAGCAGCTCCAGTAAATGCTCCTATTAATGTACCCAATGTACGATTTATTGCTGTAAGTTTTTCATTTTTCATATCAGGCTGTATACATATTATTGTAGTTATAAGAACATAAAATGGTGAACGTTCTACATGACCTAAAGTAAAAATAAACATGCATACAAATACAGCTATAGTTGTTTTAAGAATCCTATTCCCAATAGGTGGTAATTTAATCATTGACTTTTCTCCATTTACAAATCTAAGCTATCATTTCCTGCCTGTCTCATCATTTCTTCTCTGCAGGCAAGCACAATACCATCAATTTCTTCAATATTATTAAGAATACTTTTTTCAAATTGGTGCATTGGAAGGAGAATTCCTATTTCATCATATTTTTTTTCTTTACGTAATCCAGTTTCCTGTCCATAATAAACTATAGCTGTTGGTGCAACATCCTGTATTCTCATAAATGATTCCCATATAATTGAATAAGCCTGAGCTTCGGTCATTCCCTGACTTATTGTATCAGGAAGTGCATAAAGAACTAAAATTCCTCTTTTTCTGTTTACCTTAATAGTTTTTACTTCAAGCTTGTCATTATAACTATGTCTCATATCATATCCATCCACCAAATATAAAGCTGATCTTGGTGCATTTTTATGCTTTTTTAAAATTTCTTTGAATTTATCATATTCATGTTTTGATACAACAGGCCTTACATTAGGCAAAATTTCGCCTTCCTTATCAGTCAAAAAAACCGGATTCTTGCCACCCTTTCCATGAAAATGTTTTGGTACTAAATATGCCTCCCTAAGAAGATCAAATGTACTTTTGCCACATATCTCTAAAAGAAGTGCACTTATGTCCCTATTTTCATATGCTGAAAAAAACACTTTTGCAAAACGTTTGGAGTCCAAATCAACATTGACATGATCATCATCTAAATATTCATAAAAAACATTTCTAAGTCTTTCACATGCTTCTGGACTTTTCAAAATACGTGAAAAAACCTGCTCAGCTTCTTCTTCTCTATTAAATATTGTATGCATATTTTTTGCCTCTTTCCATTAAAATATCCACTTATGTTATAAATTAAATATATATTCCAATTAACAATGTACAATTGACAATGCAAGAGCGAAATCTTTCCAAGATTTTTTTAATTATTATTTAGTCTTATTATTAGAACATATGTTAAGTAAGAAAATATTATAGAATTTTCTTACTTAACATTTTAAATTTTTAAATCTATAGTCATATTAAAATGGCTATTTATACATATATTCTCTTGTCCATGGCATAGTATTATTTACACCTTTTGTAAATAAAAATTGATGGATATTAATATTTCCAGTGTTAAATGAAGCAGCACATGCATTCAAATATAGTCTCCACATTCTTATAAATGTTTCATCTTTCATCTTTTCTATTTCAGGCATTGCCTTTTCAAAATTTTCTGCCCAACATTCCAATGTCTTTCCATAATGACGTCTTAAATTTTCTACATCTATAACATTGAACCCTGTATTAGACATATCACTTATTAATTCCTGTATTGATGGTACATATCCTCCAGGAAATATATATTTATTTATCCAGCTGTTTGTTCCACCTTCAGACGTATTTGTTATACAGTGAAGAAGAGAAACTCCATTTTTATTTAATAATTTATTTACACATGAAAAATATTCTTCAAGATTATCTTTTCCAACATGTTCAAGCATTCCTACACTTACTACTTTATCAAATTTTCTGTCTTTTATTTCTCTATAATCTGTAAGTTCAACCTGTACTTTGTCACTGAGTCCTTCTTTTTCTATCCTATTTTTGACTTTTTCAAACTGCTGGCTGCTCAATGTAACTCCCATTGCTTTGACATCATATTTTTTAGCTGCTGTAATTATTAATTCTCCCCATCCACATCCTATGTCAAGCAATGTTTCTCCATTTTTTAAATTTAATTTTTTCAATATATGCTCTACTTTATTCTTTTGTGCGTCTTCAAGAGAATCACTTTCAGATTTAAAATATCCACATGAATAAGTCATTGAAGGATCTAGCCATAATTTATAAAAATCATTACCTACATCATAATGGAACTGAATATTTTCCTTGCTTGTTTTTAATGTATTTTTCATCTTCTTAATCAAATGGTCATATTTGCTGCTTCCAAGAAAACTTTCTTTGTTATTATATAGTGATTCTATTACATCTTCTATATTTCCTTCAATATCAATTTTTTTTGTCATATATCCTTCACCAAAAGCCATTGAAGGATCACTTACAATATCTGACTTAGGTATTGGTTCGTTAAATATAATCTTAAACTTTGGTTTTCCTTCACCATAAACTTCTGAACTTTTATCCAATAATTGAAGTTAAAATGTATCACTAAACAATTCCTTAAACAACATTTTATAAAACAATTTGTCACCTAACATACTATATTCCTTCTCTCTAAATATTAAAAATATATTTGCCTTAATTATAATTAACAATTTTATCTTTACAGAAAAATCTGTACCCAATATCTCCAACCAGCTCTATACTCCATAATTTAGTATATCCTTTAGTTTTTTCTACTATCCTCTTTATGTTACAATCAATCATATTAGTTTCACTTATATGTTTATATCCCCATATATCATAAAGAAGCTGCTTTTTAGTCATAAGTTTATTCTTATCTTTAGCAAGTATATAAAATAATTCAAATTCTTTTTTAGTCATCTTTATATTTCTGTTATTCAGCATTACAGTATGTGATAATGGATTTATATATAAATCGTCCACTTTAACTGTACTTTTTTCATTATCATCTTTATCTGAATATCTATTTAAAACATTATTTATTCTGGCAGAAAGTTCTTCAAATTCAACTGACTTTAATATGTAATCATCACATCCATTTTCAAAAGCACATACTTTATGAAAAATATCTCCTTTATTCGTTAATATAATTATTGGTACATTTTTCTTTCGTTTAATACATTGCAAAAGTTTTATTCCATTTATTTTAGGTATATTAATTTCCAATAATATTAAGTCAGGATTAAATTCTAGAAAATCTTTCATTATATTCTTCCCATTTTCCAACTTTTTTACTATGAATTTTTTATTTGTTAAAAATATATTTAAATCTTCTACCATATCTTTGTCATTATCTATGATTAATATCTTCCTTGGAATAATGTTCATAAAAAATTCTCCTTACTAAAAAACACAGTCTCATCTTAAATATTTGCTTGATTTCTTTCTAAATACATATTATACTCACTTTGGTAAATATGTATAATATATATTTAAGATTATATTTATCTCAAATTGATATAAAGGAGTTTTTTTATGGCTATTGTTTATGATTATTACAGAATTTTTTATTTTGTTGCCAAATATGGCAGTTTTACTAATGCAGCAAAAGCGCTTATAAACAGCCAGTCAAATATTACACGTTCAATTAAAAATCTTGAAAATGAATTAGGATGCCAGCTTTTCATCCGTTCTAATACAGGAGTTCAGCTTACACCAGAAGGAAAACGTCTTTTCAAACATGTAAACATTGCTTACAAACATCTACAATTAGCTGAAGAAGAACTGATTCAAGATAAATCCCTTCAAGAAGGTATAATTTCCATAGGCGTTAGTGAAACAGCACTTCATCTTATACTTCTTCCAAGACTAGAGAAATATCACGATATATATCCAAATGTAAAAATACATATATATAATCATTCAACACCACAGGCAATTAAGTCATTAAAAGAAGGTCTCATTGATTTTGCTATAATAACAACCCCCTTTGAATGCAAAAAACCTTTAAAATCTACACCCATTTTGTCATTTAAAGAAATCCTTATAGGAGGATCAAAATTTAAATCTATTAAAGATAAAACCCTTGATTTTTGCAGCCTGTTAAAGTATCCATTTATTGGTCTAGGAAAAGAAACAGCCACCTATAATTTTTATCATGATTTATATATATCTAATAATCTTATTTATAAACCAGATATTGAAGTAGCTACCAGCGATCAGATACTACCAATGGTCACACATAATCTAGGAATTGCTTTCATTCCAGAAAAATTTGCCTTAAAATCTATCCAAAAAAATCAAGTTTATAAATTAAATCTAGCTGATGAAATTCCATCAAGAGATATCTGCATAGTAAAGAATTCCGATTATCCACTTAATGTTGCATCATTAAAGTTTGTTAAAATGCTCTGTAGCTAAACTAACGTCTTAATATATCTGTTCAAGTTAATAATTTACAACTAATGGTGAAATTTTTACACGATTTTTTTAATTATTGTGTCGTTTTATTATGAGAACATATATATTGTGGATATTTCATAATTATAATTTTATATGATTTAGTTCAAGATATAGTATCTACAGTTATTTAAGATATACTATATGTTGAGTCGAGTTTTTATTTACGCTAATATGAAAAATCCTCTATTATGTGTGAATGAAAAAATATCAAATAAGAGTTATAATTTTTATGTCTATAAATTTAAGAAAGGATTACATATATGTTTCAGTTAACAATGTATAATTGTTAATTTATAGTGTAGAAATTTAAATAAATTTATGTAAAGAATATTTATTTAAAGTATATAATTTACAAATAATTAAGCAATTTTTTAAAAACTTATTTAATTATTGTTATATTTTATATATACATATGATTAACACTATAGTGTGTTTAACTAAAACATTAATTTGCTTATTATGACATTTTACTACTGGAACATATAGATGAAAATTATGAATAAAATAAATTACCAAAAAGAACTAGATAAAATTATAAATGAATTACAAATAGAAGGGAAAACACCTTCCCTCCTTCTTCATTGCTGCTGTGCTCCATGTAGCAGCTATGTTCTAGAATATTTATCAAATTACTTTAAAATAACAGTTTTTTATTACAATCCAAATATCTATCCAAAAGAAGAGTATGAAAAAAGATTAGCAGAAGAAAGAGATCTTATAAAAAAAATGAATTTCAAAAATGATGTTAATATAATAGCTGGAATCTATAACAGCAGTGATTTTTTTGAAATGTGCAAAGGTCTTGAAAATTTGAAAGAAGGCGGACTTAGATGCTTTAAGTGTTACGAGTTAAGACTTAAAGAGTCATTAAAAATCGCTGAAGTAAATAATTTTGACTATTTCACTACAACACTTACAATAAGTCCATTTAAAAATGCAGAAAAATTAAATGAAATTGGAATAAATTTAGCACAAAACTCATCTGTTCAATATTTATGCTCAGATTTTAAAAAAAGAAATGGCTATAAACGTTCAATTGAATTATCTAAAGAATATAACCTATATCGCCAAGACTATTGTGGATGTATTTTCTCAAAAATGGAAAGGGGAAAAGAGAAAGGCAATAAATAACAGTTACTTATTGCCCAGTATGCCGCACTACATGAATTTAATTTTCAATTTTTCCACATCCCCATCTCTATACATCTTTCTTTATAAAATATCAAAAATCACAAAAAAATACACCTTGTCCATTATTACAAGGTGTATCACAGTATCTCTCAAAAATAAATACGAATTATTTTATACTAAATGAACTTAAGAATGTCTTCACATTCCTTTCTCTTAGGTTTTGAAGCTTCTGCAGTAGCATATCCAACAGCAATGACAGATACTACAGTTTCATTTTCTGGAACATTCAAAATAGTTCTTATTTTTTCTCCATCACGAATTCCCATTATAAGAGTATCCAATCCTAAATCTTTTGCTTTTAATATGAAGTTTTCATTATGTAATCCTAAATCATAATAACCCCATCCATTTCCACATTCATTGTCAGGTTCTCCAGTATTTTTATTAAATCCTGCACGATTTGCAACAAATGTTGTAACAACTAATGCTGCTCCTTTAGAATTTTTAGCATTAAATTCTGGCAGACATTCATTAGAAAATTTTTCTCTCATTTCATCATCTAAAATACAATAATATCTTGCTGTCTGAGAGTTTTTCCATGAAGGTGCTTGAATTGCAGCATTTACACATTCTTTTATCTGTTCTTCTGTAACCTTTTTTTCTCCATCATATGAACGTACACTTCTTCTTTTTTCTATTAATGTTTGAAATTCCATAATGTTAATCCTCCCTTAATTAAACTATCTTTATAAAACTACTATTCTTTCTTGTTATGGTAATTATTATTTTACAATAAATCTTCAAGTCTGTCATAGCATTTTATACCTTATACATTATTATAACATATATATACATTCCAATTAACAATATACAGCCTATAGTTTTATAATATTGTTTGATATATATTATTAAAAAATTTGATTAATACACTATATATCAATGAAATTTTTTAATACCACAATTCTATAAAATTGCATTTGAAATTTATTTCATACATATAAAATACAAAGTTTTGAATATAAAAAATAAAAAATGCAAGAAATGCTTCAAATGTGAACTTAGTTCACATTTGAAGTATAGTATATAAATTTATTCAAAATTAAATTTGTTTATTTTACTTCAAGAATATCCATAAAAAACATATATAAAGGAATTCCAAACAGCAATCCCCATACTCCCATTAATTTTTCTCCCATCAACAATAAAAAGAATATCAAAAATATTGGCAGATGTGATTTATCAGACATTAATTTCGGACTTATAATATAACTTTCACATGCATGTATTATAATAATGAGAATTATGACTTCAATAATTTTTTTAATTCCTCCAATCTGGAATGCTATGAGACAAAGAGGAAATAATGATATTACAGTTCCAAACACAGGCACCAGTGATAAAATGAGTATCATTACGCCTAAAGTCATTGGTTCTGGAAAGCCTAAAAAATACAACCCTATTATTGATATTACTGAGTTTATCAATGCAACAACCAGCTGTACCTGCATCACCTTATCAAAGGAATTAATAAATTTCTTAAAAAGATTTTTATACATATTGTACATAAATGATATTTTACTGTTATTGAATTTCCTACAGTGCTTCACCATTGCATCTTTGCTTAATAAAAATAACAGACTTAAAATTAGAGAATAGAATACTGTTATTGTTTCATCTTTAAAAGTTAATATAGTTTTTAATATATTGTCTGTATTATTTTTGAAACAATTAATAAAATATTCTGTATCCGCAAATTTTAATATATAGTTATTTAAAAAGCTATTATTAATCTGAAGATTATCCAAAAGTACAAACAATTCATCCTTTAATCCAATCAATTCCTCAATCAACTTAGGAATATATAAAAATCCTGCTACAACAACTAAAGTCATTATTCCTATTAAAACAAGATAAGTAATGAATTTTTTACTTATGTTAAGTCTTATCATTTTATTCATAAAATAATCTATTACTTTTTCTATTTGACATAATATATATGAAATAAAAAATGTTAATAATAA
>NZ_CAKVKB010000038.1 GCF_934754915.1 uncultured Clostridium sp.
ACTTGGAGTTGAAGGAAAGATAAGTCAGGAAGAGGGTTTTGGATTTTTAGATATAAAAACAAGGTTTTCTGAGGCAAAGATAACAAAGCAGACAAAAGCTGATATATTATGTGATTTGAAAGATATAAAATCAATAGAAGGTAAAGTTGTAAGTGGATATGAAATTCATAATGGAATAAGCAAGATAGGGAAAAAAGTAATACCATTTATAAAAGATACTGATGGAGTTATAATAGGTGTATGCAATGAAGAAAAAACAATAGCAGGAACATATCTTCATGGTATGTTTGATTCTGAAGAATTTATAAATTCATTTGTTCATGGACTTAAAGTTTCTTCAGGAATATCAATTTCAGAAGATGAACTTATTGAAAAGGTAAGTGAGTATAAAGAAAAAGAATATGACAGGCTTGCTAAAATATTTGAAGAAAATATCGATATTAAAAGAATAGAGACAATTTTAAATTTATAGAAAATAAATGGAGGGTAATTATGTTAACAGATACTGAAGAAAGAATGCTTGAATATATAGAAAATAAAGCTAATGAAAATGTAAAAGGAAAAACATTCTTTAGAATGACTGATGTTTTGGAGGAAGCATTTCTTCTTACAAAAGATAAGGCATACGATGTTTTTGTGAATATAATGTCAAGAAAAAATATTGGAAATTCAAAATATGCAATAATCGATGAATACATTGACATGTTGAAAAAAGGATATGGTTCTATAAAAGAACAGGTGGATTTATTTGGAGGAGATAAATATTCAATGGTGTTATCTACTGCAAGAAAAAGAATGAAATCATACGAAGGAGGGAATATATTTTCTCTTTTTCAGGAAGTATATAATGTGAGCAGTGATGAAATAAATGAATTAGTGTTAAAATTACTATCTTTTGTTGAATCGCCAAGTTTTGATATAAGGATAGATGAAGAGGTCTTCAATAGGTTTTTAGAAAATGATATTGATGAACTTGATAAGCAATATGATAGATTTTCAACATTGAATAACAATTAAGTGTACTGAGTAAGAAAATAAATAAAAAATCATATGTTTTATAAATATAAGGGGAACCGCCAATAAAGATTGAAATCTAATTTTTATTAGGACAGTTCCTTTTTGTAAATTTGTATCTTAATTAATATAAATAAATTTACATATCAGCTGTTAAGTGAATTTTTCTTTGAACTCGTCAGAATTTAAAGACGAGTTTTGCAGAGTTTACTATTATCTGCATATATATCATTTCTGTAAAGACATATGATTAAGTAAAATAAGAAAAACAGCAATTATTTTATTATTCTTATTACTGCAAGTATTATGAGCAATAGACCTGAAAGCCAAGATAATTCAATATGAAATTTTTCTGAGAATTTATTGCCTAATACCATGCCAAAGAAAACACAAAGAACTCCAATAATGAAACACAATGTCAATGTCTGAACATAGCTTATGCTACATAAACTTGAACCAAATCCAACAGCAAGGCTGTCTAATGAAAGAGCTAAAGCTAAATAGAAGGCTTCTTTTGAGTTAAGGGATTTGGAATTATCAAAATCTGCTTTGGTTTCATCTGCATAAACTTGAAGAATAAAATTAAAATCAAATAATTTAAAAGTAAGCGGGTAATCACATTTGATTTGTCTGGAAATATATGATTTAAAAAAGTATTCAAATAATCTATAAATTCCAAGAAACATAAGAATAATAAATCCAAGTATTGTTGGAAGATTTCCAGAAAGGAAACTTTTAAAAACAGCACCTATAAAAAGAGAACATGCTAAAGTTGATGTGCATACTAAATTTATTATTATAATAGATTTTGCAGGTATTTTTATTTTAGAAGCTCCATAAGCAATGCTTGCTATAAAGGAATCTATACATAAAGATAATACAAGTAACAATGACTCAAGCATAAGTTCTACCTCACATTTCATATATACATAACCATAATATGAATAAAAATTACAATTAGTTACATGTGTAGTGAATAAAATAGTGTTTTTGTATTTAGAAAACCTATATTAAGAGAAAAAAAATCATGATATACTAAAATAGTAGAGAACATGATAAAAATTAAAATTAAATATAGAATATGGAGGACAGAGATGTATAAATTAATTGCATTAGACATGGATGGAACTCTTCTTAATACTGAGAAGAAGATAACAGAAAATACAAAAAAAGCATTGAAGAAAGCAGAAGAAAAAGGTGTGAAAGTTGTATTGGCATCAGGAAGACCTTTAAGTGGAATAACTAAATTTTTAGGGGAATTGGATTTAATGAAAGGTGATGACTATGCTTTAAGTTTTAATGGAGGTATAGTAATCAACAGTAAGACAGAGGAAGTTATAAACAGTAGCTTGTTAAAAGGTTCAGATTTAAAACATTTATATAATATATCTAAAGATCTTGGAGTTAATATACATGCTTTTTCTGTAAAAGAAGGTCTGATAACTCCTAAAATGAGTCAATATACTCAGCATGAATGTGATATGAATGGAATTGAAGCAACAATTAAGGATTTTAATGAAGTTGAAGATGATGAGGACATTGTAAAGGTGATGATGATTGATCCACAGGAGATATTAGATAAGGCCATAGAAAAACTTCCAAAGGACCTTTATGGTAAATATAGTGTATTTAAAAGTGCACCATTTTTCTTAGAATTTACTAATAAAGAAGTAGATAAAGGAAAAGGGTTAAAGAAGCTTGGAGAATACTTAGGAATAAAGCAAGAAGAAATAATTGCATGTGGAGATGCTGGAAATGATTTATCAATGATTAAATATGCAGGACTTGGAGTTGCCATGGAAAATGCAACTGAAGATGTTAAGAAAGCAGCAGATTATATAACTCTTTCTAATGATAATGATGGAATTGCTCATGTAGTTGAAAAATTTATTCTTAATAATTAAAATTTTTATTTTTAGGCATCTGTTTAATAGCAGGTGCTTATTTTATAGAAAATTATATTTTTTGGAGAAACTGTAGAGAGTTTTGGAAAAGAACAGAGACACACAATCTTTTTTGGTTAAGGTTTAGTAATATGAATGAGTTGATAATTTTAGACGTGATAAAGTTAAGTGCAGAGAAAATGCTTTTTTATTATTTGTAAAATCATATTTAAAAAAGTTGGGCTTTGCCTATTAAAATAACAAAAAAAGACACGATTATAATAAATATGTATACGGAAAAACTTTGAAAAAGTATTTTAGTATAAAAATATTAAATTTATAACAAATAAAATGTTATATAAAAATATTATTTTGAAATATATATTATAATTTGGGTATTTTGGGAAAATTATAATTATATTTGATTAGGGGGGAATAGCAGCTATGAGGCTGGTTCCGATTGAAAGTGTCAGACCAAATACTGTATTAGGAAAAACTATATATGATATAGATGGGAGACTTCTTTTAAGGGCAGGTGTTGTGTTAAGAGAAAATACTATAGCTAAAATAAAAGAAATAAATATTCTATCGATTTATATAGTAGATAAATATAGTAGAGAAGAAATAGAGGATATTATAAAACCTGAAATAAGACAAAAAGCTGTAATAACTATTAAAGAGGCTTTTTCTAATATAGGAAGACTTAATAATGGTCAACCATTTAGAAATAGTGAAAAAGATTATACATGGCAAGAACAGAGTTATTTTTACAATATAGGAAAAATGGCAGAAGACATAATTGAAGATATATTGAATAAGAGAGATGTAGTTCTAGCTTTAGTAGATATAAGAAGCATGAACAATTATACATATTCACATTGTGTAAATGTTGCAGTTATATCTATGACAATAGGAATTGCTTTGAAATTTCCTAAGAAAAAATTAGAAGCATTATGCATAGGTGCTTTAATTCATGATATAGGAAAGTCACTTCTTCCAAATAGAATGATGAATAAGGAAACCGAATTTTCAGAGGAAGAACTTGAATTGGTTAAAAGCCATCCAAGACTGGGATATAAATATTTATCAAGTACTTATAACATAAATAGTTTAAGCAAAATGATTGTTTTGCAGCATCATGAAAGGCCAGATGGACTTGGATATCCAGATGGACTTAAGGAAAAGGACATTATTGATTTGAGTAGGATAGTAAGTATTGCTGATACATATGATAATTTATCGACAGACCTTCCAGGAAAAAGAGCTATGTTTCCAAGTGATGTCTTAGAATATTTAATGTCAAATGCAGGAACAATGTTTGATTATTATCTGATAAGTGTATTTTGTAGGATTGTAATACCATTTCCAAAGGGGACACTTGTAAAATTGAGTACTGGAGAGATAGCTAAAGTTGAAGAAACAATACCAAACTTTCCATTAAGACCTGACTTAAGCATTATAGATAGTCCTATAGCAAGCAGAATTTCAAAAAGAATATCTCTTCTTAAGGAACTTTCTGTAGTTATTACAGAAATAATATATGATATGGATTAAAAAATCAGCGATTACATTAAAAAATATAACTGTAATATTTAATTAGATATTACAGTTATATTTTGATTAATGGCTTATTCAATAATGTTGATAAATTTAAAATTTTCAACGTCAAATAATCCTTTATCTGTTATTTTTATTGTAGGAATAACTGGAAGAGATAAAAATGAAAGCGTTAAAAATGGATTGAAATTAATATGAGGAGCAACTATTTTTATGCTTTCATGAAGTTTTTTCAATTCAGAATCAATTTCTTCATAAGATCTTCCTGTCATAAGTCCACCTATTTCAAGTTTTAAAGAAGCAAGAATTTTACCATTTTGTACTACAATTATACCACCACCATTTATTTTTTCTATTATAGTAAACAGAAGAATTAATGTCAAAAATAGAAAAGGGTTTCTTATGTGAGATTAAAAATAAAAAACTGCAGTTAAATATTAATGACTAAACAACTGTTTTATAGAAGTCAGATTAATATTTGAAACTGCAGTTTAATTTATTATTTTTTTAAATAAATTGTATACATGTTGGAGAAGGAATTTCTGAGGAATTCAAAAAATTCAGGAATCCTGTCGATGAATTTATAGAAAAAACAGAAATATTATTAGATTTTTCATTTGCACATAATAGATATTTTCCACTAGGATCAATCTGAAAATCTCTTGGAGAATTACCATGACATGAAACTGTATCCAATAATTTTAATTTTCCATCAGAAGAATTTATCAAAAATAAACTTATAGAATTGTTTCCTCTGTCAGATGTATAAAGAAATTTATTATTTGGATGAATTCGTATAGCAGCGCCACTTTTTATACCTTTATAATCTTTTGGAAGACTGCTTAAAGTCTGTACATTTTCTAAAATAGAATCTTTTGAAGGAGTATATTTCAAAACAAATATTTCGGATGATAATTCACTCAATACATATATATAATTTGAATCGAAATAAGTCAAATGTCTAGGACCAGTTTTTTCAGGAAAATTGAAGTTAAGATCTGTTTTATTAACCAGTTCATTGTTTACAAGTTTATATACAGCAAGTCTATCAAGTCCGAGCTGTGCTGATAAAATATATTCATTATCAAAAGTGAACATTGCACAATGAAAATGTGGATTTTTTATTTTATCATTATGAAAAGGCTTATAAGTTGCTACAGAAGGATAGTTTAATATTAAGCCTTCTAAAGTGTTATATGCGATTAATTTATTTTCATGATAATTTGAAGAAAGAAGTATATGATTGCTTTCACAGATGCTTACATGGCATGGCTGTTTTGTTTCGCATAAGTTATAATTTATTAAATTTAGTTTGTCCTGTTCATGCCAGTATTTAAATGATATAACCCCAGCTTTATCATTTATTTTGCATGTAGAATAAAGCACATGTCTTTCAGGATCAACAGTAAGATATGTTGGATTTTCAATTTCATATGCTAAATTAATATGTTCTGTTTTGTGAGAAGAAATATTAAAATTTATTCTATATATTCCTTTGCTGTTACCATTTGTATAAGTTCCTACATAAGCACTCATTATATTTTGCTGCACTACCATGATGTATACCCCCTTTTTATGTATATTAAGGTAAGTATATCATAAATCTAAAGTATAGTAATTGGAAATTAAACCAGCTATTTTAGTGCGATTAAAAAATATCAAAAAAATTTTGTTCAAATAAAAGAATCTATTAAAAGAGCAAAAAAGATAATATTAAAATATCAACAAATATATTTAAAATTTATTTAATAGTAAATAAAAGATTTATGAGATGCAAGAAACAATATACATTTTAGGAAGGATAAAACAATAAGTTGATATTAAGGTAAAGTTTGAGATATAATGATAAATAATGCATCATAACGCACTAAGCATATAAAAAAAGGGGGAATTAGGAATGCCAATAAAAATTCCTAGAGAATTACCAGCATTTAAAGTTTTAAGTGAGGATAATATATTTGTAATGAATAATGAAAGAGCAGATACACAGGATATAAGACCTTTAAAGATTGCAATCCTTAATTTGATGCCTAAAAAAATAGTTACTGAAAATCAGCTCTTAAGATATTTATCAAATACACCGCTTCAGGTAGAGATAAAATTAATACAGACTAAGAGCTATACATCTCATAATACACCATTAGAGCATTTGGAGAGATTTTACAGTTATTTTGATGAAGTGAAAGATGAAAAGTTTGATGGGTTAATAATAACAGGGGCACCAGTTGAACAGATGAAATTTGAAGATGTTGCTTATTGGGATGAGCTTACAAAAATCATGGAATGGAGCAACACAAATGTATTTTCAACACTTCATATATGCTGGGGAGCTCAAGCAGGACTTTATTATCATCATAATATACCTAAATACGATTTGGCTGAAAAAATGTTTGGAATATTTCCACACTGGGTTAATGATGAAAAAGCAGATCTTACAAGGGGATTGAGTGATATATTTAATGCTCCTCATTCAAGACATACAGAAGTCAGAAGAGAAGATATTGAAAAAGTAAAAGAATTGGAAATATTATCTGAATCCAAAGAAGCAGGTGTCTTTATAGTTGCAACACATAATAGAAGAAAAGTATATATTACAGGTCATCTTGAATATGATAGAAACACTTTAAAAGATGAATATTTTAGAGATTTGGAAAAAGGTGAAAAAATAGCAATACCTAAAAACTATTTTAAAAATAATGATCCAAAGGAAAAACCAAGCCAGACATGGAGAGGCAGTGCCAATATAGTTTTTGGAAACTGGCTTAATTATTGTGTATATCAAAATACTCCATACAATCTTGATAATCTATAGGTAAATAAAAACATATAGACTTCAGTTCAACATATAATATATCCTATTGATTTAGATTATACAAAATTATAGTTTCAACATATCATATATAAATAAGAGTGTGTTACTACTTATAAGACAAAATTTTATGATGAAAAGGAATAGTTTAAACATAACAATAACAGCTGTATGCCTATTTTAAAAGGTATATAGCTGTTATTGCTTCAATTATGAATATGAGAGGAATTCCTATTGTGAATTTCAAATGTTTAGTTTTATGTCTAAAAACCTGCATACCTATGTACATTCCAATAGATCCACCAATTAATGAAATTAACAGTAGAGTTTTTTCTGGGATACGCCATTGTTTATGAATGGCACGATTTTTATCTATAAACATTATAAAAAAACCAATAAGATTTATCATGCCAAGATATAGATATAATAAATTATTCATTAAAAAAATCTCCTTAAAAATTTAAACTATATCAAATATATATTGCAATTTAAATATTTTTATCATTACAGTATATAAATTTGCATTATTAAATGAATTAATAATAAGTTATAATTATGAAGTCTGCAGTCAGCTGTGTTTTAGCTTATGCAGGTTTAAGGTAATTATAGCATAATTTTATTAAAGAGAATATTTTTATATCGAGTATCGAGTCATGTTAAATTTCATCTTGTATAAAGTTTTTGTCAGCCGCCAAGAGTTACATCTTGTTTATCATACCATGCAAGGGCCTTATAAAAATCCTCTTCTTTAAATGAGGGCCAGTAATTATCAAGGACATAAAAATCAGAATATACAGATTGAACAGGAAGAAAACCACTAAGTCTTCTGCGTCCACCCCATCGTATTATTAAATTAATCCTTGAAATATCTTTTGAATGAATATATGGTATTATGCTGTTTTTAGGAAGGGCTGGATTTTTTAATAAATTTAAATCCCATTCCCATCCGTAGTTTATTAAAAAGTTTACCTTTATTCCTCCTGTACCATATTTTTTACGTTCAGTATATGGAAGCAGTTCTTTTGGAAAACAGGATGAATTTGTATTTCCCAAAACTAAGATTTCACAGTTATGTTCAGCTATTAAGTTAACTGAATCTATACATGCTTTTGTAAAAGCTTTTTTTTGCTCAGAAGGTCTTTTTGTATTATCAGTAGTAAAACCATAGAAAGTGACTTCTTCAATTTTTTCTTTTTGACATAGTTTAAATAAATTAAGTCCTGGATCAATGCCATAGCTGTATCCCATGTCTTTAGTCATATTATTTGATAAAGCCCATCTGCGGTTTCCATCAGGTATTATACCAATGTGTCTAGGTTTTCTCATAAATTTATCAGTCCTTTTTCTAAAATATATGTTGTAATTAACAATGTAGAAATGACAATTGAAACATATATAAGTATTTCCTAAAAATATTAAAAGATACACACCTATAAAAAAAGCAGCTATGCTGCAAATAAGAACCTATTAGTCTATAAAAAGAGCAGCTATATTATATTTTGAAGTTTTTTAGTTTAGAAAAAACAGCGATGTTTTGCTAAGAATTTCAACAGCTTATAAAAGTAAATGCTATATAAAAAGCAAATCAGATAATATTAAATAAATGTTGCATATGTAATATTTGATAGCAAATATAAATAAATGATTTTAAGAATTAGCACCAATAATTAGAACATAAAAGTTAACAATTGCTTAATATTATTTAACTTATGATTAATGTGAATTTAAATTTGAGGGAATACAATTAAAACATAAAGAAGGGGGAAAATAAATTGGGAGAAATTATTTTAAAAAACATTAAAAAAAGCTATGACAAAGAAAGAAACATAATAGAAAACTTAAATTTAAAAATAGAAGATGGAAGTTTTACAGTTCTTGTAGGTCCATCAGGATGTGGAAAATCTACTACATTAAGAATGATTGCAGGTTTAGAAAAAGAAACAAGTGGAGAAATATACATTGATGGAAAGCTTATGAATGGAATTGAACCAGGGAAGAGAAACATTGCAATGGTATTTCAGAATTATGCATTATATCCAACAATGACAGTAAGAGGAAATATTGAATTCGGTTTAAAAAATAAAAAAGTTCCTAAAGATGAAATAAAAAAAGCAGTAGAAGAAATTGCTGAAACAGTTGGACTTAAAGAATATCTTGATAAGAAACCTCAGAATTTATCAGGAGGACAGAGACAGAGAGTTGCCCTTGCAAGAGCAATGGTAAAAAAGCCAGCGGTATTTTTAATGGATGAACCTTTATCAAATCTTGATGCTAAGCTTAGAAATCAAATGAGAGCAGAATTAATAGAACTCCATAAAAAACTAAAAGCTACTTTTGTATATGTTACTCATGATCAGGTTGAAGCAATGTCTATGGGAGATTCTATAGTTTTATTAGAAAATGGAAAGATAAAGCAGGTGGATTCACCAAAAGATATGTATAATAATCCTAAAAATAAGTTTGCAGCTCAGTTTATAGGAACACCTCCAATGAATGTTCTTCAATGTGAAAAGATGATTAAGTATAACTTTTCTAACAATCCTAAATATATTGGATTCAGGCCTGAAAAAGCAAAAATATCAAACAATGTTGATATAGTTCCAGATGATGTATTTAAACTTAAAGGGAAATTAGTTACAAAAGAAATGCTTGGAGCTGAAACTTTATATAAGATTTCTACTAAATATGGAAATATAGTTGTGAAATTATATGATGATTATGCACTTACAAGTGATAAAGTAATCATATATGTAAAGAACAGTGATTTGATGTATTTTGATCAAAATGAAGAACGAATTGATAGCAGTATTTCTGTTAATAAAAATAATTTCAAAGATGAGGAAGCAATATGATGACTTTAAAGAAAACAAGACCATATATTATGATTACTCCAGCAATAGTAATTTTTCTCGTATTTTCTATTTATCCAATACTATATATGGGGTATCTCAGTTTTAATGAATGGGATTTAATAAATCCTGTAAAAACTTTTGTTGGATTAGATAATTTTATGGCTTTATTTAAAGATGAAACATTCTTAAAAGTCGTAAAGAATTCAGTAATATATATGCTCATAACAGTCAGTGCAACTATGATTTTGGGAATATTAATGGCATTGTTTTTGAGCAGAAATACAAAAATAAATAAGATACTTCAAAGTGTTACCTTTGCCCCATACATAGTTTCTATGGTATCAGTTGCCTTCATATGGAAGTGGATAATGGACAGTGACTATGGACTTTTAAATTATCTTTTGAGTTTTATAGGAATTGACAGTATAAACTGGCTCCATGATGAAAAAACTGCATTATTATCATTATGTATTATTTCTATATGGAAAAGTATTGGATATAATGCAATAGTAATATTATCAGCATTAAAAGCAGTTCCTCAATATATATATGAAGCAGCTCAGCTTGATGAAGGAAAGCCGCTAAAAGTGTTCTTCAAAATAACATTACCTATGATATCACCATCCTTGTTTTTTTTGACCATAATGAATATAATAAGCTCTTTTAAGGTTTTTGAGCCTATAGCACTTATTACAGAAGGTGGACCTTTAAATTCAACCAATACACTTGTTTATTATATTTATGAATATGGATTTAAATTGAATAAAATTGGATATGCATCTGCAGCAGGAGTTGTACTATTTGCAATAATAGGAGTATTGACAATAATATACTTCAAAATGCTCAGCAGAAAAGTCCATTATAGGTAGCATAGGAGTGATTAGTTTATGGATATAAGAAAAAGCACATCAATATATAATTCTAAAGAAAAATTTTTCAAAGAAATAGATATGAGTTTAATTAAAAACTGGGCGTCCAGTTTGCCGAGAATTTTTATGAGTATAATAATTTTTGCAGTATTTTTCATACCATTTTATTGGATGGTTCTTACATCAGTCAAATCATTATCAGAAACATTAACATTCCCACCTACGTTCTTTGCAGAAAAAATCAATTTTGAAAACTTCACAAAGGCTTTAAATTCAGGACCATTTCTTCAATATACAAAAAACAGTATTATAATAACAATTTCAATTCTAGTATTACAGTTCGTAACAATAATTCCAGCAGCATTTGCATTTGCAAGATACAAATTCTTAGGTAAAAATTTAAGTTTTGGAGTAATAATGTCAACAATGATGATTCCAGCTCAGCTCGTTTTTTTACCTATATTTATAATGTTCAGTAAATATAAAATGGTAAATACATATATGTCATTGATTGTGCCATTTGCAAGCAGTGCATTTGGAATATTTATGTTAAGACAGGCATTTATGCAGGTTCCACAAGAACTTCTTGAAGCCGCAAGGCTTGATGATGCAAGTGAACTGAAGATAATGTTTAAAATAATGCTTCCTATTGCAAAGCCTACTCTTATAACTTTAGGACTTTTAACTTTTATAAGTACTTGGAATGACTATTTCTGGCCTCTTGTTCTTACAACAAAAGATATAATGAGGACTCTTCCAGTTGGAATTGCAGGAATAAGCAAAGTTGATGGAGGAATATCATATAATGTTCTAATGGCTGCCAATATGTTGCTTATTGTACCTATATTGATTGTATTCTTTTTTGCACAAAAACATATAATAGAGGCATTTACATATATAGGAGAAAAATAGTGAGTTTGAATCAATTAACTGAAAATTTAATTTATATGCTGTAATTTCATCTATTTATTATTTAAATTTCAACGTATACACTATAACAAATACAATGAATGGGAAAGTATGTATGAATAATAATAGAAATATCAAAAAAATTGCATAAAAACTTCATCATTCATTGTAGATTGTCAATTGTATATTGTCAATTAGAATTGTAAATTGATTATGTTTCAGCATGTATATATGAATAATATTTTAAGATAGAAAGATGAGGAGAAAAGATGAAAAAAAAATTTTTATCAATTATGTTAGTTGGAATGATTGGAATATCTATGCTTATTACTGGATGTGGGAACAGTGCAAATGCAGAAAGTTCTCAAAATAATGGAGTAATAGAGCTTACATACTGGTACACATTTAAAGATAAAATTGGTGAAAATAATGAAGCTCTTGTAAAGGAATTTAATGAATCACAGGATAAGATCCATGTAACAGCTGAGTATCAAGGAAACTACGATGAAATAAAAGCAAAAACAAAAGCTGCATTTACAGCTAATGAAGCACCAGATGTTACAATTACAGAAATAGCATCAATACCTGAAATGGTAAAGAGTGGTGTTGTTGAAGATTTGACTCCTTTTGTTGAAAAAGATGATATTAATTTCGATGATTTTCATGAAGGGCTCATGAAAAATTCATATATTGATGATAAATTATATGCACTTCCATATTTGAGAAGTACTCCAATTCTTTATATGAATGCAACTATGCTTAAAAATGCAGGGTTAGATCCAGCTGGACCTAAAAACTGGGACGAACTTGAACAATACTGCAGAGCTTTAACTAAAGATGATGCAGTAGGTATGGTTTATCCAGTAGATACATGGTTTACAGAAGCTAATTTAGCTCAAGTTGGAGGATCTGTTTTAAAAGACAATGATACTAAATCAAATGTAAATACTGAAGAAATGGCAAGAGGATTAAAACAATTAAAGAAAATGAATGATGAAGGAATTATAAAGATTTTAAACGGAACAGATGAAGGAAATGATAAGAAGAAAATTGATTTTAAAAATCAAAAATGTGCAATGTTCTATTCATCAACAGCTGATTTAACATATAACCTTCAGGTAGCAAAAGAAAGTGGATTTGAATTAAATACAGCATTCATGCCAGCTGGAGATAATTATGGTGTTCCTACTGGCGGATGTAATATGTATATGGTGAGTGGGCTTCCAGAAGAAAAGAAACAGGCAGCATGGGAATTTATAAAATTTATGACATCAACAGAAAGAACAGCTGAAGCAAGCAGAAATACTGGATATCTCCCAACAAGAAAATCAGCAGTAGATACAGATATAATACAGAACCTTTATAAAGAACAACCACAGTTTAAGGTGGCTGTAGATCAGCTTCAATATGCAGTAGGACGTCCTAAGACAGTATATTGTTCTGAAGTGCTCAAGCTTTTAAAAGAAAGTGAAGAACGTATCTTTCTACAAAATGCTGATATAAATACAGAACTTGAAAAATTGGATAAAGATATTAATGATGTTCTTAGTAAATAGTACAAGAAAATTATAGTGGAATTGTTTTGGAGGCAGAAAAATGAGTAACAGACTAATAATTTTTTCAGTAGATGCACTTGTGTATGAGGATTTGCAGGAATTGGAGAAGAAACCATTTTTTAAAGAGATTTTAGATGGAGGCTCAAGGGTAAATAGAATGAGATCAATTTATCCTACAGTTACATATCCCGTTCATTCAACTCTTATAACAGGAACATATCCAGAAAAGCATGGGGTAATAAATAATGAGGAATTTCATGTAGGACAAATCGCGAGTGACTGGAATTGGAATAGAAAATCAATAAAAGTAGAGGATATATTTGATTCTGCAAAAAAGGCAGGAAAAACTACAGCAGCAGTATACTGGCCTGTAACAGGAAATCATAAAAGTATAGATTATTTAATAAATGAGTATTGTTCTCTTGATAAAAAAGCAGATGTTCATAAATTATTTTCTGATGCAGGAACTTCTGAAGAAGTCTATGAAAATGTGGTGAAAAAATATTGTGATGGGTTGGATGTAAGTACCCATCCCGGCTCAGATATTTTTTGTATAAATTGTGCATGTGAAATAATAAGAAGGTATAAACCTGATGTGATTGCCATACATCCAGCTAATATAGATGGAATGCGACATAAGACTGGAGTATTCTCAAGTGCAGTAACTGAGGAATTGAATGTTGTAGAAAAACAGTTAGAACAGATTATAACTGCAACTAAAAATGCAGGAGTTTTTGAAGAAACTAATTTTATAATATTAAGTGATCATGGACAGATGAATATCACAAGAGTTGTCAATCCAAATGTCATTCTTAAAGAAGCTGGTCTTATAGAAACTGATGAAAATGGAAAAATTACAGACTGGAAGGCGTATGTACATTCAGCTGCAATGTCAGCACAGGTATACTTAAAAGATACTCAAGATAAAGAGATAGAAGATAAGGTATACAAATTATTATGCTCATTAAGAGATGAACAGGTTTATGGAATTGAAGAAGTTTTTACAGCAGAAGAGATAAAAGAAAAGGAACATTTAAGTGGAGATTTTTCTTTTGTGATTGAAACTGATGGATTTACAACTTTCGGAAATGACTGGAACAGACCTCTTGTTTCACCTTTAGATACAACAGATTATAAATTTGGACATGCAACTCATGGATATCTTCCAGAAAAGGGACCTCAACCAGTATTCATTGCATATGGACCTGATATAGAAAGAGGTGTGGTGCTAGAAAATGGAAATGTAATAAATGTTGCATCTACGATTGTAAAGTTGTTTGGCGGAAGTTTAGAATCTTCAGATGGACAAAGCATGGATGAAATTTTAAAGATTTAGATTAATGTATAAAGAGTTGCTTTTGATTTTTTAGCTGATATGAAAGTTCTCAAATAATTTTAAACTGCTACTTAAATAAAAATAGATAAATATATGTATTTAATAATACGGTTTTAAAGGTATTAAACAGAATATTTTATAGTAGAATATAATATTTATGAGTAATTTATAGTGAATAACATTTAAAACTTGAAGATAAAAATCAAATAAAAAGAGACTGTAAACTTAGGGGAATTTACAGTCTCTTTTCATTCTGCCGTAGGAAAACGGTCATTACTATTTAATAAAGGGGTAAATAATAATTCTTTAACTACTTTACAAATATAATTATATAAATATTATGTGTCAGAATTATGTCAATCATATTAAAAAAACATAAAGTTACTTAAGAATCGATTAATAATTTTAAAAAATTTATATTTTCAGTGGTCATTTCTACAATCTAAGTAGATAAATCTAAACAAAAACTATATAATAAAAAGTATTGAAAATAAAAAAACACAGGAGGGAAAATATGTTTGAATTAAAATATAAAAATACAGAAAAACAAGTATGTGATTTTTCTATGCATAGAGCTACAAACGCAGAAGATTTTCAAAAAGCAGTAAAGAAAAGATCAATTATTATGCTCATCATATGCTTGGCGGCAGCAGTAATTTATGTATTTGCAGCATTTAAAATGAAAGAACAGGGAAAATTTGCATTAGGTCTCACTTTTGCCGGAGTATTTGCTCTTTTTGGAATATTGAATTTACTTTTCTTTGGAAAGTTTATCAATATGCAGTTAAGAAGAACAATAAAAAAGAATCTGAAAAACAGAGGAAATATTATAGATTCAAATGTAAAATTTAAATTTGATGGAAAGGTTATGAAAATTGTAAGAGATAAAGAAAAATCAACAATAAAACCTGAATCAATAATTGAAATAATACATATGAATGAATGCCTTTGTATTGCAGCAAAGGATGATCCTGGAATAGTAATACCTTTTGATGCTTTTGAAAGTAAAGAAAAGATGAATGATTTGGAGAATGAATTAAGAAAATATATTTAATCTTGTTTTATTTACTATAATTTTGAAAATAATATGACTTCAATAAAATGAAAAAATAGATGATAGTGTACAGCTCATTAAAAATTTGTATTGTGAAGTATTTTAGTTATAAAATACCTCACATTTATTTTAAATACAATTTTATAGGAGATGTTTTTTATCTAGAAAGTACTATTAGAATAACTGTAGAGGTGATGAGTTGTGATAGGATTAATAGGAATTAAAAAAAATACGCCTTTAGAGATAAGAGAAAAACTTGTATTAAAACCTAAAAAGTGCAGGATATTTACAGAAAAACTATTAGAAATTTTTAAAGAAGTAGTAATTTTATCAACCTGTAATAGAACAGAAATTTATTTTAATGATTTTTTTGAGAAAGAAGAACTATTAAAAGAGATTTTTGATATTTTGGAATGGAATTATTCATTGAGAGAATACGTGTTTTTGGCAAATGAAGAGGAATCCTGCAGACATTTATTTGAAGTCTGCTGTGGTTTTCATTCAAAGATAACTGGAGAAGATCAGATACTTGGTCAGATTAAAAATGCATATGAAGAAGCATGTAAATACAATTCAGTCAATATGGAACTTCACAGACTTTTTCAAGAAGCTGTTACTTGTGGAAAAAGGTTCAAAAATGAAGCAAGACTTTACGATATTCCAGTATCATCAGCTTCTATAGCTGTAAATGAAAGTATAAAAAAAGGATGTTTGAAATTCATGCTTATTGGATATGGAGATGTTGGACATCTTGTAATGAAATATCTTCTTTCACATAAAAGTAAATGTGTTTATCTTGTTGTGAGGAATATTAATATTAAAAATGAAATTCAAGATGAACGAGTTAAGGTGATTACATTTGAAGAAAAGGATAGATATATAGATGAAGTTGATTGTATAATATCATGTACATCTGCACCTCATATTGTTATATCACATAATGATATAAAAAAATCTGGGAGAAAGCTGTATATTTATGATTTAGCAGTTCCAAGAGATGTTGACAAAGAAATAGAAAATATAGATAGAGCAGAAGTATATAACATAGACAAAATAAGTGTACTAAATGATGAAAACAAAAAACTTAGAATTGAAAGAATGAATGAAAACAGATATATATTAAATAAATATCTAACGGAATTTAATGAATGGAAGAAAGTTAGAAAAGTTATTCCTGAAATAAAGAGGCTGAAAGAAGTTGGAAATGATGTATATGAGAAGAGAAGCATTACTTTTAAGAATAAGTGTAAAGACAAAAAAGATGCTGAGCTGGCAGAAGTTTTGATAAAAAGTGCTTCTGATTTTTATGTAAATAGAGCGATAAAAGTTTTAAAGGAAGAAACATTAAAAGGATGTGAAAGTAAATGCATAGAGATATTAGAAAAGATATTCAAAGTGAAGTAGCAGACTATTCCTTCATTTCATTTTTTTCTAGAAAACTTAGAATAGGCATTATAGGTGGCGGAAAAGCAGGTTCAATAAAAGCCAGACATTTTGTAAATAATAAATGTTATGTAGAAATTTTAGCAAAAAAATTTTCAAGAGAAATTGAAGAACTTTCAAAAACAAATGATAATCTTGTACTTATTGATAAAGATTTTTACTGTGATTTTTTAAAAGATAAACATGTAATAATAATTGCACTGAATGATGTAAAAATAAAAAAAGATATAGTAAAATATTGTAAAGAAAATTATAAAATATATATAGACTGCACTGAATTTTCAGAGGGAATGGCAGTTGTACCTGTTGAAAGAAACTCAAAAAATATTAATATTGCATTAAATACAAAAAGAGGTAATCCTAGAGGAGCTGTATGGGCAGCTGATAATATAAAAGAGATACTTGCTGATTATGATGAATATATAGATTTTACAACAAAGATTAGAAATAAAGCAAAATCTATTCCAGAACATAAAAAAGAAATAATAGAATTTCTTTTTAGTGATGAGTTTAAAAAAGAATTTGATATGGGGAAAGGAATTGAAAGTATAAAAAGCAGATTTTCTAAAGAAATTGTAGATGGGCTTATTTAAATATTGGAGGATATTTTTATGAATAGATTGATACTTGCAACTAGAAAGAGTAAACTGGCTCAGGTTCAGACTGAAATAATTATGGATAACTTAAAAAAGAAATTGGATATAGATAGTGAAAAGCTGCTTATAGTTACAGAAGGAGATAGAAAACTTGATGTTTCATTAAATAAGATAGGAGGAAAAGGACTTTTTGTTAAAGACATAGAAAAAGCTCTTTTAGAAGGGAAAGCAGATGGAGCAGTTCATAGCATGAAAGATGTACCTTATGAATTAAGCAGTGAATTTGAAATAGCAGCAATTGCAGAAAGAGAAGATGTACGTGATGTTTTAATATCAAAGGATAATATTTCATTTAGAGAATTGAGATATGGAGCTAAAATTGGAACGAGCAGCATAAGAAGAGCTGCACAATTAAAAATGTTGAGAAGTGACATTGAAATAGTATCTATAAGGGGAAATGTACAAACAAGACTTGCTAAGATGGAAAGTGAAAATCTTGATGGAATAGTACTTGCAGCAGCAGGAATTCATAGGCTGAATTTAGATAATATGATAACAGAATATTTTGATCCAAAGGAATTTCTTCCAGCAGTATCACAAGGTGCAATAGGAATTGAATGTGTAAAAGAAAGGGAAAATTCGAAGTATTTCAAGAAGCTGGATAATAGTGAAGCAAGACTTACAGTAGAAGCAGAAAGAAGCTTTATGAAAGAACTTAATGGAGACTGTCACAGTCTTATTGGCGCATATAGTGAAGTTAATGATGATGAGTTATATATGATTGGTATATATGAACTAAATGGAAACATAGTAAAAAAGGATATTACAGGAAATAAATCTAACTATATTGAATTAGGAAAGAAACTTGCAGAAAAAATATTAAAGTCGGTGTAAAATATCAAATAAATTTATTAGGAGAAAATTATCTATGAGTAAAGTTTATATAATAGGAACAGGTCCTGAAGATGAAGAGTTATTAACAGTAAAAGCAGTAAAATGTTTAAAAAAATGTACAGCAGTATTATATGATAGACTTGTTTCAAACAATATATTGAATTACCTCAATGATGACTGTGTAGTATATTATTGTGGAAAAGAACCAGGAGCACATTATAAAACTCAGGAAGAGATAAATGAAATGATTGTAAGACTGGCAGAAGAAGGACATATTGTAGGAAGAATAAAAGGTGGAGACCCTTATGTTTTCGGAAGAGGTGGAGAAGAAGTCCTTGCACTTATAGAAAAAAATATAGAGTTTGAAGTTATTCCTGGAATCACTTCACCTATTTCAGTTTTAAATTATGCAGGTATACCTATAACACATAGAGGAATAGCTCAAAGTTTTCATGTAGTAACTGGAATGTCATCTAAAAATTTAAATGTAAATTTTAAGGCATTAGCTATGGAAGAAGGAACTGTTGTATTTATGATGGGACTTAGCAGTTTAAAGAATATAGTTGATGAACTGATTAAAAATGGGAAGAATCCGGAAACTCCTTGTGGTGTAATAATGAGAGGAACATGCAGTAAACAAAAAAAAGTCATAGGTAATTTAAAAAATATAGTTGAAAAAGTTGAAAATGCAGGTCTCAAATCACCCTGTATAATTGTTGTTGGTGAAGTTGTAACATTAAATGAAAAACTTAGTTGGTATGAAAATAAACCTCTTTTTGGAATTAATATATGCATAACAAGATCACAGAAGCAAGGTGCTTCATTAAGAGACAAACTAAGAGATATGGGAGCTGAGGTTACATCAATAAGTGCAATTAAAATAGAACCTTCACCTGAAAATCTTGATGAGTATATTGATAGGTTATGTGAATATGAACATATTGTATTTACGTCTACAAATAGTGTTAATGTATTCTTTGATTATCTTATTAAAAAGGAGTATGATATAAGAAGATTAAATGCAAAAATTTCAGCTATTGGAAAAGCTACATGGAAAAGCCTTGAATCTAGAGGAATTGTATGTTTTGAAAAAGCACGTGAATTTGTTGGTGAAGGTTTAGTTGAAGCTTTAAAACCTCATATTAATAAAAATGATAAAGTTCTAATACCTTGTTCATCTATTGCAAATATAGATGTGGCAGAAAAACTAAAAGAAGCTGGAGCAGATGTTGAAAGAGTATTTATTTATAATACGGTAAAGGGAAAAGTAAGAAATAAAAAAGCTTTTGATGAAGTTGATGTGGTGTTTTTTACAAGTCCATCAACAGTACATAACCTTATTGATATGGTTGGAAAAGAGTCAGTTAAAGAAAAACATGTTGTTGCAATTGGACCTAAAACAAATAAAGCTCTTAATGAAATTGGAATAAAGGCAGATATGTGTACTGAACATTCAGAAGAAGGATTTTTAAAAGAAATAGTAAAAATGATTGACAATAAATAACGTTATCTCTGGAGTAGGCGTGTTAGCCATAATAAAGTTGATTTTATATAAATAGAAAGATATTGTTTTTTATAGAATATAACTCATATTGTTAAAAAATAGAAATGCTTTATATAAATTAATGGATTTGGAGGAATAAAAATAGTTATGTTGAAAAGAGGACGAAGACTGAGAGCAAATGCTGCAATCAGAGATATGGTAAGAGAAACAGAACTTAATTCAAAGGATTTTATTTATCCTATATTTATAGTTGAAGGTGAAAACATAAAGAAAGAAATTTCTTCAATGCCTGGGAATTATCATTATTCTGTAGATAGATTAAATGAAGTTGTAGAAGAAGCACAAAAAGCAGATATTGCAGGATTATTACTTTTTGGAATACCAGATCATAAAGATGAATGCGGAAGTGAAGCTTATAATGATAATGGAATAGTACAGCAGGCAGTTAGAAAAATAAAAGAATTAGATGAAAATTTATTGGTAATAACAGATGTATGTATGTGTGAATATACATCTCATGGTCATTGTGGAATATTACATGGACATGATGTAGATAATGATGAAACATTAAAATATTTAGATAAAATAGCAGTATCTCATGCAAAAGCAGGGGCTGACATGGTTGCACCTTCTGATATGATGGATGGAAGAATAGGTTCAATGAGAAAAGCCCTTGATGAAAATGGATTTAGAAAAGTAAGTATAATGAGCTATTCTGCAAAATATTGCTCTGCATTTTATGGACCATTCAGAGAAGCAGCAGATTCTGCACCACAATTTGGAGACAGAAAAACATATCAAATGGATCCTGCAAATAGAATGGAAGCAATAAGGGAAACTCAGATGGACATTGATGAAGGATGCGATATAATAATGGTTAAGCCTGCTCTTTCTTATCTAGATGTTATAAGAGAATGCAGGAATAGTTTTGATATGCCATTAGCAGCATACAATGTAAGTGGCGAGTATTCAATGGTAAAGGCAGCTGGAAAGGCTGGACTTATAGATGAAGAAAGAGTTATGATGGAAATTCTTACATCAATAAAAAGAGCTGGTGCTGATATAATAATAACTTATCATGCACTTGAAGCATCAAAAATATTAAATAATAGATAGTAGGATTAGGTAATAAATATATTATAGAAACAATGAAGTTGTCTGAATTATTTTGTGTGTTCAGACAATTTCTGTATATACTGAGTTATTTTTGATGTTTATATTAAATATGAAAAATTATCATATATATTTTAATACAAAGTTACATAATAAAAAGAAATCAAGCCAAGATTTCATCATTCATTTTCAATTGTATATTTTCAATTGAAAATATTATAAGCAGGAGGAAAAATAATGAGTAATGAACAGATTTTTATTGAATCACAAAAATATATGCCAGGAGGAGTAAACAGTCCTGTAAGATGTTTTAAGGGAATAAATATGAATCCTCCAATAATAAAGTCTGGCAAGGGTGTAATAATAAAAGATGAAGATGAAAATGAATATATAGATTTTGTACTTGCATGGGGCCCATTAATTCTTGGACATTGTGATGAAGATGTTGTAAAAGCGATACAAGAAACAAGTAGTGAGGCATTAGCATTTGGGGCACCAACAAAACTTGAATTGGAACTTGGAAAATTCATGTGTGATAATTTAGATAATATTGATATGATAAGAATGGTTAATTCAGGTACAGAAGCTACAATGAGTGCAGTCAAACTTGCAAGGGGATATACAAAGAGAAATAAGATAGTTAAATTTGCAGGATGTTATCATGGACATTTTGATGGATTTTTAATAGAAGCAGGTTCGGGAGTAATGACTAATGGAATTCCAGGTTCTCTAGGTGTTCCAGAAGGTGCCATAGAAAATACTCTCATAGGAATATATAATGATAAAGAGCAAGTTACAGAATTATTTGAGAAGTATGGAAATGAAATTGCATGTGTTATCATAGAACCAGTAGCAGGGAATATGGGAGTAATAAAAGCAGAAGAAGATTTTATGAAAACACTTAGAAAATTATGTGATAAATATGGTTCGTTGCTGATTTTTGATGAAGTAATGAATGGATTTAGAGTTGCATTTAAAGGTGCGCAGAGTCTTTTTGATGTAAATCCTGATTTAGTAACATATGCAAAGATTATGGGTGGAGGACTTCCTTGTGGTGCATATGCAGGAAGAAGAGAAATAATGGAACAATTAGCACCTCTTGGAGGAGTGTATCAAGCGGGGACAATGTCAGGAAATCCAATAGTAATGGCAGCAGGTCTTGCCACATTAAAAAAACTTAAGAATAACTTAAACTGGTATAATCACATTGAGGAAATAGGAACTATGCTGGAAGATGGAATAAAGGAAATTTCAATTAGATATAATATTCCAGTTGCTATAAACAGAGTTGGAGGAATGTTTACAATATTTTTCACTGATATTGAAAAAGTAAGAACTTATGATGATGTGAAGACTTGTAATGTTGAGAGATTCAACAGATACTTTGAATGTATGATAAAGAATGGAATAAATATTGCACCGTCTCAATTTGAAGCTGTATTTTTAAGTGTAAAACATGAAAAATGTCATGTTGAAAAATTCCTCAAAGCATTTGAAGAATTTGCAGTAAATGAATCGAAATAAATATGAGAAGCTAATAAAACTCCTTGAAAATATTTTGTTTTTCAAGGAGTTTTATGGTTTATCATTATTTTAAATTTAATAATTTTTGGCATGAATATTGCTATGTAAACGTATATATACAAATATTATTAAATATATGCGAATTTTATTGCAAATATATATAACGTTTACAAAGGACCTGATTATGAATTATCATATTGACTTATAAAGGAGGTATGTAATAATGAATAAAAAGAATATACTAAAGCTAATAGCAGCTGCAATGATATTATCTACATCAGGAACTTTTATAAATCAACTAAGTGTACAGGCCATGGAGAAAAATAATGATAAGATAATATGGAATTTTGATACTTCAGAAGATGGATGGAAGTATGGAGGAGCTTACGATTATAAGGGTAAAGAAGGAGTTAGTTATGCAGATGATTTAAAAGCATTGAAGCTGGATGTAGATTATTCTAATGATGATTCTGTTTCATGGAGCGAATTTAAAATAAGCAATACCTTTGAGAATAATATTAATTTTAATAATTATAATAAACTTACTTTTGATTTTATATACAATCCAGACAATATGACAAAAGGAGAATTTAAAGCTAAATTATTTATTGATAATTGTGCAGATGTAAATACGACTATAGATTTAGGGAAGACTGAAAGTCTTGAAAATGGTTTGAAAAAAGCTGTGGTAACAATGGAATTTGACAGCAAGGATGTTAATGTGAATTCTGTAATTATAGGAATAATAGGAAGCAATACTGATTACAAAGGAAGTATATACATTGATAATATCACTTTTAAAAAAGAAGCAGAAAAGGATGTATATGTAAAGAAAACTGCTCAATTAAAGGAACAAGAAGCAATAGATATATCATCTTTAGAAATACCATTAGGTATCAGGCTTGTAGATGATAAGGCTATTTCAGAAGCCTCATCTTTGTATTCATATTTAATTGGTGTAGGAAAAACAGATAAGGTCATTTATGGACATCAAAATGATACACATCATAAAGCTGTATTAAAAGACAGTGGAACAAATTCTGATACAAAAGATTTAACAGGTTCAATTGCAGGAATATGTGGAATTGATACATTATCTTTAACTGGAGATGAACTCAGTCTTACGGATGAAGAAAAACAAAAAGGAATAGATCTCATTACAAAAGCGGCAGATTTAAGTATAAAAACAGCAGATGAAGGTGGAATTATAACCTTATCATCACATATGCCAAACTTTGAATTGGTAGCTCAAAAGGGAACAGTTAATGGCAGATATGATTTTTCAGGTTATTCACCAAATGTGACAAGTGGAAACATAGTTTCAAGGATAATGCCTGGTGGAGATCTTAATGAAGTATATACTCAGTATCTGGACATGATAGCATCATATGCAGATAAACTTCAGAATGCAGGAGTTCCAGTGTTATTCAGACCATTTCATGAAAACAATGGAAGTTGGTTCTGGTGGGGCAAATCTTTCTGTGATGAAGAAGGATACAAGAATTTATTTAGATATACAGTTGAATATATGAGAGATACAAAAAATATTCATAATTTCTTATATGTATATTCTCCAGGAGGTCCTTTTGAAGATGAAGAAGATTATTTGTCACGTTATCCAGGAGATGAATTTGTTGATGTATTAGCTTTTGATATGTATCATAATGATCCTCAGGAAGACACAGTAAATGATCCGTGGATGAAGAATTTTGAAAATACTATTAAGTTGGTTGAAAATTTGGCTGATAAGAGGGGAAAAATTTCAGCAGTTTCAGAAACTGGAATAATATGTAATGGGAAAGCGACTGCTGTATCAGGAAATGCAAATAAGAATTGGTCCAGTGAAGTATCAGATATAATATCACAATCATCAATGCCTTATTTTATGGTATGGGCTAATTTTGATACAGGAAATTTTTTTGCTCCATATATGGTAAACGATTCAAAAGGACATGAAATGATAAATGAATTTATAAATTACTATAATGATGATAAGTCAATATTTGCAAATCAGACAGGAGATTACAGAAAGACTGAAAGTAATGTTGATGAATGTGCATATAAATATGGATTTATAACATATCCATCATCAAGAAGCAGGATATTAAATCCTGTAACAGTTACAGCAAAGGCAAAGGGATACAGCAGCGGCAATATGAAATTTGTTATAAAAAACAAAGAGGGCAAAGTTATAGATACAGTAAAGGCAGTTTTGAAAAATGGAATATACAGTGGGGAAATAACACAGGATATATTAGATAAAGCAGGCAAAACAGTTGGTACAATAGAATTGTGCAATGGGGATAGCAGATTAAATACAATAAAAGCTTTGTTTAATATAGAAGAACCAGTAAAAGATCCTAAAAAAGTTGATGATTTTGAAAGTTATGTAGGAGAAAAATCACTTCTTGATATTGAATGGGGAACAAACTGTGGTCCTGGATGTACTTTGAATCCAGAACTTATTGAAAAAGAAAATGGTTCAGTAAATGATCAGTATGAATTAAAATTTAATTATAAGATTTCTATTGAAAAAACATCAGAAGGCTGGGCTGGAATGACAAGGAATGTAGATGCTGACTGGTCAGACTGTGATGCACTTCAGTTATGGTGCAGGCCTGATGGAGAAGGACAAAAACTTGTAATACAAATAACATCAAATGGCGAAGATTTTGAAGTATGGCTTCCAGAATTTGCAGGAACTACTGAAGAGAAGGTGCTGACTTTACCTTTCAGTGAATTTAAAGGAAAAAATGGAGGAACATTAGATCTTACTCACATTGAAAAAATGGGAATATGGTGTAATACAAATGTTCCAGAAGGATATAGTGGAGCATGGACTGTGGAATCAAGTTTTTCATTTGATAACATAAAAGCTGTACAGACTCAGAAATAGAAAAATTTAATATTGATAAAGTTCTTAAGAGAACTGTTGCATAAAGATTTAAATGATTTAATATTTATTGTTTTAAATTCAAACAATAAAACTAGTATTGAACTAAGTCTTTAATGTGACAGTTCTATTTTTTTCTATAGAGAAATTTCAATAGAGCAGTTTTGAATGAAATTTAGAATATAAAATACTTTGTGAATTATTTGTAATAATTGAAAATATCAATTACTATTATACTAACACATAATTTAGATTTTAACATAGATTCAAATAAGATATAATATTTATTACAATTTAGGTTTTATCGTATATACATAGAGGATGTACGAACAGGAGGTTCTTAAGTATAATAAGATTTTATTATATAGAGTATATATGTTTAAGTAAATTGTAATATTAAAAATAAATATGTTTTTAGGAGGATATATATGAAAAAAATACAAAAAGCAGCAGCCTTAATAATGAGTTTATTCATAACAGGAAGTATGTTTTATGGCTGTGGAAAACAAGATAAGCCCACTATTAATTTTATAAATTATGGGGAAAATATAGGAGAAGGAGTTCTTGAAGAGTTTGAAAAAGAATATGGAATTCATGTAAATCAAGAAGTTTATGATGTACCAGAAGAAATGTACAATAAGATTACTGCAGGAGCTTCTCAATATGATGTGATAGTATCAATAGATTATCTAGTACAGCGAATGATTCAGGAAGACAGATTGGAGAAAATTGATTTTAACAATGTTCCAAATATGTCTAAGATAGCAGCAGATCATTTAGGAAAGAGTTTTGATCCGGAAAATGAATATAGTGTTCCATATATGTCAGGAACAATTGGAATATGCTATAATACTGATTATGTCAGTGAACCTGTAGATAGCTGGACTGTTTTATGGGATCCTCAATATAAAAAGAATGTATTACTTTTAGATGGTGTGCGTGATAGTCTTGGAGCTGTTTTGAAAATGCAGGGATATTCATTGAATACAACAGATCAGAAAGAAATAAATGAAGCGAGAGATAAGCTTATAGAACTTAAACAGAATGGAAATCTTCTTGCAATAGGATCTGATGATAATACTGATAAAATGGCAAATGGTGAAGCTGCAATATCAATATTGTGGTCAGGCGAAGGATTGAATCTTGAAGCAGAGCATGATAATTTAAAATTTGTGGTACCAAAAGAAGGCGCAAATTTTTGGATTGATTCATTATGTATACCAAAAGGTACTGAAAATAAGGAAAATGCAGAAAAGTTTATTAATTTTCTATGTGAGAAAGATCCTTCCTTCAAAACAGCAGATGAAATTGGTTATACAACACCTCAAATGGAAGCAAGAGAAGAACAGGATGATTCAATAAAAAATAATCCTAATGCATACATGCCAAAGGAACTTTTAGACAAATGTGAAAGTTATAATTATTTAGGTGATAAACTTAAATTATATGAAAACGCATGGACTGAGTTTAAGGATTATAGATAAAATTTTCTTGATAATGCTGAAAATATTCGTTTATAATGTAGAATATTAAGATATATATATTCTAGTTAATAATATACAATTAAAAATTTATGATGAATCATGAAATATCTGTAAAAAATTTATTGATTCTTAGAATAGATGTGTATAAATAAAGTAATTTATAAAATAATCAAATATCATTAACAAATGAAGATTTATTAGTATAAATTATTATATAATAGTACAAAGGAGAGGGTTGATATTATGTCAGATAACGATAGAATAATAGACTTTAATGAAATCAAAAATAAAGTCAAAGATAAAGATGTAGATAAATTTGAAGAATACATATATTCTATGTATTATAAGATGGCTGAAGGAAAAATGAATATGGCTGATTTTTCTCAGAATATAATGAAATATATGGAGGAAAATAATATATCTCAAGATAAGCTTATGAATATTCAAAAGAAATTTTTAGAGAGATATGGTTTTGATCCTTCTATGATTGAAGAGCAGTTTAAAATGTCTGAATTAGATTTTGGAAATTCCAAATTTAATTATGGTGATATGAAGAAAGCGGTAAGCTTTCATGAAAAATATAAGAGCAGAATGACATCAAAAGCAATGTCAGAATATTTTATAAAGAATGAAAAAAATGACCTTAAAGTTATGCTTGAAGGTGAAAATGTATTACTAGTAAGTTCTAAAAATATAGATCTTGCAGATAATGAATTAAACGAATTTTTATGCTCTTATAAGAAGGTGTTGGAAGACAAGAAAGTTAAGATAGTATTATGTGAAAATACAAAAAGTTATGAATATTAAAATAAAAAGATCATCTGATTACGAAAATCAGGTGATTTTTTTATTTTTAAAAAATTATATTGGTGAATTTGCAATGACAAAGAACAACAAACCTTTAGAAATATTTATGATGTCATCATTAGATATATCAGATAAATCATGAGAACTGCTGTTAAGTGCAATTAATTTTGATTTTGCATGAACTTGAGCACATTTTTCTACAAGTTTTTCGGAACCTTCAAATGGAACAAGTGCGTCAGATTTACTGTGTATTATCAATGTTTTAGGAATATCAGAAGTTACATAATTTATAGGATTGAATTTTTGTATTGTCTCATCTGTATCAGTTATTGAAGTAAATATTTTTGATAAATCAAAATTCAAATCACTTGTATCTATAAGACTTAGGTCAGTAGGTCCTGCAAAGTCAATCAAATATTTTACTTTACATGGATAAGTTTTAAGCTCTTCAGAATTAGTAAATGCATTTTCATCAGTGTATGCAGCCATCATTGCAAGATGAGCACCAGAAGAAACGCCAAATAGTCCGATTTCATATGTATCCAGATTATATTGTTCAGCATTTTTATTTATCCATCGTATAGTGTCTTTTACATCTTCTACCTGTTTACTGAAATCTTCTTTTTCTCTCATAAGTTCATATGATGTGCTTATTATTGTATATCCTTGTTCTCTGAATGTATCAAGAACTGGAGTGAGTGCTACAGGAAGAGATTTGTCTCCATAAGCCCAGCTGCCACCATGTACATATAGTATGACAGGAGATTTTTCATATACGTTTTTTAAAGGTGAATATATATCCAAAGTCAATGGAACACCATTGGTATTCTTATAAACAATATCTTTATAATCTATATTTTCAATAGGATCAATATTAAATTCGGTATCCAGATTGTCAATTTCTTTTTCAAGTGATATGTATTTTGAAGCAATTCCATATAATAAAAATATTCTTTTATAAAATATTGCAGAAGTACCGATTATTACGGCTAATAGTATTAAAAATAATGTTTTGAATAATTTTTTCATAATATTTATGCTGTAGATTACTTTAAATGTAGGATTAAATTCAGTAATCTAAAAATCTCCTTTCCATAGTTTTGTAACTAAAAAATTTTCATTAGCAAGTTTTTTGGATGATTATATTTTCATAATAAAATTTATTGCACAATTTAGATAATATCGAACAAAGCATGTTTAAAATTATTATACCACCACAGATTTGAAATAGATGAAATTTAAGAAAAATGTAACTTTATGATAATATGTATGTCATTAATAAAAGAAATATGAATCATATTAGAATTGAACTTACTGAAAATTTAGTAAATAGGAAAGCTTATAGTATGTTTATAAATAAAATATAATG
>NZ_CAKVKB010000039.1 GCF_934754915.1 uncultured Clostridium sp.
GAGGTGTAAGTGCGGTAACGTATTTAGCTGACTGATACTAATAGGTCGAGGGCTTGACCAATAATAAGTTGTAAATACAGATAATATGCAATTTTGAAAGAACAATAGTTTCTTCAAATAATGTTCCGCGATAGCTCAATGGTGGAGCACTCGGCTGTTAACCGATAGGTTGGAGGTTCGAGTCCTCTTCGCGGAGCCATTTTTTTATATTTATATATATTATTTATATTAAGTAATTTAGCTGAGAAATCAGCTTTTTTTTATGTGAAAATTAAATGATAAATATTAAAAATGCTGCAAAAATCATTACACTGTTTAAAGCTTTAAATCAATTAAAATTTTATTACAGGGATTAATTATATTTATTGGAATTATTAACATGTAAACTTATTTTAATTTATATGTTAATATATTTATAGAATATATCTTAAAAATATATTTTTATTATTGTAAAACTATATAGAATGTTTATAATAATTATTGAAATGCAATTAATAATTTTAAAAGAGTATATATTATTAATTTATTATAATTTTATATAGGTATTGTGTGGGGGATAAAATGAGACATAAATCAAGACGAGATAAAAATAGTAAAATGATGTATGAGACTAAATTAATTATTCTATGTACAAGTATAGTAATTCTGGTTGTTGTGGGGAGTGCTGTAATGGCTCAAAGGTTTTTTACATATATAAATACTGTACAAGCAACGGATAATCAGATTGTCTTAAATAATAGTAACAATAATAATGATAGTGATAATAGTAAAAATAATGAATCAAATTCAGAGAATGACGAATCAAATGCACAAAATGAAAGTGATGCAGATATTAATGATATACCATCAGATTCTCCGCAATTTATTCAAAAATACTTAGATCAACAAATGAAAGGACAAATGCCTGAAGGTGCAGATGGAGTAAAAGCAGTATATCTTACTTTTGATGATGGACCATCAGAAACTGTTACACCTCAAATATTAGATATACTAAAAAATGAGGGAGTACATGCAACTTTTTTTGTTTTAGGAAAAGCAATTGATTCAAGTGAGGAAAATAAAGAATTATTAAAAAGAACTGTTTCAGAAGGAAATGCTATAGGAATTCATAGTTATTCACATAATTATAAAATTTTATATCCTAATAATATTGTTAATGTGAATAATTTTAAGGATGAAGTAGAAAAAACTAATGCTTCACTAAAGAGTGTTCTTGGGGAAGATTTTACAACTAAGGCAATAAGATTTCCTGGGGGACATATGACTTGGAAGGGTACAGAAGCATTAGACGATTATTTTCAACAAGAAGGATATAGTTATATTGATTGGAATGCACTTTCTAAAGATGCGGAAGGAGCATCTAAAAATGCACAGCAGTTATATCAAGAGGTTATTAATACAACCGGAACTAAGCAGAAAGTTATATTATTAATGCATGATACATATAAAAAAGAAGAAACTGCTAAATCATTACCAGATATTATTCATTATTTTAAAGATAATGGATATGAATTTAGAGTTATAAAATAATCTGTAATACTAAAATACTTGTGTTAATATAATAGATATAATAAATATATCTATTCATATTACATAAGTATTTTTATTTTAAATTTTATTTGAATAAAAAAATGTATATTTATTATAAGATATTTTTGTATAATAAAATAAAGTAAATAATTTCAAATTTAAATAAGGAGGAGTTTAATGTTATCTAAAAATATAGTTTCAGAAGTATTGTCTAAGTGTTTAATAACAGGAGGAGATTTTGCTGAGATTTTTGAAGATGATTCAATCAATAATTCTATATCATTAGTAGATGGAAAGGTTCATGATGCTATTGGAGGAAGAAGCTATGGTATAGGAATAAGAATTTTTAAAGGGTTTAAAAGTGTTTATGCATATACAAACAACAATAGTTTAGACAGTTTATTAGAAACAGCATATAGAGCTGCACTTGCATTGGGAGAAATTAAGGAAGAAAAAAGTATTGTACTAAATGAAAAAAAGATAGAAACAATACATCCTATATTATATTATCCTAAAGATGTGCAATATGAAAAAAAAATTGCTGTATTAAAGACTGCATATGGTGGAGCAAAAAATTATAATAATGAAATATCTCAAGTAATTGCAAATTATTCAGATAAAGAACAGAATGTGTTAATTGCAAACACAGAAGGAATATATATAAAGGATACTAGAATTAGAACTAGATTAGGAGTAAGTGCTGTAGCATCAAAAGATAATGAAAATCAAACTGGTTTTCAAGGACCAGGAAGACATATGGGAATTGAAATGTTTGAAAAAATTGATCCAGAAGCAGCAGGAATAGAAGCAGCAAGAATAGCTCATACTATGCTTCACGCTAAGAACTGTCCAGCAGGCAATATGACTGTTGCTATTGATAATGGATTCGGTGGAGTAATATTCCATGAGGCATGTGGTCATGCTTTAGAAGCTACTGCAGTAGCAAAAGGAAATTCAGTTTTTGCAGGAAAACTTGGACAGCAGATAGCTTCTTCAAAAGTTACTGCAATTGATGATGGAACAATACCTAATGCATGGGGATCATTAAATATAGATGATGAAGGAAATAAAACACAAAAGAATGTATTAATAGAAAATGGTATTTTAAAAGGATATATGATAGATAAACTTAATGGAAGACGTATGAATATGAAATCTACAGGAAGTTCTAGAAGACAAAGTTATAAATATCAACCTACATCAAGAATGACTAATACTTATATTGCTGCTGGAACTGATAAGCCTGATGATATAATAAAATCTATTGAAGATGGATTATATGCAAAGAAACTTGGAGGAGGGTCAGTTAATCCAGTTACAGGTGAATTTAACTTTTCCGTTCAGGAAGGTTATTTAGTTAAAAATGGTGTGATTCAAGAGCCGGTAAGGGGTGCTAGCCTTATTGGAAAGGGAAGCGATGTACTTATGGATATTGATATGGTTGGTGATAACTTAGAATTAGCTCAAGGAATATGCGGCTCTTCATCAGGTAATATACCTACTAATGTAGGTCAGCCTATGATTAGAGTTAAGAAAATAACTGTAGGAGGTAGATAAGATGGATTTTAATTTATTTAAAGAGAAACTTTTTAGTGAAGCTAAAAAGTCAGGTTTTGAGGAATGCGAAATTTATTATTCAGATGTTGAAAGCTTAAATATTAACATTTATGAAGGTGAAGTGGAAAAGTATAAACTTAATACTGCATTTGGACTTTCGTTTAGAGGAATGATTAATGGAAAGATGGGATACTCATATACTGAAATATTGGATGATGAAGCTATCAATACAGTTATAAACAATGCAAAAAGTGCAGCATTAGCTATAGAAAATAATGATACACAATTTATTTATGAAGGAGATAAAGAGTATAAAAAGATTGATTGTTATAAAAAAGAACTTGATTTGGTAAAACCAGATCAGCTTATTAAGCTTGCTCTTGAAATGGAAAGCCAATGCAAAAAGCAATGCGATAAGATTGTAAATTTTTCAGGATGTGGTATAGGTTATGGAAAATCTACGTATGGAATAATCAATTCTAAGGGTCTTGATTTAAAAAATAAGAGAAATCATTTGACAGCATATGTTGTTCCAATAATAGAAGATAATAATGAAAAATATGATGGAATGGGATATGTCATAGCTGAGAAGATAGAAGATGTAAATCCAGAAAAAATAGCTAATGATGGAATAAAGGAAGCTTTATCTAGGGTTGGTGGAAAGAGTATATCTTCAGGAAAATATAAAATAATAATAAATAATGAGGCAATGGTTTCTCTTCTTGGAACTTTTGATCCTATATTCGATTCAGAGCAAGCACAAAAGGGTCTATCTTTACTAAAAGATAAAGAAGGGAAAATGGTTGCATCAGATGTTGTTACTTTAGTAGATGATCCACATTTAAAAGATGGTCTAGGAACAACTGCTTTTGATGATGAAGGTGTTGCAACTTATAAAAAAGAAATTATAAGTAACGGTAAATTAAATACATTGTTATACAACTTAAAGACAGCAAATAAAGCCGGAGTGAAATCAACTGGAAATGGATTTAAAAGTTCATATGCATCTATCGTAGGAATAAGTGCTACTAATTTTTATATAAAACCTGGAGAAAAGTCTTTTGAAGAACTTTGTGAAAATATTAAAGATGGAGTGATAATAACTGAATTTGCAGGACTTCATTCAGGTGCAAATGCTGTAACAGGAGATTTTTCATTAGCAGCAAAAGGATTTATGGTTGAAAACGGAAAGAAAACATTTCCTATAGAGCAGATAACTGTAGCAGGAAATTTCTTTACACTTTTAAAGGATATTGAATGTGTAGGGAGCGATTTAAAGTTCCCTATGAGCAGTATTGGGTGTCCATCTGTAATTGTAAAAGAATTATCTATTGCTGGAAAATAGAATAAATAAAGTAATGAGACTATTGCACTAATTAGTAGAATTCAATCTTTGTGCAATAGTCTCATCAAAAAATAAGTTTAAAATAAATTTCTATTAAAATAGATTTTGAATTTAGTAGAGTACAAGGTTGGATTTTTGTGTAGAATTATCTAAATAAAAATCTCCTAGTGCATCATTAAAATTAAGTTTTTCTGATGAATTTGATGAATAAAAATAAATTAGAAATCCATCACATAAACTTGAGTTGTATTCACTTGAGAATTGATCACATATATTTTTTAAATTTTGAGGTGATGCATCATCAGTTATAACATCAAATCTAAAAAAATTGTTTCCGAAAGTTATTTTCTTTATAGTGAATGGTATACTTGTATCTATATTCTTATCAAAATTACCAGAAAAAGAATATTCAATATTACTTGCACTATTACTTACCAAAGCATTAGGATTATAAGTAGAATTTGGCATTAAGTTTTTTATAGGTAATACAAGTGTATTGGTAACTTTTTGAGATGAATCTAAAAAAGTAAGATTGATTTTCCCATTAAATACACTATCTGAATTATTATCAATTGTGATTTCTGCATATCTACCAATTGAATTTCCAGATGAAGCTAAATTATATTCAAATTTTAAATTATCAATTGAAGCTTCAGCATTTTTTGTTGATGACTGTTCAGATGAATCTCCAACTTCAATATTATCTGAGTCGTCAGGAACTTTCATGTGTTGAAGAAATAGTATTCCACTTCCAGCTCCCATTAAAGAAATAGATAAAAGAAAAGCTGCTATAATTAAACTTAAAGAAGCATGTCCACCTCTTTTTATAGAAAAAATAATAAATATAAGAGAAAGTATAATACCAATAATTCCTATTGAATAAAGGATTAAGGGAAGTAAATTCATATAAATCACCACTAACTTTAAAATAATATAATATATTGTATAATTATATTATATATTGATTTTAGGTTTACTTAAAGTGGAAATTTTACAATTGAAATAAAAAAGTAAAAGGAGAGAGTTATGGCAAGTTATGATTTGATTATTATTGGAGCAGGAATAGCTGGAATGACAGCAGCATTAAGCGCTTCAAAATGTGGTATAGAGAAAATTTTGGTAATTGAAAAGGAATCTTGTGTTGGAGGAATCGTAAATCAGCTTATACATAATAATTTTGGAAAAACATCATTAGGAAAGTGCATTACAGGACCAGAATATATTCAGTTTATTTTAGATGAATTGAGACAGAAAAATATAGATTTATTATTGAATTCAAATGTTTTGGATATAAGCAGTGATAGAGTTGTGACGTATGTTAGTCCTTTAGAAGGAGTTAAAGATATAAGTGCAAGTACAGTTATTTTTGCAATGGGAGCAAGAGAAAAATATTCTGGAAACTTAAATATTTCTACAAATACTCTTACAGGAATATTTACAGTTGGAGAAGCTCAAAGAATTGTAAATCTTGAAGGTTATGTTCCAGGAAGAAATGCTATAATAACAGCAAAAGATAAATGGGGATTTCTTCTTGCAAGAAGACTTATTATAGAAGGGGTAAAAATATCAGCAGTTGTTTTGGAAGAAGACTTTGAAACAATTAGAAATGATGAGATAGATGATATTATTGAAGGATTTGATATACCAATTATAGATAAATCAAGAATTATTGGTGTTAGTGGTAAAACAAGAATAGATAATGTTAAATTATTGAGTTTAGAAGATGGAAGTGTTTTTGATAAAGAATGTGATTGTTTATTGCTTTCTATTGCATTTATTCCTGAAGTTGAAGGAATAAAAAAATTAAAAGTAGATATTGATGAAAGAACTTCTGCTATTAAAATAGATGAGAATTATATGACATCTATTGATGGATTTTTTGCATGTGGAAATATAATTTATGGAGAAGATGTATTCAAGTTTTCAGAAATAGATGGAACAGAATGCGGGAAAAAAGCTGCAGAATATATTAAAAAATACTTTTTCAAATAAAATGAAGCAGTAAAAATACTATTTTAGTATTTTTACTGCTTCATTATACATAATATTATTTCCTTCTGTTGAAATATGAATGCCATCCAGATAAAAATTGGTGAAATCTATATCATAAAAATTAATTATTTTTATTTTATATTTTTTAGATAAGCATATTAATTGTTCTTTTAAATTTAAAAGATTTTCTTCTGTGTATTTGTAAAATGAAGAGGGGATAAATAATTCATTAGCCATTGAACCTATTATTTTAGGAGGAATTCCTAAAATAATTTCAGCATTTATTTTAAGTCCGTCTTTTATCATTATTTCAATATTATCACTTATTGATAATACTTTTCTTCCACACAAAAGGTCATTAGTGCCACCCATTATAAAAATTCTAGAAGGATTATATTTAATAACATTTGAGTAATATCTTGAAAGCATAGAGGGTGTTGTATCTCCATTTTGGCTTTTATTTAAGTAATTAAGATTTAAGCGTTTTGCTGTTAGATATACCCAAGATTTTTCTTTTGGAACTCCATAGCCATAAGTAAGACTGTCTCCTAAAAATATAATATCTATATTATAACTCATATATTATCAATCACTTCCGTTTCTAATATTAAAATAATTTTTTAAAACATTTATTGCATATGATTGTTTTTCCACCATCAGCTTTTATATAATTATCTGAATCAATGTCCTTTTTACATATGCTACAAGATTTTGATGAAGAATTATTATTTATTTTTGTATTAAGTTTGTTTTTTAAAATATTTTTCTTTATAGGTGAATATAATTTTGGGGTAGATGGAACATCTTTTTGCGTTAATTTATAATTGAAATTATATTTACTTTCAGCATATAATTCTAATTCAAATCTGGGATTTTCTTTATCATAATATTCTTCAGTAAATATTTTGGTTATTTGAGCATCATTTACTATTAAACCACTTTTTTCGATTCCATCAAAAATACTTTTAGTTATATTTATGGTATCAGGATGTCTTTTTTCACTTTTATAATACACTTTTAATATTGCAATAAGGCTTTCTGAGAATACAACATCAGGATTTTGACTTCGTGCAAGAAGTGCTATTTCCTGCTCATATAATGAATATCTATCATAGTATTTTCCGGTATTGTCTGGAAGAATGGCACGACCATTTACATTATGAAGCTTAAAATTTGATTTTGTTATAGGTGAGCCTTTTATTATTACTTTAGCATAATCCGTCATTTTATATCTCCTTATATAATGTATTTCAATTAAAACTATACAGGATATTAATATGTTATACAATCACGAAAAATTGATAATATTGTATATATAAAGTATAATATTTGGGTATTATTAAGATTAATGTAAGAAAGTAATCTTAATAAATTTTTAATCATTAATAAAGAAGAAATTTAAAGTTTCTAATATATAATTAAATGTGGTTATATATTAGAAACTTTAAATAAGATAAATATATAAGAAGAGGGATAAAAATGGATAAGAAAATAATTTTATCAATAGAATCAAGTTGTGATGAAACTTCAGCAGCAGTTGTGGTAAACGGAAGAGAAGTTTTATCAAATGTAATAGCATCTCAAATAGATACACATAAAAAATATGGAGGAGTGGTTCCAGAAGTTGCTTCAAGAATGCATATTGAAGTTATAGATAGTGTGGTGAAAGCAGCACTTGAAGAAGCAGATTTAAAATTAGAAGATATTGATGCAATTGGAGTTACATATGGACCAGGATTAGTTGGAGCTTTGCTTGTTGGTCTTCAATATGCTAAGGGATTAGCACTGGGAGCAAATAAACCGCTTATACCTGTAAATCATATACAAGGTCATATAAGTGCTAATTTTATTCAGTATAAAGATTTAAAACCTCCATTTGTATCATTAGTTGTTTCTGGAGGCCATACTTTTGTAGTACATGTAAAATCATATAGAGATTTTGAAGTTATAGGCCAGACTAGAGATGATGCAGCAGGTGAGGCTTATGATAAAGTTGCTAGAGCTTTAGGATTAGGATATCCAGGAGGTCCTAAAATTGATAAACTTGCAAAAGAAGGAAATGAAGATGCAATAGATTTTCCAAGAGCAAAATTTCATGATAACACATTAGATTTTTCATTTAGTGGAGTTAAATCAGCAGTGTTAAATTATTTAAATAAAGCAAAAATGAAAGAAGAAGAAATAAATAAGGCAGATATTGCCGCTTCATTTCAAAAGGCTATTGTAGATGTTTTGAAAAATAATGTATTTTTAACATGTGAAAGAAAAAAATTAAACAAGATAGCAGTTGCAGGGGGTGTAGCATCAAATTCATATTTAAGAGAAACTTTGATTAATGAAGGTGCTAAAAGAGGAATAGAAATATTATTTCCAGAACCAATTTTATGTACAGATAATGCAGCAATGATTGGAAGTGCAGCATATTTTAAATTGATGGATGGAGCAGAATCAGATTTAGATATTAATGCAAAGCCTAATTTAAAATTAGCGGAGGGGTAATAAAAAATGAAGCTGTTATCTCATTCTAATGGATTATATAAATTAGATAAAGAAAAAATAAGTAAAATGAAAATACTAAAAAGATGTGCAATATTTTTAGTAGTATTGTTAACAATAGGTTTTCTTATACAAAGTATAAGCAATTTAATTGTAAATTCGAAGCTTAAATCACATTTTAAATACGTACGACTCGATGGAAAAAAAATTGAGTACAAACTTAAAGGCAGTGGTGATTATACTGTGATTTTTGATGGATCAATAGGAACTAATTTATATGAGTGGAACAATGTATGCAATATGCTGGATGAAGAAAACAAGGTTTCAACTTTTATCTATAATAGACGAGGTTATGGATTTAATGATGGAGGAACAAGGATTTCTCCAGAAGAACAAGCTAAACAGCTGAAATTGTTACTTAGGAAAGCTGGAGCATCTGGACCATATATACTTGTAGGTGAAGAATATGGAAGTCTGGTATTAACTAACTTTGCTAAATTATATCCAGATTCTGTAGCAGGAGTTGTTCTTGTTAATCCCATAGCTGAAAAAAGTCTTGAGGATAAAGAAGTTAAAAAAAATATATATATTCCATATATAAGAAGTCAAATTGAATATGCAGGGGCTGGAATTTCACTTACATCTTTATTAAGTAATATGAATCTTACGTTGGAAAATACGACTTTTATAAATAGTTTGAATGAGAATGAATTAGAGGAATTCAATAGTTTTAAAAATAGAAGAAATCACAAAGGTGCTGTTAAGAATGAAATAGAAAATGTATATAAGAATGTTTCAGAAAGCCAAGAAGACGGAATGTTTTATAATAAACCTCTTTACATTATAAGCAATAAAGAGTCAGAACCATTGGTTGATCTTGGTAATCCAGAAATTACAACATTATATATTGAAAATTCTCAAGAGACACCAGTATCAATTTCAGATTCTGAATGTGTTGTTAATGGAATAAATACTGTTATAAAACAGGTAAGGAAATTATCAAAAAATTCTTAGACTATTATTATTTGTCATGTGTTTGACACAAAGAGTTTATATACTAACAATATAAAGTAAGTAATGTTTATTGATTTAATATAAAGGTTATTAGTTTAGGAGGAATAGCATATGATGAATGATGAAAATAAGAATTTTATTGATGTAGAATCATCACCAGTTGATGAAAGTGATTCAAATGTTTATGGAAACCAATTTGCATACGATGGAAATAATGAATTTAAGAAAAAGAAGAGAAAAGGATTTTTAGGAAAGGTAGCAGGATGTCTTTTATTGACAATTACAGGAGGACTTGTAGGTGGAGGCGTTACTTATTCTCTTATTAAGAATAATTCAGGAAATGGAAATAAGGCAGCTATAACTAATCAAGTAAATTATGTTCCTCAATCTTTTACACAAAGTGATTCTGAAGCAATGTCAGCAGCAGATGCATTTAGTAAAGTATCACCAGCTGTTGTAATAATATCAACAACAGGAACAACCAATAATGGCTTTACTTCAAGTCAATATGAAGGTATGGGTTCTGGATTTATAATAAATGAAGATGGATATATATTGACAAATTATCATGTAATTGAAGGTGCACAAGATATTACTGTTACATTAAGTGATGGAAATGAAGTATCAGCTACAGTGGTTAATTATGATCAGGAAAAAGATATAGCAATGATTAAATTAAAAGAAGGAACTAAAGTTCCAGCAACTGCTGAACTTGGAGATTCAGACGAATTATATCCTGGTGCAGAAGTAATAGCAATAGGAACACCACTTTCAAAGAATTTAGCATATACTTTAACTAAAGGTGTAATAAGCGGAAATGACAGGGTTATTCAATCACAGAATGGTTCAACTGTACATTTAATTCAAACAGATGCAGCTATAAATTCAGGTAATAGTGGTGGACCTTTAGTAAATACAAAAGGTCAGGTAATAGGAATTAATTCAATGAAATTAAGTTCTCAATCAATGGGATCAGCTAGTGTTGAAGGAATAGGATTTGCAATTCCAATAAATGAAGTCAAGAGCCAGATTGATACTTTATCAAAGCAGATTTTAAATTTGGGAATAAAGATTAGACCAATAGATAGTGACACTGCTGCAAAATATAATTTGGAAGAAGGATTATATATAGTTTCTGTTGATGAGTATTCTCCAGCAGAAAAAGGCGGTTTAAAAATTGGTGATGTAATTGTAGAGTGTGATGGAAAAGCAGTAAAGACTTTTGATGAACTTAAGGAAATAAAACAAAGTAAAGATGTGGGCGATACTATGAAGATAACAGTAGTAAGAGATAAAAAGAAAATTGATTTGAATGTTATTTTAGAAGAAACAAAGTAAAGATAACTTAAATAATAGGAGTTTTATGCTTCTATTATTTTTTTCTTTTAAATTCATATGAATAGTAGTAAAATTAATGAATATAATGGAAAAAATATAAGGGGAGATAATCAATTTATGGAAGAGGTAATACTGAGTATAATAATGCACAGTGGAGAGGCTAGAAGTTATTCTATGGAAGCCATTGCATTCGCTAAAGAAGGGTTGTTTGATAAATCAAAAGAACTTATAAGAATGGCAGACGAAGAATTAGGTTATGCACATAGTTCTGAAACAAGTTTAATTCAAGGTGAAGCTGCAAATGATCAGATTGATTTTTCACTGCTTATTGTACATGCACAGGATCATTTAATGACAACTATGACATTTAAAGACTTAGCAGTAGAACTTATTGAGATGAATGAAAGAGTTTACAAACTAGAACATAAATAATATGCACAATTTTACTATTATCTTCATAATTTATTATATAAATAACTTTTGGAGGTAAAAATAATGAGCGGAAGAGTAAGTGTATGTTCTATATGTCCTAGAGAAAATGAACAGATTGATGCGGTTATACAAATAGGAAAAGAAAACAGAAGTGTTTTATATGGAACTGTTATTGATGAATGTGGAAAACCTGTAGCTGATGCTGTAATCAAACTATTAAAGGTTTGTGATAAAGGAATAATTCCATTGACTCATACTTTTACTGATTGCTATGGACAATTTTTATTAGGTCCTTTATGTCCTAATGAAAAGTATATGTTAAAGGTTTATAAGGATAATATTAGAATAAGATATGAGCCAATTAATGCTTCATGTTATAAGGGTGGATGCATTGGAGATAAAGCTTGTAAAAACTGCTAGCATCATTTCACAAAGATAGTTAAAAATATAATAATAAAATAAAAAGTTCTCTTTTATAGGGAACTTTTTATGTTATACTTATTAATAAGTTTTACCATAATTAAGAGAGAATATAAGTAGGTGTTTATAGTGAAGGTTAAAATTAAATATATAATAATTCTAATAATTATTTTAATAATTGGAATGTTCGGAGTTAATTTATATAAACCCAATAAGGAACAAGTTCTTAGAGGAAAAATAGAGATAATTGTCTATTCTGATACATATGATTATTTATCAGAGTGTGCAGAGAGATTTATGGAATTAAACAATAAGGCAGAAGTGAAGGTTAAAAAAATTTATAATGATAAAGAAATAATGCAGGAAATCAATAATAAAAATGATAATGTAACATATATAGCTCAAATTGATAGAAGTGATTTTGAAGATATGAAATTAGAAAAAGTGAATTATTTTGAGGAACAACAAGATATTCTATCAGCATATTCTAAAAATTTTTCTCAATATAGACTTCAGCAGATGAAATATGATGATATTTCTATTGGGATTCCATTTACTTCAAGGCCTCTTGCATTGTATATAAGAGAAGATATGCTTAATGAATATGGGTATACAAGAGATGATATAAATACATGGGATGATATAATAAGTATTGGAAAAGATATTTATGTGAGAAGTAATGAAAAAGTAAGAATAATAAATGCTACTGGTCAGGATTATGAGGATCTTGTTTCATTGTTAATAATGCAGTATATGGGCAAAAATATACCTTCAGAAGATGTAAAGGCGAAAACAGATAGTATGATATCAGAATTGAATAATAACAATATATTAAATTTGAATGAAGGTGGAGAATTTTTAGGAAGAATATCATCTATAAATGCAATAAAAGAAATTAGTGCAATAGATATTGAATGTACATGGAGTATAGGAAATGTACCAAGTATTTCTCATGGGTCAAGCAAATTTTTTTGTAATGAAGGAGATAATCTAGTAGTTTTAAATAATGTAGAGGATAATAGAAAACTTGTGGAAAAATTCATAACTTATGTAATAACAAATAATTCTGATGCAGTTAAATATGTCACAAAAGGTGATTTCTTTTCGTGTTATTTGTATACTTACAAAAATAAGGATATAGAAGTTATGCCTAATAATTTTGAAGGAAACAGTCCTATAATAATATTAAATAATATTGAAGAAAAATCGAACACAATTTCTGATTATAATAAATTTATTGATATAAAAAAGACATATACAGGTTCTAATTAATTTTTTGTTTATATCATAAGCTGATGCTGAATGCATCAGCTTTGTTTTTTATGAAAAATATATAAAATTTTATGCTGATAGTTATTGTTATACAGAAAGAGAATTGATAATATCTTGATATATATTTAGTGTTTTTTCAGCTGTATTTTTCCAAGAAAATTTTAGACTATTATTATATCCTTTTTCAGAAAGTTCCTTTTTTAATATTTCATCATTTAGTAATCTCACAAGTGCTTTTTCAAGTTCAAGCTGAGAATAAGGATTTATTAATATAGCTGAATCATTTGTTACTTCAGGAATAGAAGTTATATTTGAAGTTATTACAGGAGCAGCACAACTCATAGCCTCAAGTGGTGGTAGTCCAAATCCTTCATAAAATGAAGGATATATGAAAGCTTCACATCCGCTATACAGTATTGGAAGTATATCTTCATCTAAATAACCACAGAATTTAATTTTATCAGATAAGTTGTTAGCTTTTACATAGTCATATAGCTGCAAACCTTCATCTTTTAAGGAACCGCCAAGTAATAGAGTATATGATTTATTTAAACTATTATAGCAATTATTAAATGCCTTAATAAGTCCGGCCGTGTTTTTTCTTTGACTAAATCCCCCTATGTAAAGGATATATGGTGTTGTAAAGCTGTATTTTTTTTGTACATAGGATTTTGATTGAATTTTATCAAGAGGTTTAAATTTTGAATTAGTTGCAAGCGGAGTAACATAGATTTGGTTTTCAGGATAAAAACTAAAAAATTTTAGGATATCTTTCTTTGAATATTCAGACACTGTAAGTATTGCTGCTGATTTACGAATTATATTTGGCATATCTCTCAAAAACCTTTCAAGATATCCTTTTCCAACTGTTTCAGGCATTATATATGGTATTAAATCATGTATTGTAACAACAGTTGGGATATCAACATCGTAATTAAATCCTATTCCATTTTGAGGAATATGATACAAGTCAATATTAGAATTTTTTATTTTAGAAGGAAAGTAATATTTTTCATAAAATGTTCCATGATGACCTGATGAAAACAATATTTCAGTATTACTTTTATTGAAATTTTTGTTAAGTGAGCCTGAACAAAAGAGCATAAATTTATTAGAAGAATTTAAATTTATCATATTATTAATTAAATTAAAAGTGTATGTTCCAATTCCAGTACCATTATATAAATCAGCACCTCGTGCATCTATTGCAATTTTCATATGAGCACCTCTACAAACACATATATTTATAAGATATTAATAGTTGTTGTTTTTGGTGATTATATAAAATTGAATTTGTTATAAATCACAATAAATTATTTTGAAACATATATATAAGATAAATAATATTAATTGGGAATTTTTATGAATGATGATAATGATGTAATTAAAATTAAAAAATTTATTGAGGAAAATTATAATTTACAAGTAGAAAAAGTAGAAAAAATAAAAAATAGCTATAAAATAAAAACTGCTGCTAAAACATATTCATTAAAAACTATTAAATATGAATTTCCTCATTTCTACTTTATCCTATCTGCAATGAAGCATTTACAAAACAATGGATTCATGGATATACCCAAATTTATTTTAAACAATAAGGGATTAGAGTTTGGAATTTTTAATGGAAGTTATGTTTATTTGACAGAATGGATTACATCAAGATTGAGTAATTTTGATAATCCTATTGAACTTTCATTAATATCAACAGAACTAGCAAGACTTCATAAAGCTAGTTTAGGGTTTAATATTAATTCATATATGAAACCAAGAATAGGATGGTTTTCATGGGAAAAAGTTTTTGAAACAAGAAAAAATGAAATTCTTGATTTTAAGAATAGAATAATACAGAAAGCCTACAAATCTAATTTCGATTTGATATATTTAGATAATATAGAAAAAGAGATACAGATAGCAGAAAGGAGCATTGAAGGACTTAGAAAAAATAATTATGTAGAAATAATGGAAAAAGAAGTTTTTAAACGTGGGTTTTGTCATCATGATTATGCATATCATAATATATTAGTAGAGAAAACAGGAAAATTTAAAATCATAGATTTTGATTATTGTATTTTGGATTCACATCTTCATGATATTTCTTCTCTGTTTATACGAGCAATGAAAAATGGAAAATGGAGCATTAGAAAAGCTGATTTAATTTTATATTCATATTCAAAAATTTTTGAAATAAAAAAAAGTGAATTTCCTATAATGAGAGAATTTATAAGGTTTCCACAAGCTTTTTGGCAGCTTGGAATACAAGTTTATTGGGAACAGCAGCCATGGACAGAAGAATTTTTTTTAAATAGGCTGCAAAAATATCTTGAAGATAGAATTGAAAGAGAAGAGTTTATTGATTCTTATTTTAAGGGGGGAGATTAAGATAGATGAATTATCATTAAATAAATATTTTGAATCTAAAGGTATAATTATAAAAAATGATTATTTCTCATATGATAAAAGTTTTGGAAAAAAGTCATGTGAAAATCAGATAGGTATAATGGTTGAATTACACAAAGCATTAATTTGCTGCAGATTTGATGATTTATGTAAGATTGGAAGCTGTATAGGGAAAGAAGTAGAAGGGTTTAAAGTTCAATTAAAAAGGGTTCAGAGAGATTATAAGAGTGTTTTTGACAAAAATTCAAAAAATGAAGTTGAAAAATTATTTCTTTCTGAAGGAAAGAGAATGGTTTACCAAGGATTACAAGCTGTTGATTATATATTACAAAATGGATACTTTGATATTATAAGGAGAAGCATGAATAGAGAAGAGATATGCATTGGAAGAGTAGATCAAGGCAATTTAAGAAAAGTGAATGGAAATTTTGAAATTGGGACTATAAAAGGAATGAGTTATAATCTCGTTGAAGAAGATTTGTATAGGTATATAAAGAGGATTCAAAAGAAAGGAATAGATATAGACGAAGATGAAATTATAAGATTTTTTGTCCATCAATCTCATTTATCGTTAGACAGTATAAAATATATTAGAGCGCTGTGTAGTTACCCTAAAAATTTTTTTAAAACGTGGGAAAGATATAGAAATAACAAAAAAAGCAAGAGTGATGAAGAGTTTGTAGAACTTTTAAAGGAGAGTCTAAAGTATGAAGATAAAGTGTTTATAAAATAATAAGGTTCATGATATATTCATTAGAAAATATGGAGGTTACAGAATGAATAAAATAAGGTATTCTGAAAGAGAGTATTTATGTGAATATGATTTGAGTCTGGAATTTTTTGAAGCAGCAGGATTAAAAATAAATGATGTTACACCACTTAGAAAAGTTTTTATATTATCAACTGATGAAGGCAATAAAATTTTGAAAAAAGTAAATTATGATATTGATAGAATAACATTTATAAGTGAATCATTAAATTATTTGAAAAAAAGCTATAAGAATATAATAAAATATAATAAATTAAAAAATAATTTAAATTATATAGAATGGAAAAATAATATATATGTGGTTATGGATATTCTTAATGGCAGAGAAGCATCCTTTAGTAATCCAATAGAAATAGAATTATGTGCTAGTAATATAGCACTTATGCATGATGGATCAAAAGGAATATTAGATTATTTAAAAAAACAATATAATAACAATATTATTGGAGAATCATTTAAAGTAAAAATAGAAAAAGCAATAGAAGATCTTAAATATATGAAAAGTATTGTTGCTAGATATGAATACAAAAATGAATTTGACAATTTATTTTTAGATAATGTAGATAAATATATTGATGATATACAAATTGTACAAGAAAAAATTGATAAGAGTGTATATGATGAATTGAGAAAAGATTCTAATAACATAGTAATATGCCATAACGATTTGGCATATCATAATTTCCTTATTAAGAATTCAGAAGTAAATATTATTGATTTTGATTATATGACATTGGATTTAAGAGTATGTGACATTTCTGAATTTCTTCTTAAAACAATAAAGACTTCAGCTTTTGATATTGATAAAATGTTTCTTGCATTAGATGCATACGAAAATACAAGTAAACTTATCAAGGAAGAAAGGGAATTGATATATATTTTTTTAATGTTTCCTAAAGATATATATTCTATAACTAAAGATTATTATTTTAAACGCAAAAAATGGACCTATGATATTTATTTGAGCAGATTGAAAAGCAAAATGAATAATGAACCATTTAGAAAGGAATTAATAGAAAATTTAAAGAAAATCATATAAAAATTAATATAAATCGAAAAATCAAAAAACGTTCAAAATATGAACGTTTTTGTTTTTTTTAATTTTCAATTATAGATTCATATGAATGTAATGTTTCAATAGCTGTTTTTTTCCAAGAAAATTTGCAGCTTCTTGTAAGACTTTTTTTGACCATTGTTAATTTTAAAAGACTATTGCTTAATACACGTTCAATGTCATAAGAGAGCATATCAATATCATGAGGATCTATCAATAATGCAGATTCATAGCATACTTCAGGCAAAGAGGTAACATTAGAAGCTATGACTGGTGTTCCACAGGCCATGGCCTCAACAGGAGGAAGACCAAAACCTTCATAAAAAGAAGGATAAACAAGAACTTCAGCTGCATTGTAAAATAAAGGCATATCTTCTAAAGGTATAAAATCTGTAAAAACAACATTACTTTCAACATTTAGTTCATGTGCACGCTTTTTATATTTTTCGTATGATGGTCCCTTTCTACCAATAATAACAAGTTTAAAGGTTTCTTTTAGGCTTTCAGGAAGTTGTGAATAAGCCTCTATAAGGCCTAAAATATTTTTCCTTGGACTGAAGCCTCCAACATATAAAACAAAATCATTAGTGATTCCATATTTTCTTGTTATAAGTTTTTTGGATTGAGATTTGCTTAATGGTTTATAAATATCTTCTGCAGCAAGTGGCGTAACATATATATTATCAATTGGGAAATTAAATTCTTTTGCAATATCGCTTTTTGAAAATTCAGATACTGTAATTATACCATCACAATTATCTAATATTTTTGGAAGCTCATTGTTGAATATTCTTAAATATCTGTCGCTTACAGTTTCAGGCATCCTAAGTGGAATAATATCATGAAGTGTTATTACCTTTTTACAAGATATATTATCAGAAAGACCGACTCCATTTTGAGGAACATGATATAATTCAATATCAAAATTATTTAAGATATTAGGAACTTTTATATCCTCCCAAAAATTATTAGAATTTATAGAATCAATTGTTTCTATTTTAAAGTTATCCTTTAGATTGTTTAATGAATCACAGGGAGGCATAAATATTAAATAATTATTTATGCTGTCTACACAGTCTAGATTACGAATAAGTTCATGGGTGTATGTTCCTATTCCAGTACCGCGATACCATTTTGCAGCTCTGCCATCTATTCCTACTTTCATTTCGAAATCCTTCCACAGTATTTATCATACTGTATTATATTAAAAGAATATAAAAAATGTTAATAAAAGAATAAATATACACATATACATATACAGGAGGTGAGAACTATGATGAGGGAGTTTGAAATAGAAAGACAATTTAATATTAAGATAGAAAAAATAAAGGCTAATAAAGGTGTTTACTATCTTAAGACTGATAAAGGAGAACGATGTTTAAAAAAGATAAATTATGGACCTCAAAAATTATTATTTGTCTATGGTGCTAAAGAGCATTTAAGAAAGAATGGATTTAGCAATTTAGACAAGTATTTTTTGAACATAGATGGAGAGCCTTATGCATTAGTAAATGAGGACTTATATACTTTATCAGAATGGCTTGATGGGAAGGAATGCGACTTTCACAACATTGAAGAAGTTAAAATTGCAGCAAAAACATTAGCTGATCTTCATGAAGCATCTAAAGGTTATGATCCACCTGAAAATTCAAAGTTAAAAAGTGATCTTGGAAGATGGCCACATTTAATGGAGAAAAGAATAAAATCTTTAGATAAAATGCGAGATATGGTTAGAAAGAAAAATATAAAAAATGATTTCGATCTTATTTATATTCAGTCAATGGAATTTTACAAGGAAATAGGCAAAAAGGCATTACAAACATTAAAAGAATCAGATTATTATGAATTATGTATGCTTGCAGAAAATGAAAAAAGTTTTTGTCATCATGATTTTACTTATCACAATATAATTATAGGAGCAAATAAGGAAGTCCATATAATAGATTTTGATTATTGTAAAAGAGAAGTTAGAACTTTTGACATTAGTAACTTTATGATTAAAGTATTGAAGCGTGTAGATTGGAATATTGATTTTGCAATAGCGATAATTGATACTTATAATTCTGTATCAAAACTAAAGGATGAAGAATATAAAGTTCTATATTCTTATCTTCAATTTCCACAAAGATATTGGCGCTTAGCTAATAGATATTATTATAATGAAGTTAATTGGGGACAAAATACATTTGCAGGCAAGTTGAGTTCGATAATAAATGAACAAGACAAATATCTTGAGTTTTTAGGTAAATTTGAAAAATATTACAAACTATGATTATTTATAAAGATTGTTGCATTTTAAAATAATAAAATTATGCTATGGTGTGTTTTTAATAAGATTTCACTAAAATTATTTATTATTTTTTGCAACAGTCTTTTATTTTGGATAAATTATTATAGATTAGTGTTTTTGTGGAAACTTTTTAATATTCTAATCCATACTATAAACTATACTAATAATAGATGGAGAAAATAATGAAGATAGGGGATATAGTTGTTAGAAAGTCATATGGAAAAGATATTACTTTTAAAATAATAGATATAAAAAATAAAAATGGAAAAGAAAATATTATATTAAAAGGGATAAACATAAGAATAATAGCGGATTCAGCAATTGATGATCTTGAAGTCGCAAATGAAGAGGATACTGGTTCAAAAGATAAAATATTGAACACAAGAGTAAATGAAGTTATAAAAAAAGCAATAAGTATAAGGGGGGAGCTAAGAGATAAAACAGAAAAAACATCTAAAATAAAAAATAAAGATGAACTTGTTTTTGGAAGACCAGGAAGAATACTTCATGTAGATGGAGATAGTGAGTATATGGAAACATGTTTAAAGGTATATAAGCAATTACATCTTGATGCTGTTGGAAAAGCAGTACCCGAAAATGAACAGCCAGATGTTATAGTTAATCTTGTTAAAGAAATAAAACCTGATATAGTAGTTCTTACTGGTCATGATAGTGTTGTAAGGGATCCAAAGGATTATTTGGATTTAAACAATTATAGAAATTCAAAATATTACTTAGAATCAGTAAAAAATTTAAGAAATTATAATTCAAGTTATGATGAACTTGTTATATTTGCAGGAGCATGCCAAAGTTGCTATGAAAGGATTTTGGATGTAGGAGCAAACTTTGCATCATCCCCTAACAGGGTGCTAATTCATTGTTTAGATCCTGTTTTTGTATGCGAGAAGATAGCATATACAAGGATTGATAAAGTTGTATCCATAACAGATGTGATTGAGAATACAATAACAGGAATAAAAGGGGTGGGAGGACTTCAGACAAGAGGTAAATATAGAGAGGGATATCCAAAGTCATCATATATATAGATTATATCAATAAATATATAGGTTAAATTATTAGTCATATAATAAAGCATAAGGCATAAAGTCTTAAAGGATTTATTATATGACTTTTGTAATATTTCCAAAAACTTAGAATAAAAAAGAAAAAAAAAGATAATAATAGAATGACTTAATTAAAAGGATAATATAAATATTATTTATATTGACAATGATTATATTAAGTGATAAAATGTTTAATTTACTTGACATAAAAAGGAATTAAATGTATAATTTACAATGGAAAGAGGGTGTTTGTATGGAAAAAGTTAAAACAATTGCTTCCATAAAAAACGACATTGAACAACATATAGGCGAAAAAGTTACATTAAAAGCCAATGGTGGAAGAAAAAAAGTTTTAGTAAATGATGGCATAATAGATAGTGTTTATCCTAGTATTTTTGTTATTAGACTAAAATGTGACACCCAAAGGACAGTAACGTATAGTTACTCAGACGTATTAACAAAGACTGTACAATTGGTATTTCCAGCTACAATATAAACTTCGATTTATCGAAGTTTTTTTCTTTAAATACATATCTTTTAATTTATATCTATTAGTTTCATTAATAAATTAATTTATAAACATTTCACATCTTATGTAATTATCTATGAATAAAAATTGTAGAAAATAAAATTTAGTTTATTTATCATATGATAAGATAGAAAGTTGATTATATTAAATCTTATTACATCATGAAAATAAGAAATATGATTAAAGAAGGAGAAGAAATAAAAAATTTTATAAATATTTAGATAATTAAATTTGAAATAATAGTTTTAAAATAAAAAAAGAAAGATGGTGGGTTTCCATCTTTCAACTATGGTATAAAAGGGTATTGAGAATTTATGAGAGGTTATATGGTCAATAACCAATTATTATATTACGACAAAATGTAGTTGTTGTCAATAAAAAAACAAAAAAATATAAAAATTTTTTTATAAATTTGTTAAGTAAGTATATTTATGTCCCAAGAGGAGGATAAATAAGGAATAAAAGTAAAAAATGTATTAATTATACTATATAAAATTACAAATTAATCAGCATAAATTTGAGATAAAAAATATATAAATAGATAGTAGAAATTTATGGAGGTATAAAGTATGTCAGATATAGAAGTTATAAAAGAAAATGTTCAATTTGAACAGCTTATAAGAGAAAATAATTCTAACTGTGTATTAAAAGATGAATATTTAATACCAGATACTCATCCAGATGTTGAAGAAATACTTACAGTTGAATCAAAACCAACTATAATAAGTAAAGAAATAGTTGGAGATAAAATTGTGATTGAAGGCAAAGTTGAATATACTGTTTTATATTTAGCACGAGAAGAAAGCCTTATGATAAATTCTGTAAGCTATACTCAAAAATTTGCAAGCAATATTGATCTTAATCAAGATGAACATAAAGTTATTTGTGAAGCTGAATGTAAAGTAGAACATATTGAAGCCGCAATCATGAATGAGAGAAAAATACTAATCCAAGGTATATTTGATATTGATTGGGAGCTTTACAAGACTAATGAATTTGAATTTGTTAAAGAAATTGAGGGAAATAATAATGTGGAAGTTTTGAAAAAAACTGAAACTATAAATAGAATAAGTGCAAATAAAGAGATTGAATTGACAGGTAAATCTATGATTCGTGTTGGAATGGATAAGCCCCAAATAAGTAAAATTCTTAATTGCGGATTGATGCTTCACAAAAAAGAAGTCAAGATTGTTGATGACAAAATATATTTAGGATGTTATTGTAAGTTAAATATATTGTATAAAGGTGATGAAACTAATGATTTGTTGTGTATGGAAGATGATATATATTTATCAAAAGAAGAAGAGGTTCCAGGAATAACAGTAGATATGATTCCATCTGTTTACTATGAAATATTAAATGATGAACTCATGCTTGAAGAAGATGATTTAGGTGAAGTTAGAATAATAAATAATGAGTTTTCAATAAAAGCAAATATAAAGATATTTTCTAAAGAAAAAATAGATACAATAAAGGATGCATATTCTCCCAAGGTAAATTTGGATTTAAAAAAGGAAGAATATGAAATAGGTATTTTACAAGGAGCAAATTGTTCAGAATCAGTTATAAAAGATAATATTCAATTAAGTGAAGGTGATTTAAAACCTGAACAAATAGTATATTCAAATGCTGTGATAATATTAACTGATAAACAAATTATGACTGATAAAGTTATTGTAGAAGGGGTAATTAAGACTGATATATTATATAAAGTAGTAAATGATGAAAAAGGCATCTCAGATATAAAATCTGAAATACCATTTTCTACTGTACTTGATATTTCTGGTGCTGCTGAGGGGATGAAGGCAATAGTAAGAGCAGCGGTTGAAAATATTGATACAGCAATTGAAGGTAATAGTATTGCAGTTAAAATCAATATAAATTTAAATGGAAGGATATTATATGAATTAAATAAAGAATTTATTTGTGATGTTATTGAAGGAGAAGGAGAAAAGCCAGAAAAGAAATCAAGTATAACTATTTATGTTGTTGGTGAAGGTGATACCCTTTGGGGATTAGCTAAAAAGTATAATACAACAGTTAAAGATTTAATGAAGATAAATGGACTTGAAAATTCTGATATAATTGAAATTGGCCAAAAGGTAATAATACCAGGACGAGCAGTTTTTTAAGATAAATAACATAAATTTAAAGTTTAGGGATCTCTATAATTTAGAGGTCTCTTTTTATGCAATAAATTAGTGAATAAATATGTTTAATGATGGCAAGAATATATATCATGCGATATGAGGTGAGAATTTTGAAAGAAAATTTGAGTGGAAATTTAATAATAATTGGAGGCGCAGAGGATAAACAAGGTAAAAAAGAAATATTGAGAAGAGTATGTGATTCAATTGATAAAAATCAAGATATTTTACTGATTGCAACTATAGCAACAGAATATCCTAAAGAAGCAGCAGCAAAATACAGGAAAGTTTTTAATGATTTGAAAGTTAAAAATATTAAAGTGTTAGACATAAATGATAGAAAGGATGCTTTTAATCAGGAAAATGTAGAATTAGTAAAAAAAAGTTCGTTGATTTTTTTTACAGGCGGAGATCAATTGCGTATAACAAGTTTAATAGGAGGTACTCCTATTAATGATAGTCTAAGAGAAAGTTTAGTAAAGGGAAAATTTATAGTTGGAACGTCAGCTGGTGCTTCAGTTATGAGTGATACTATGATTGTTCAAGGAAATGATGATGATTCACCAAGAAAATGCACATTAAAAATGGCCCCAGGATTGAGTTTTATAAGACGTGTGATGATTGATCAACACTTTGCTCAGAGGGGAAGGATTGGAAGGCTTTTAGTAGGAATAGCGGAGAATCCTGAAGTTTTAGGAATTGGAATTGATGAAAATACGGCAATAGTAGTAAATCAAGAAGGAATAATTGAAGTAATAGGAGAAGGCGCTGTTTATTTTATTGATGGAAGTAATATTTCCTATACTAATGTATCAGAATTGCACTGCGATGAAGTGTTAAGCATGCATAATGTTAGACTGCATATTTTATCTAATGGTAATAAATTTGATTTAGTAAAAAGATCACCTTTTGAGGAGGAACAAATTAACGATGAAAATAATACAAAAAAGAATATATGAAGGGAAAAATATCTATTCTCATAAAAAATGTATAAGAATAGATGTAGATTTAGAAGGATATGCTGAAATTCCAAGCAAAGATATTTCTAATTTTAATTTTAATCTTATAAGTATATTGCCTGAATTAAAAAAACATAGATGTGGGATTGATGAAAAAGGTGGATTTGTAAAAAGACTTAAAGAAGGAACTTATTTAGCTCATATTTGTGAACATTGTATTATTGCTATACAAAATATGATTGGTATAGATGTATCTTATGGAAAAGCAAGAGAAATTAAAGGTGACATATATTATATTATTGTTCAATATGAATATGAAAATACAATTATTGAAATTGCTAACTTAGCAATAGATTTAATTAATTCGTTAATTAATAATATTCCTATAAATTTTGATGGTAGATTAAAGCAAATAAAGGATACTTTAAAAAAAGAAATTGTGGGACCTAGTACACAGGCGATTTGTGAAGCAGCTAAGAATTATGGGTTGCCAGTTATTGAACTTGGAAAAAGTGGAATTTATCAAATTGGATATGGTAGTAGAGCGAAAATAATAGAGGCTGCTATGAGTAATGAAACAAATTGTGTAAGCGTTGATATATCTTGTGATAAATTATTGACAAAGCAATTGCTTGAAATACAAAATATTCCTGTAGCTAAAGGAAAAAAAGTTTTCAATATAATAGGACTTCTTAAGGAAGCTGAATCAATAGGTTATCCTGTTGTTTTAAAGCCTCAATATGGGAATAAAGGAAAAGGAGTAATATTAAATATAAAAAGTGAAAATGAACTTGTAAAATCTTATAATCGGATATTAAAGAAAACTAAAGATATAATTATTGAAAAGTATATTTTAGGAAATGATTATAGAGTTTGTGTAGTTGGTGATAAAGTTGTTGCAGTATCGATGAGAATAGCACCTTTTGTTATAGGAAATGGAAAGAATAATGTAAAACATCTAATTGATGAGTTAAATACTAATCCTTTAAGAGGAGAAGATCATGAAAAGCCACTTACTACTGTAAAATTTGATGAAGACTTATATAACTGTTTGTTAAAACAAGAAATAAGTCTTGAATATATACCAGAGAAAAATGAAAAAGTTATTTTAAGAGAGAATGCAAATTTATCAACAGGAGGTATGGCTGTTGATTGTACAGACGATATGTGTGTAGAAAATATTGATTATTGTGTAAGGGCAGCTAAAACTTTAGGATTAGATATTTGTGGGATAGACATCTGTGCAGAAGATATTTCAAAGCCAATAGATAGCCAGAATGGAATAATAATGGAGGTTAATTCAGCGCCAGGAATACGGATGCATCATTTCCCATACAAAGGCAGGAAAAGAGATGTGGGAAAGGCTATAATAGATATGCTTTATAAAGGACATCCATCTAATATTCCGGTGATATCTGTTACTGGAACTAATGGAAAAACTACAACAACGAGAATTATAGGTCATGTTTTAAATATGATGGGATTGAATGCAGGTATAACTTCAACTGATGGAATATATATAGGGGATAAATGCATACATAGAGGTGATGATTCAGGATTTAATAGTGCGAAAACAATACTACTAAATAGAGAAGTAGATGCAGCTGTATTAGAGACAGCAAGAGGAGGCTTAATAAGGAAAGGTATAGCGTATGATTTAGCTGATGTTGCTGTTATTACTAATATTACAAATGATCATTTGGGGTTAGATGGAATTGATTCTATGGAAGATATGGCTTTTGTTAAATCACTTGTAGGTGAAGCTGTGAAAGAAGATGGATATGTTGTAATTAATGCAGATGATAAATATAGTAAGAAAATCATAAATAGAATAAAATGTGAAAAAATATATTTCTCAAAAGATAAAAATAATGAATTTATACAAAAAAATATTGAAGAAGGAAAAATTTCAGTTTTTATTGAGGAATGTAACATTTGTGTAGTAAATAATCATAGAAAGTATGTAATTGCATCTATAGAAGATTTACCAATATCATATAAGGGTATATTAACATATAACATTGAAAATGCTATGGCTGCATGTGCCGCTTTAATAGGGCTGAAAATTGATTACTGTATGATAAGTAAGGGAATTTTGAATTTTAATTCTATAGAACATAACAAAGGAAGATTTAATGTATTTAATTATTATGGAAGAAAAATAATTTTAGATTATGGTCATAATATTGAAGGATATAAAGCAGTATTGTCATGTATAAATAAATTAAAAAATAAAAATAAATTAATAGGAGTTATAGGGGTTCCTGGTGATAGACAGAATGATGCAGTACGTGAGATAGGGAATGTATGCTGTGATAACCTTGATGAAATAATTATAAAAGAGGATAGAGATAGAAGAGGAAGAGCGGTAGGAGAAATTTCTCAATTATTAAAAACGTCTATTTTGAAGAGAGAAAGTAATAAAAAAGTTAAATTATATTTAGATGAAGTTGAGGCGTTAGAATATGCATTAAAAATAAGCGAAAGAAACGATATTATAATTGTGTTTTATGAAAAAATAGAGCCGTTAATAGAATTTTTGAATAATAATAAACATGAAAGAATTAATATGATGAGTTGATATGAAATTTATCTCAACAACTAAATTAGACAGGATTTTTTACCTATGATAAAATAAAATTAAATTGCGATGAAAGGATTAATAAAAATGAAAATTAAGGCTTATGCAAAAATTAACATTGCCTTAGATGTTGTTGGGAAAAGAGAAGATGGTTATCATTTATTAAGGATGATTATGCAGACAGTTGATTTATATGATGAAATTGAAATAACTAAAATTGAGTCTGGAATAAAATTGATTTGCAATAAGCCATATGTTCCAACTGATGAGAGAAACTTAGCATATAAAGCTGCAAAATTATTTAAGGAAACATACAATATATCAAGTGGAGTTTCCATAAATTTAATTAAAAATATACCAGTTTCTGCAGGAATGGCAGGAGGAAGTACAGATGCTGCTGGTGTGCTAAAACTTATGAATAGGCTTTTTAATGTTAATGCTGATAATGATGAATTACGAAAATTAGGTTTAAAGTTAGGTGCAGATGTTCCGTATTGTGTAAGTGGAGGAACAGCTTTATGTGAAGGTATAGGTGAAAAGATAACGCAGTTAAAGGATTTTAAAGATAAAATAGTTGTTATCGTTAAGCCTCCTTTTGGAGTGTCTACTAAGGATGTATATAAAGCATTTGATTTGTCAAAAGTTATATTTCATCCTAAAACTGATGATATAATAAAAGCCATGAAAAATGATGATATTGACTTTGTAGCGAATAATATGAAAAATCTACTAGAGAATGTAACATTAAAAAAACATAGAGTCATTTTAAATATAAAAGAAACAATGCGTTCTTATGGGGCGCTGGGAGCATTAATGAGTGGAAGTGGCCCTACTGTGTTTGCATTTTTTGATGATATGCTTAAAGCACAAATATGTTATGATGAAATGAAAAATAAATATAAGGATGTTTTTATATCAAGAACAATATAATTTTTTATTAGGTAAAAAAATATGTATAAAACCCCTTTAAGTGGTTAATAATTTCAACTACAAGGGGGTTTGTTTATGAAAAGATTTTTTGATATAAATATAAAGAAAGCATTAGATATACTATTAATTATATTAATTAGTGGAAGTATGTTTTGTGGATGTACTGATTTAAAATTAAGTAGTTCTATGAATAAAAATAATAAGGAAATGAGAGTGCTTGATTATAATGAGGTTAAGAATTCGCTAATAAGATTTCATGTTATAGCTAATAGTGATAATGATGAAGATCAGCAGTTAAAACTAAAAGTAAAAAATAAAGTTATTGAATATTTATATCCATATTTAAATAAAAGTGAATCATTAGAGAATTCTAGAAATATATTAAATGATAAAATGGAAGATGTTAAAACTATAGCAGAAAATGTTATAAAAGAAGAAGGATATGATTATAGTGTAAATATTCAATTGTCTAGGGAAAATTTTCCGGACAAGTCTTATGGAAATATTGTTTTACCACAAGGAAACTATGAAGCTTTTAGAATACTTATAGGTAATGCAGAAGGGAAAAATTGGTGGTGTGTAATGTTTCCTCCATTATGCTTTGTAGATGAATCTAAAGCTGAAGTAGAGTATGATAAAGTGGAAGAAAATATAAAGAATAAACAGAATAAGAATGAAGAAAATTTGGAGGAAAGTTCTGATAATGTTCAAGTTAAATTTAAGATTGTAGAAGTTATTCAGGATTTACTCAAATAGGGGGAGTATAAAATGACAAGAGCATTGGCAATGATTTCAGGTGGATTGGATAGCATATTGTCTGCAAAATTGATAAAAGAGCAAGGAATAGAAGTTATAGGAATATGTTTTAGATCATATTTTTTTAATGAAGAAAATGCAAAGAAAATGACAAAGCAGATAGGAATACCATTAGAAGTTGTTGATTTTTCAAAAGAACACTTTGAAATGGTGAAGAGCCCTGATCATGGGTGGGGAAAAAATATGAATCCATGTATTGATTGTCATGCAATGATGATGCGATATAGTGGAGAACTTCTAAAAAAATTCAATGCTGATTTTATAATAACAGGTGAAGTCTTAAATCAAAGACCTATGTCACAAAATAGAGCTGCTTTAGATGTTGTCAAGAAGCAGTCGGGATTTAGCGATAAAATATTAAGGCCTTTATGTGCAAAAAATTTGAAGCCTACTCAGATGGAAATAGACGGGCTTGTAGATAGAGAAAAACTTTTGGATATTTC
>NZ_CAKVKB010000040.1 GCF_934754915.1 uncultured Clostridium sp.
AACTAAAAAATCTAGTTATTTTGTATTTTCAAACTATTTCATAAAAAATACTTGAATTTTATATAGTTAGCTCCCCAACATTTTTACCGCTTAAGTTTTTCTGTACAGCCCTCATCCGTACTTTGAAAATTTCTATATCCGAAGGGGAAATCCAATAATTTTTATTACGATTAATCTTTAAAAAAGGTAAATAATGTGGACGCAATATTCTTTCAAAATTAGTTTTTGTTACACTATTTATTTCAGCTCTTGTTAATATATTTTCTTTTTCCATCCAATCGAAAAAATCAATTAAAATATCTGACCCACTCAACCTTTTATTATATCGTGCCTTTTGTAAAGAATCCCATTTAGATAAGCCTTTCCCTTTCTGTTCTCCTTTATGTCGTATTTCAATCCAATGTTGCATTTCCTTTTCATTTTTAAAAACTGCGACATCAATATTGAAATCAACTATGTTGTTATTGGATATTTTTTTAAATTTACTAAATAATGAATGATTAATATCTTGCAAAATACTTGGATTATTGAGTAATTTCAAAGCAGTTACTCTTCTATTACCTTCACCGACAACATATAATCCATCATATAAGTCTGAAGGATAGACACCAATTATTTCTAATGGATTTAACCCATGTTCTGCAATATCTGAAGCCAACACACACAATTTGTCTTTCTGATTACCAATCATTTTTAACATAGCCTCATATTCTTCAAATGAAGCATCCAACCTTGGATTATTATTTGACAATAATAATGAATTAATCGATACCTTTTTCATTTCATAATCTTGCATATCTACTACCTCTCAAAATTATATCTCATTTTATTTATACTATGAAACTATATACATTATTTAAATTAAGAAACAATCAATTTTATATAAGCAAAAGTAAAATAACCCGTATTTAACAGGAGATATAATAAACCCCTTTATAAATAAGAGTACTGTCGAAAACTCTCGAAGCTGATAAACAGTGCTCTTTTTTATTAGCTTCTTTTTTATTTCCCTCCACTTTTTTGCCTTTTTTTCTTGACTTTTTCTCACTTTTTTCGGCTCGCTCCGCTCGTATTCTAAAAAGGTGAAGGGAGGTCAGCTCTATGCTTAACCATATTTCTACTATTTGGGAGTATCGCGATTTCTTGGCTATACACAAGTCTCATCTTGATGTTTCCCAGTTAAAACTTCTTAAATCTAAATATCGTCCTGCTTTAGCTAAATTGCGCAAACTTGATATTTCTCTTGCTTCCAATATCTTGTTTCCTCTTTATTCTCATACAGGCAGACCTGCTATTGATCCTGCTGTTTTAGTTCGTTCTTTCGTCTTGATGAATCATCTTAAGTATTCTTCTATCAAACTTTGGTGTGATGATCTTGTCAATGATTCTTTGCTTCAATATCTCATTGGCTCTTTTAATTGTCCTCAATCTTTCATTACTAAGAAAAAATTTAAAAATAAGCCTGTCAAAGGTGACACTTCTTCTATTTGTGATAAATACAGAAACGGTACAGCGTTCGATAGAGACCGCTTGTTATAAACTTTACAATCCCTTTTTAACACTATTGCCGTTATTCCTTCTCTTGATATGGGCCTGATCGAACCTGCCAATTCGACTCTTTCTGGTGATGGCTCATGCCTTCATATCCACGCTTCCTGATATGGACATAAAATTCAAGATGCTCTTAATCCTGACAATAACTATCGTTTCTCTGCACCGGATGCGGATATAGGTTGGGACAGTGATCTTGCTCAGTATTTTTTCGGCTTCACTTTCTACAATATCTCTTTTCACAACCCGTCTCTACACATTGATCTGCCTGTTTTTATCGCTTTGGAGAAAGCATCTCGAAATGATGCTTTGACCCGTGTTTCGGCTACGGATCAGATACTGGATATCAACCCGGATCTGAAACCTAAATACATGTGTCTAGACTCCGCTTCTGACAATAACTCAATTTATTAGTTTTTTCAAGAGAAGAATATCATTTCTTTGATTGATCATAATAAACGAGGAAAATCGATGGAATCTAAAACCGGTGAATCTATCAATTCGGATGGTATACCCGTCTGCAGTTGCAATCACACCATGACTTATGATGGATATGACCATACTCGTTACAGAAAGAAATACCGCTGTCCTTTGCAAACTGACCTTATTGATTCCTGTCCTTTTGCACAAACATGCTCTACTTCTGACTATGGAAGAGTTGTTTATGTTAAGGACAAAGATAATGAGCCTAGATTTAAAGGGCCTATTTCCTATGGTTCACCTAAATGGAAATCTATATACAAAGATCGTACCTGCAATGAAAAAATCAACAATGCAGTATTAAATACTTACGGCTTACACAAGATGCATTTACGCAATGGAGCAAAGAATGGATTCTTCACTATCATTGCATGAATCAACCTACACCTTGATGCGTCGTTGAAAGCAAAAATTTAAAAATTGAAATTTTTAAAAAATAGTGATTTTTCACTATTTTTAGTGCACATTGTTTTCTATTCATAGCTTTATAAAGCTATCATTTATCTATTACCAAGACTTTTCTTTTATTTACTTCCTACTTTTCGACTCTACTCTACTAATTATACTATGATTCATCTGTTACATTGTATAATGATGTATGACTCTATTTTCTTACCAAGTCAACTTTTTAAAAATAATGTCAAAACTACACCAATAGATATAATTTGTGATTATTTATAAAATGTTCAGCAAATACTCTTTCATTTTTTCTTTTGGAACATAATTTAATTTGCTCCTACATGCATAACATTCTTGTTTAATCATCTTAACATAATCATCTATTTCTTGGTTACTATTGATAAATGCACCTTTTACAATCTCTTTCACTTCATCCTGATTTTCACAAGGTGTTTCATACATTTTAACTAGCAAATATGCACCAAAAGCAGATTGATATAAGCAACCTTTTTCATGTACATACTTCAAAATAGATTTAATACATATATTTGTTAAAAAAAGAGTTCTAAGTGTTATTGTTAAATTTTTTGGAATAGGATATAAATTGGAAAAAGATTCATAGCGCATAGATTCTATCCAATTATATACATTTTCATTTTCCATTAATTCATCATGTTCAGCCAATTTGTTAAATATTTCTATTTGAACATCAATCTCTAAATTTTTAATCCATGGTAATACCAAACTATTTTGATTGGTAACACAAGTTTTTATAATCCAAATATAAAATACATCAAATATCTTTTCATTATTCACTTTATTATATAACTCGTCACTAACATTCGAATTAATATACTCAACTAATTTAAAATACATTTCCTTTGTAAATTTATGCCCAATATTTGATTTTCTCATCTGTTCTATAATTTCTGTAGCATTATTTTGCAAACTAATATGTCTTTCCCATAGGTTTTCCAATAATTTTACATTAATAAATTTCCAATTTGTAAGTTTATTAATTGAGTAATATGAAATTATATAAATAAATAGGTAAGTACAATTCTTTTCACTAAGTTGATTTACTATTTTTTTTGCATCAAATTTAGTAAGAGAAATAAAGTTTTCACCTATCCGCTGAATATAAATTTCATTGAAAAATTCATTCTCAATTACTGAACCAAATATATCGAAAAATTCGTTATATTCATTCTTTTCTAAATATATACCATCAATTTCAATTATAAGTAATTCACTGATGCATTCTCTACAGAATTGCACATAATAATTTTCAGTTTCGATTTCATATAAACTCTTTTTATATAGTTCGTTAATAAAATCTTGTTTTATTTGATTAGGTATTGTTTGATACATTTTTTTTGAAAATTTTATCCATTCAACTATATCAAAAAACTTATTTTTTTCCACATTCATAGGTAAATCATCATGCATTGTATATCTGATGTGAATATATCCCTCCTGTTTAATACGCATAAGATTCAATCTAATTAAATCCAAATAAAATTCAATAATTATATTTGAATTTTGTTCATCTAAATTAAAATATTTTTCATTTATAATGTTTTTTAAAATAAAAAGTTCTTGATCTAAATTATATACCCATGCAATTTGATTTTTTGATATAATTCCGCCATTTTCAATATCATTAATCTCATTACTTTTTTTTTGAATATAATAATTAAAAATCAATTTAATTAAGCTATTATAGTGACGTTGCAGATCAATATTATTATCTTCTTGAATTCCACCACGCAATTGCCTAAGATGTAATTCAAGTAAATCAACATCCATTCCATTTTTTTGTTCCTCTTTTATATTTTTCAAAAGCCTTACATTAATATCATTTATTATATTATTCATCCTCTCTTTATTATTATTCATTTTAAAAATTAATGTACATTTTGCACATTCCATAAAAATTTTGAAAAATAATATAAAATAAAAAATAGCAAAACAATACCAAATGAAATTTAAAATTTTTATTATAGAAATGCCAATTACATTTTCATATATTAACAAAAACGGTTTATAAAAAATATGTAAAACAATACAAACTTTAAATATTTTACTAGAGATAATTCTATTAAAGAACCCTAAATATTTATATATATAATAGTCAATAACTTTAATTCCCAAATACCTATCTATAGAATTTTCATTAAATTTATATGAAGCTAAAAATTGATAGAAGGCTAATATAACTCCATATACGGTTACTTCGCCTATTATTATTGTAAAAAACGTTCCCTTATCAATATTCAAATTGTTACTAATTATATATTTATAAATAATAGCCAAATAATCCTTTATAAGATTAAATGCTAATATTATTCGTTCCATATACCCCTCCAAAAAACTACTAAATTGTTTAATACATATTTTTAACAAAGCCTTGCTGTTTTAATCACATTTATACAAAATGAACTTTTTTGAGCATCCATTCCCACTTACACAAAAATTCGTTCATTACGAGTATCTTAATTTACAAATTAAAAATAAAATTCATTTCATTTTTATTGAATATAAACTGATCCATTCGACCAATTTACATTCAATAAAAAGAAGAACTAGTCTTCTTTCATATAAAATTCTCTATACCACTCAGCAAATTTTCTTAAACCTTCTCTTAATGGAGTATGAGGTTTAAATCCAAAATCTCTTTCTAAAGCGCTCGTATCCGCATATGTAACTGGTACATCCCCTGGTTGCATAGCCACTAATTCTTTATGAGCTTCAAAATCATAATCTTCAGGTAATACACGAGCTCTTACTAATTCTTCGGAAAGAATCTGAACAAAGTCTAATAAATTTTCTGGATTACTATTACCAATATTATAAATAGCATATGGTGGAATAGGAAGGCCATCTTCACCATTCTTCTTTTCTGGTGCTTTATTCATAACTCGAATAACACCTTCTACAATATCATCTACATATGTGAAGTCACGTTTACAATTACCATAATTAAAAATCTTAATCGTATCTCCATTCACTAGTTTATTTGTAAATCCAAAATAAGCCATGTCTGGACGTCCAGCAGGACCATATACAGTAAAGAATCTTAGTCCAGTACTAGGAATATTGTATAGCTTAGAATATGCATGAGCCATTAACTCATTACTCTTCTTAGTAGCTGCATATAAACTAACAGGGTTATCTACCTTATCATCCGTACTATAAGGAACCTTTTTATTCGATCCATATACACTACTACTAGAAGCATATACTAAGTGTTCTACAGGATAATTTCTACAAGCCTCTAAAATGTTATAGAATCCTAACATATTACTTTCAATATATGCATCTGGATTCGTAATCGAATAACGAACACCAGCCTGAGCGCCCAAGTTAACTACAATACCAGGACGATACTGACTAAAGATTGAATCAATCAATTCCTTATCAGCCAAGTTTCCCTTAATAAACGTATAATTTGAAAAAATCCTTTAATTTTTTCCTCAATTGTAGTATCTTCATTAATATAAATATCCTTCAAATCAAACCAATCATTCTTTCTTTTTCTTCCAACGTCAGTTCCTTTAACTTTTTAAAAAAATATAGTTATTCTTTCTTTCGCATTTTTTCTGGATACATAGTTACTAAATCAATAACGATAATATTTTTATCAAAAAGCATCTTTTGTCTTGCCTCATTAACAGGCTCTACTGATACCATATAAAGCTTTTGAGGACTGCTTCTACCTAAATCCAATCCAATTTAAAAAATTCGGATTCTCACAAGAAAAACCAATCATACAGAATATATTTTCTTATAAAGTTTGTTGAACCGTATTTACCATTGCAGCAAATCTTTTAGGATACGTTCTATATCCTCTTCCGTTATAATAAAAGGTCTTTGAATAAAAGGTCTTTGAGACGGAAAAGAACCATGAAACTTAATTATTCTTGGAGCATCATTACTATTTGCCAAATCTTCCTGATTTAAAACTACATTATACCTTCTATCTGTCACCATATCAGCGATACGCTCTAACAAAGTATCATAATTCGTAGTAAAAACATCCCTCTAAGATAAATTCAATAAATCCTTATGCAAATTAGAAGGACTATAATCTTTATCTGGAATTGAGTCTTTTAAAATAGTGTCTAACTTGGTTCTACCAAAACTAATCTCGACTTCTTGCGCCAACAAAGTAGAACTATAATAAAATTTTTAAGATTCATCGTCCTTTATATCTTTATATATCAAATTATAAAATTCATCCGATAATTCATTCCAATTTTTAAAATATTTATGAGATGAAGTAGTTTTAACAGCATTTTTAGAAAAGCCTGCACCAATCATTGCAACTGCATGATTATTGTTCAAAGCATCTGCAATTTCTTTAATATAATCCATAAACTCTCCCATTCTATAGATTAAAAACACGTTATTCCTGTTTCTTCAAATAATCCAAAATAATATTTTCTGCTTTACCAAATCCCATTTTATGAATATAAAAAACTAGTAGTCTCAAATAAGAAGAAGGATGGTATTCTATTCTCATTTTAATATCATTATAGGTTGCTAATATATTTGGAACCTCGTTTAATTCAACTGATTCTAATTCCAGTGCTTCATCGATACTTAATAATGGTTGCACTTTATCCATAAAGACTTTAAACGTATAATTCAATCGGACTGTACATAATAACGCAAAATTATAACGATCAGATTCGAAATCCAACGATAATATTCTAAATGAATCTGTATCAACAATATCTATATACATTTCATCTGAAAATCGATACTCTTCCTTAAATGCCCTTTTCAACCAATTTTGCATAAAATCCGGATAAAAATTGTTTCCATCTACAAAATCATCTATATCCAACTGTTCTCCTAAAGTAAAAGCCCACGTTCCTGGATTATCATTTCGCTTATTACCACTGATTCTTGATTTAATAATTTTATTATCTCTTGTTTCAATCAATAAATGTAAACATAAACTATTGGGTAAATACGGTTCTGCATATTTACCAGTTGATACCCCTTTTGCATACTCTTTCATTAAGCCATTCGAATTTGATTCATCGCCATTCTTCTTCCCAAAAAAATCCCATATATAACTTGTTTGACACCATTTAGTACGGCCTATAGAAAGTAATAACTTCCTATTCTTTTTATCAAAATTCGTTTTTTGATCAGTCAACATAAAACGATCAAGATTATTTCCATTTCGTATAACTTTTTGAAATGAATCAGTTTTCACATATTCAAATAAACCTTGATTAGTTGGATAAGATGACTTTCTATTGTAATAATTTTCCAACTCATTCTCTTTATAAAATGAGTATAAATTATCATTGTAAGACTCTATTAACACATTGGATGATTTCCAACCATAAATAATATCATTACAATACAAAACTGTTTTTCCTTCACCCCAAGATAAACAACCATTATTTAAATTATCCTTCAAACTATCACTCGTATAGGCTTTCATCAATAAAGAAAATTCATTGTTTAAACTTTGTTTTTTATAATAAAACAAAAGTCCTAAATATATAAAGTCAATAATAGCTAATAAAATTAAGATAACTACCATAATAATATTTATTAGTCGTTGCATATTAAAAATAGCTTGCCAAATACCAAGTGGATTATTTATACATAAAGATGTATCCTCAGAAATCAAATTTCCAATAAATGTCAGAATGGCAGAACCCAATGTCGTATTAATTGCCACTATTCTTTTTCTTAAAAATTGAAACAACTTCATATTAATATTCCTTTTCTTCTACACCTATACAATAAACTTTAAATAGACACCATTAATATCGAGTATATTTACAAGTCAACAATGTATCTGTTATGCCTACATTAATCTCTTCTAAATAAATCACGAGTATACACTTTATCCTGTACATCATCCAAACAACTATCGTATCTATTAGCGATAATTGCCTGACTCAATGATTTGAATTCTTTCAAATCATTTACCACCATACTACCAAAGAAAGTTTCTCCATTCTTCAATGTAGGTTCATAAATAATAACCTTAGCACCCTTAGCCTTAATACGCTTCATTACACCTTGAATAGAACTTTGTCTAAAGTTATCACTATTTGATTTCATTGTTAAACGATAAACACCAACAGTAACATCATGTTCCTTTGATTCATCCCATTCGTCATTTGCTTCATAAGCACCCGCAATCTCTAATACACGATCTGCAATATAATCTTTACGTGTACGGTTTGATTCAACAATAGCTTCAATTAAATTTTCAGGCACATCCTGATAGTTAGCCAATAATTGTTTTGTATCTTTAGGTAAACAATAACCACCATAACCAAATGAAGGATTATTGTAGTGAGATCCAATTCTAGGATCTAAACATACACCATTAATAATATCTTGAGTATTCAAACCTTTCATTTCAGCATATGTATCTAATTCATTAAAATAAGATACACGAAGAGCTAAATATGTATTTGCGAATAACTTAACTGCCTCAGCTTCAGTAAAGCCCATAAACAAAGTATCAATATTTTTTTTAATAGCCCCTTCTTGAAGTAAAGCTGCAAAAGTGTGACTTGCATTAACTAACTTTTCATCATTCTCATCTGTACTTACAATAATTCTAGAAGGATATAAGTTATCATATAAAGCCTTAGACTCTCTTAAAAACTCTGGACTAAAAATAATATTTTTAGTATTAAATTTTTTTCTAACACTCTCCGTATATCCAACTGGAATTGTTGACTTAATTACCATAATAGCTGAAGGATTATACTTTAATACAAGTTCAATAACACTCTCTACTGCACTTGTATCAAAGAAATTCTTTTTACTATCATAATTAGTTGGTGCAGCAATAACTACAAAGTCAGCTTTCTTATAAGCATACTCTGCATCTAAAGTAGCTTCCAAATTCAAATCCTTTTCAGCCAAATACTTTTCAATATAATCATCTTGAATAGGAGATTTTCTAGCATTAATTAAATCTACCTTCTCCTTAATAATATCTACTGCCTTTACCTCATTATGTTGAGATAATAAACAAGCAATACTCAATCCTACATATCCTGTTCCTGCAACTGCTATTTTCATAAAACATCATCCTTTCTTTAATTAAATAGCTATACTAAAAAAGGACAGACAGTCCTTTTTTTAGGCTTAAAATCAATTCTTTGAATTTAACTTCTTTTTTTCTGCATCAATCATAATCTTTTTTTCAGATAACTTTATATTAGCTATACTATTCTTATTAAAAACATTAATAATCTGTCTACGCTCTACAGAATCCATGTTATTAGAAAATATATATCTAATCACTAATATATGAATAACACTTTGTACAATGATATCTTTATACTCATCCAAAAAGCCTTTCAGATTAGATTTAAATAATGTTTTTTTATTACTACAAGAGAGCAATTCTAATTCAAAAATTTGAATGTCAATTGTTTTTGGAAGCTTTTTATAAAACTCGGTTATAGCATACATTGTATTACTGCTTGCACACATTGAACAAACATTATAATAAAATGCATCTATAAAAAATAGCATGTAATTAATAACAATATCTTCTGATTTTTCTTTATCTTTTTTTAGATTTTTTATTATTACATCAACAAAATTCTGAAAATTACTATCCACAGTTTCTAGAATATTAAATAATAATTTATTAGATTCTTGATATATACTATCAATAATAATCGACTTATCTTTTACTGGTAATTCATCACAAAAACTATTTAAACCTCTAGCCAATAATTCTAATAATTTTAAGGCACTTGTCCATTGATTTACTTGTTTGGAAATGTCTTTTTCATCATAATCATATATTCCTTTATACTCATATGTAACGAGTTCCATATGTTCTTTTTCGACTTCCACTGCACTGTCATGGGCTTCTTTAATATCCGAATCATCAATATTCTCTATTGCTGACACATTCTTTTTCTTCATTAGAAAATTAATATTCTTTTTTTCAAAAGAAAACATTGGCCACTGCCCAGTAATCTTTTTTAATTGATTATTAATACTAAATAGCAAATTAGTTCTTTGCATCATATAAATAATAAATAACAATATGTCTCCATTAATACCAAAACATACATTATTAATTACATAATTTAGTTCAGTATTATCTTCATCATTATTAACCTCTTTACAAATTTGTTTTGCAACAAAATAAGCCAAATATAAACGGTTTACAAACACATATTGATTACAATCATATTTATTTAAAATATTAGAACTAATCATACATTTAACAAAATCAATATAGTTAACTTTGTTTCCGTATTCTTGATTATATGTCTCAACTATTTTTGCTATATAACTATCAGGTACAGAATTTAACCTATTTTTATGCATCTCCATTGCTAATTGTTGAAGAATAATGAAGTAAAGATTCCTATTTCTTTCATTTGAATTTGCAATAATATTATCTTTTAAGATTTTCTCAAACATCGCATCAAATTTATCTGTTCCTGAAAATAAATTGCCTTGCCTTATCGATGTATAAATAAATTGAATCATAAATGTATTTCCCAACATTTTTAATTCAGGTGTATGTTCCAAATTTACTTCTATTGAAGAGTTAGGCTCGTCATGCTTAATATCTGTTTCAAAAAGTTTTCCAATCTTATCAATCAAATGAGTTCGTTGTCTTATTGTAAATCGATTTATATTAACAGTTGAAATATCTAATGCATATTTTTCCTTAAATGTTTCTTCAATATTTACAATTGAATTTGTATTATTGGTAAATATTATAATCCCAAAATATTGCTTTAGATATTCAATTAAATAATCCTGATTTTTTTCATCTTTAATTAAATCAAAATCATCTACGAATACAATTCTATCATCAACTAGTTTTTGATTATATATATCAAGATAATTTTGATCATCTATCTGATTATTCAAAGCATATTTTATTATGCTTTTTATATTCTTCTTATCAATTGAACCTTTATCTAAATATAATGCAAACATTTCTTGCTTTAAAATTAAATAAAGTTCTTTTAAGAGCGTAGTTTTACCTGAATCTATTGTACCTGATATACTAATATACTTGTTTTTTTTGATAATACTTATTAATTTATTCATATCAAGGATATTCTTTTTATTATATTCAATCTCAGGAAACACAAAATATTCTTCAATACTATTTCCAATAGATAGCTTCTCATCTTCTATTAATTTTAATGTAAATTCATTAGAATAAGGAACACCATTCTTCCTACATAGATTATTTCTTTTTTTAGTTTGATTCAAATATATTTTCCTTGCTCTATTCCAATTATGAATTTTAAAAATCACCTCATTTTTTTGTTCATCATAGAAAATTGAATTGAAAGAAGTACTATCACTATACGCTTCAACATTAAATTCACCGACTCGTGAAATTAGTAAATTATTGTCATCTCGCTCAAAAGAATCAATGTGCTGATCATGTTCATGTCCTAGGAATAAAACATCAGTATTATCTCTAATCTTAAAATCAAGTTGATTTTTTATATTTTCATGAAACCACTCTATACTATGATGCATCATGGTAAGATTTAATTTATTTTCATCATAATTAAATCTTGACAATGACTTTTCACTAACATAATGAAGTTCCTTATCAACATGTTCTATATTAGAAAACGGTGCTGTATTAATCATATTAATACGTACTGATCGAAGATTTTTAGAATAAATATCATACGGTTCTTGATGCCTTCTATATAAGCCACTAGTAAATTTAAAATAATTATTTTCTTTTAAAAATTCCTTTTCCAAATTTAAATCTGTTATCTGTGTTTGTCGAAATGATTCACTAGAATCTATCTGAATATCATGATTACCTGGCACACAATAAGCTTTGATATTAACGTTAAATCTCTCTTTTAATGAGTGAATCAATTTGTTAAAAAAATATTTTGCAATTTTATATTCTTCTTCAGAACCTGAATTTGCTATGTCTCCAGTACATATTATAATAACATTAGATACTTTCCCTACATACTCATTTAAAGCATCCGAAATTCTACTTATTTTATCATCCTCAATATGAACATTCTTTTTTAAATGCAAATCTCCAATGTGTACCATTAAAACATTCATTAATAATCAAAACTCCTCCCTTTATAAAGTTAAAACTTTTATGTACTGAAGTTATTATATTATAAATTTCTTTTTATTGAATATAAACTGATCAAACAAACCAATTTACATTCAATAAAAAGAAGAACTAGTCTTCTTTCATATAAAATTCTCTATACCACTCAGCAAATTTTCTTAAACCTTCTCTTAATGGAGTATGAGGTTTAAATCCAAAATCTCTTTCTAAAGCGCTCGTATCCGCATATGTAACTGGTACATCCCCTGGTTGCATAGCCACTAATTCTTTATGAGCTTCAAAATCATAATCTTCAGGTAATACACGAGCTCTTACTAATTCTTCGGAAAGAATCTGAACAAAGTCTAATAAATTTTCTGGATTACTATTACCAATATTATAAATAGCATATGGTGGAATAGGAAGGCCATCTTCACCATTCTTCTTTTCTGGTGCTTTATTCATAACTCGAATAACACCTTCTACAATATCATCTACATATGTGAAGTCACGTTTACAATTACCATAATTAAAAATCTTAATCGTATCTCCATTCACTAGTTTATTTGTAAATCCAAAATAAGCCATGTCTGGACGTCCAGCAGGACCATATACAGTAAAGAATCTTAGTCCAGTACTAGGAATATTGTATAGCTTAGAATATGCATGAGCCATTAACTCATTACTCTTCTTAGTAGCTGCATATAAACTAACAGGGTTATCTACCTTATCATCCGTACTATAAGGAACCTTTTTATTCGATCCATATACACTACTACTAGAAGCATATACTAAGTGTTCTACAGGATAATTTCTACAAGCCTCTAAAATGTTATAGAATCCTAACATATTACTTTCAATATATGCATCTGGATTCGTAATCGAATAACGAACACCAGCCTGAGCGCCCAAGTTAACTACAATACCAGGACGATACTGACTAAAGATTGAATCAATCAATTCCTTATCAGCCAAGTTTCCCTTAATAAACGTATAATTCGAATAACCAGACAATTCATTTAGTCTAGCCTCTTTAATACGCACATCATAATAATCATTCATGTTATCTAAACCGATAACCTTACATTCAGGATCCTCTTTTAAAATCCTTTTACATAAATTGGATCCTATAAATCCTGATGCACCTGTAATAAAAATAGTTTTATTCATATCATTCGCTCCTTACTATTTCATATATAATAAACAATTCTTTTTAAAAGAATCATTCATTTAATAAATTAAACTCAATTTGTTTTGAATTAGTAAAATAGTCCTCTAGCATATTTATACTCTTCTTATATTTAACTAGTTCTTCATTTCTTTTAGATTTATTACAATAAGTTCATCTTGAGAATGATAAATTTTTTTATATCTATCAATCCATCTGAAACTGTGAAACAACAATCCCTTATCTAAATGATGCAAATATTGCATCATTGTTTTAATTTTTAATTCTTCATAATTCTTTAGTGCTTCAATTACATACTGATAGATCAATGGCCTAAATGGATGTACATTATTCATAAGTGATTTAGCCATTTCTTCATCCATATATAATCCACCTTTACTTTCTAAAAGAATAAACCGCGTTTCTAAAGGTAAATCTGTATTCTGTATTAATAGTTGATACAATTCACCTTCTATTAAAGTATTTTCTACATAACGTCTAAATTCCAACTCATATTTCAAAGCAAATTCCTGAAATAAGTCAACATCCGTTTCACTTAATAATTCAAAATTATCCATTGACGGCCATATTAAATCATTCTCAATCAAATACCCTATAATGTCAGGTTCAATTCTTTTAAAATCAACCTCTTTCTTAAATGCATACTCTATTTTATTATTTTTATAAAATTCAATAATATAGGCATTATAAAAATCATATAAAATTTCATTTGATATATTCCTACTATTGGAACGTTAGATTGATAAAATGTTATCCTCCACAAATTGTGCAAGTATACCAATATATCCATATTCATCCCAATAATCAATAGCATATTTCCTCCAACACGGAGTGATTCGATTATTTTGTAAAATACAATTCCAAACATCTCTTTGTGTTATATTTGTCAATGTGCTGTAATCAATTTGTATACTATCCTTTAAAAAAATATTAAGATCTTTCTTTTCAAATATAGATATATAAGTTGAATCATCTAATTCTATAGCTTTCTCTATTATTTCAATAATATATTTCAATTCTTCACTATCATTATCTTCGCTAAGAAATACATCATCAATAAATATCTTAACATTTGAACTCACATAATTAATCAGTAGCTATGCAGCCTGGTGATGTGCCAATTACTTATGCCGATACATCTGCACTTGAAAGAGATTATGGTTTTAAACCAAACACTAGTTTAAGAATAGATCTTAGGAATTTTTCTAAATGGTATAAAAATTTTTATTTATAATATCATATCATCCAGATAGTATGATAAACTATCAGGATGATATGATTCTTCTATTTACTCGAAAAAGTATAATATACAATTATACTTTTTCACCAATTAATATCCTTGTAAATTTCCACTTGAATAATAATTTACTAACTACATATGACAGAATAATAGAGACCACAAAACATATAATTGATAATATATATATATTCATTTTACCATTCAACATCCCAATGACTAAATAGATAATCTGCTCATGAAACAAATATATAGGCATACTATATTTGGCAAGTTCATTTATTTTTAGCCCATTTATAGGATATTCTGCTAACTTTTGTAATATAAAAAATGCAGTAAATGCACCTACCAAGTGAAATACACACTCAATTCCATATGAATATAATTTATAGATGTTAGAAACATCACCAACATTATATGTAATCACATATATGATAAAAATAACGGCATAGCAACTACCGAATAATAATGGATTATTTTTACTTAAAAATTCCATTTTAAATTTTCTTATAAAAAATCCACCTCCAAAAAATAAAACATATCTACATGCGGTCCATATCATGTAATAATTAGGGCAAATGTTACTTCCAACGGTACCTAGCAAATAAAAAAAGAACATTATAATAACACCAAAAAAATAATGTTGATCTATAAATTTAGCTAAAGGCCAAAAAATAACAAAAACCCAGAATAACATTAATAGAAACCAGAGTTGGCTAGGACTTGTTCCCAACAAGAACTTAAAAATGATATTCAATTTATTATATTTAAAAAATAATTGATTTATTGGCAAAACCCAACATAACATTACAAACCAAAAGGGAATAATCAATCTTTTTATTTTTAGCCAAATAAATTGCAAATAATTTTGATATTTTCCCTTTTCTATTTTTAAATAATAAAAAATATAACCCGATATTAATGCAAAACCATATATATGAAAACCACCAATAAATTTACTTAAATATTTATAAAAGGTAGATGTTTTCTCTGGTGTTAGTGCGGTAAACCAAGCTCCATTCCAGAAAGATATACTGTGTCCAATTATCACAAATAACATTAATATAGTTTTTGCAAATACACAATTATTTAGATATTTATCTCGCAATATCTTCTTTCCTCCTTTCCTTAATTATAGTAAATATTATCCTTCTATTATATATAACATAAAGTATGCCATATATAAAAAATACTATAACGAAACAAATAATGCCCGCTACAAAAAAATCGACATAGCTACTTATGCTAATAGGCATTCTATATGCATACATTGCAAAAAAACTAAAAATAATCAAGCATCCACCAATATAAGAAAACTCCGAAAATATCTTTTTCTGCACAACATGTTTATTAATATATATAATAGTGTCAATCGAGCGATATATTCCTGCTACTACTGTTCCAATAAGAACACCTTTTATTGCCAACTGCCTTACTAAAATCAACGATACTAAGAGATTGATAGTTGCTTCAATGATATAACGATTCGTTGTTTTTGAGGCCTTTCCCGCTATATTCAGTGCTGCTAATCCTGCACCTCTGGCACATTCAAGAATGATATTAAGTGAAAAAAGAATAGCCACAGCATAATCAACATAATCAATATCATTAACCCCTTTAGTGTACAATTTAACAAAACCAACAATCAATATTATCCCTGTAGATGTTAAAATGGATCCCATCGTAATTTGAAAAGATGAATATGCTCTATACACCTGACCAAAATAATCTCGATTTTTATGAAAAGCTTGTCCCAGCACGTAGTTCAAACTATTTCTAACCATTGAAATTAATGCTGTTAAAGCTGAATAAACCATGTTATATACAGTATATACACTAACATACTTTAATCCGCAAAACATTGAAATAACAAATGTATCTGTACTGTTAAAAATAAGACTAGCAATTTGCTGTACCAAATAATATCTACGATCTGCTAAAAGACTATAATCTAATGATACTGAATTATCAATCCATACATATCTCTTTTTAAAATAAACCAAATAAACAACAGCTTGAACTAATATTACAATTACACTCAACGCTTGCATAACAATAATATTATCAAATATAAGAATTGCAACAATTTTAACTATATATGTAAATATTGTTGTAAAAAGCGTAATTATTGAAATGATATAATACTTGCCTTCTGCATTTAATAATTGCTGATACGCAGCTCTAAAAGCAAAGTTAATAAGGCCAGTTAAGCCCTGCAATGCGATTATTATTACAATTTCCCAATATGGAATATCGGATCTAATAATTGCTGGATACCCTAATGCAAACACAGCAATTAGTAAAGCATATACTATTGACATTTTATGATAATAGTTTTGCGATGTTTTTATTATCACAGATGTTTCATTTTTATCATCCTTTGCAATAGACTTATAAAATGCTTGTAAAGTAGATACATTTACTCCTGCTTCCAATAATGAAAAATATCTCATTATTGTGGTGACTGTACTAATCAAGCCATTATATTCAGAGCCCCAACTCACCAATATAATTCTCGGCAATATCAATCCTAATGCTAATGTTATTAACTGTGTAAAAATTGAAATCACTAAATTTTTGAACATTTTATTCTTTTTTGTCACATCATCACCTACTCAACAGTCCAAGCTTTCTTTTAAATCTATATATCCACAACTTACAACTATGTATGAATTCTTCACATTTTTCAACAACAACTGTATAATATGGATTATACATTTTTATATCATAACTTGTAACATGATCAGATTTCAAAGGATAAAATCCCGATTTTGTGATAAAAAATGCTCTATCTAACTCCTCAAAATTATGTACTACTAAATTCCCTCTCTTTTGGAAATGAATATATATAAATTCTTCCACTTTTAGTTCAGATTTATCCTCATAACAACGATAAACTTTTCCATCCTTCCAAAAAAATACTTGCTTTTTATAATTCTTATCATTTCCAGTTAATGTAAATCTTTTATGAATAGGTGTAACATCGGCAAATATACGTTTATCAAAGTAACTATATTTATTCTCCTTATATATACTTCCAATTCCACTTGTTTCATCAAAAGCAAATGCCTTTGGCAAAGTAAAAATTTCAGATTGGTTTCCACATTTACTTCCTGTCATCCAAAATCTATTATTATTTTCTACACTATTTCGATAAAATGCTAAATGACCTTGAGACAAAAATTTATCATATTTTTTTATATCGAACTTTTCTAAATATGCAATTATATTCCCAAAAATCATATCAAAATCACAATGGCCCCAATAATCATATTCTTTTAGATAGTCTTGAAACATCAACCCAAAACAAGGTCTATAATCACAACATTTATAAGGTTTTGATAATTCTGTATCAAATCCAATTACAGCATCCGCTCTTTTTTTTACATCAGAAAGACTTGTTTCAATAAATCGTACATTTTTAGGCAGATGCTCATACTTACAATCAGTAAAAATCAAAAAATCAATTTTCGCATTATTTTCTGCCGATTTTAGCCATAATTTAAAATATTGTGGCAGTTCGCCAAAATATATACCAATAACGCATATTTTTATATTAATCAAATTATCACCTCTTTATCACAAACAAATGTTATTAAAATTTCTTGGCATTATTTCTATACATAAAAATTGATGAATATATTAAAATCATCCAATATCTATCAAAGTAATATACTGCTGCAACACCACAAACAAAAGCAGTAACCAAAAGTGCAAAACTTAATATAGATAATTCATTTTCTTCCTTAGTTCTCATTTTGCTTTTTATATCATTTATTATGCTACTAATTATAGGCCAATAAAAAATAGCAAAACCCAAAATTCCCAATGACATTAATATTTCTACAAAATTGTTATGTGCATACATGCCCATATAATATACCGATGATCCTAATCCATTTCCAAAAATTGGAGATTTCATCCAGTATTTTAATCCTTGAGAAATAAAAGATGATCTTTCCAAATCAGAGGCACTTCCTTTTCCTAATTGGATAAAATCAAGAAAATTATTCATCCTTGTCGCAATACCAGAAAATATTGTCATTCTCTGAATCAAGGTAGAAATAATAATTACTGAACCTACAAATATTAATAGATATTTTATACCTCTAAGGATTTTTTTACTTCCAATCTGTTTATACAAAAATATAGCAATCCAAAAAGTAAACATTATTACAAATGATTTTTTTGATCCCGATGCCATCGCCATTATAAAACAAACAATTGATGCTACAATAATAGCGATTTTATGAATTATATGTTTTACGTTTTCACTATACAATGCATAATAAATTCCTATACACATACTTATTGATGTGTATATACCTATTGTATTTGTATTAACAAACCCAGTTCCTATTCTCGCTATGTTATTGTTACTTGCAACTGAATTTGCACGCAAAATGTGCCAAAAATCTGCGCCGTACATTTCAAAGACATAAATTGATAATGTAACACCCCCAATGAATGTAGCTAGCCAAAATTTTCTTATTTCTTCTGCTCCTTTCATATATTGACTAAAACAAAACAAAATAACTAGCATTGTAATATAATCATATAATGTATCCTTTGCAAAACTTTTACTATAATCAGAATATGGTGCATATAGCATACTAAATGTGAGCAAAATTCCAAATAGTATAAGATGTACTATACCATATAAAGAATATAATTGTATAGATTGTTTACGTATTATATGCAGAAAGCTAATTACTAAAAAGAAATACATTGATAACGAATTCAAAATCACAAGATTTCCTGCGCAAAACGTTATATTACAAATAACATACGCCATTGCAGCAATATTCCACAAACAATTATTTCGTATTTTTACCATTTTCTCACTTCCAAATCTATCATTTTAAATGTAATCTTCAAACATTTTTATCAATTTACTGAATATTCGCTTTGGATATCCTTGCTGTCCAGTGATTAGGAAACCAATCAGCAAGTATATATAATACAAGGAGTCTCACCAATGTAATGCCGGATAACACCCCGCAAAGCGGCTCTAGGCTTGACATTACCTCTATTTCTTATTAATGGTAATCAAGCCAATGGAAGGTGATTTCCGTGTCCGGAATGTTGGTTTCCGCTGCGACGGAATCATGATTTCTTGACGCAAGAATATACAATTTACTCATAAATTGTATAGATACTATCTACTAAACATTTTATTTTTCATAATCTACACTGTTTAAAAATACTTGTATAAGTTCATCCTTCTTATTTTTTTTATAGTTTTCATAATTATAAGGAAGACATGTATTTTTACTTTTCAAAGCATATTCCTCTAACGAGCAAATTTCTCTAATAGGGATACCCGCGACAACCATTTCAGGTGCAACATTCTTAGTAACAATACTTCCTGCACCAACAACAGCATTTGGTCCAATTTCTACACCTGGCATGATAATTGTCCCTGCACCAATAAAACAATTATCATGAATTACAATTTTCCCAAACTTCAATACTTTTTCATATTGTGGCTCGTAAAACTTTTTAAAAACTGCCGTTCCTCCATCATGATTTACAAAGGTTACATCAGCTGAAACCGTTACATCATCACCTATTTCTATCAAAAATGGCTCGCTTCCAAAATTATGATTTCCTAAGAATCGAACATTTTTTCCCACCTTCATGCCTTGTTTTATCGCTGTTCGAAGCACTGCCTTATTATATAATTTTCTAAAAATTCGTTCTATCATTTTAATCCTTCTTAATCTTTTTATATAAAATATATATTCCATTAATAATATAATATTTTTTCACGTAAAACAGCAATTCTTTAATTCTAGATAACCAATATGATTGCTTTTTCAATTGAGCAGCTTGATAAAAATCTATATAAGCTTCCTCTCTCTGCTCTTTTAAAAATTTTTCTATTTCAGAAAATCTTTCATTTGCTGCTGTGTTTGTATGTAAACATACTGTTGAAAATCTATTTGTTCTAATTATTTTTGATTCTTTGCAAGGGACAAATGTCAAGCCCATATATTCATAAGGACGATTTGTTAATCCATCTGTAACATATCTGAAGCCACATGTTTTTAATGCATTTATTGTATTTTTATCATATGAATGAGATGGAGCCATAAACACATCCACTTTAATTCCATTCTTTTCAAGTACATTTTTTCCGTATTTTATTTTTTTTATCTGTTCTTCATATGATAGTCCCGCAAATTCACTTTTTTTTCCATTAGATATAAGACCATTTGAATGTGTAACATATTCGTGAAAACATCCATGCATAGCAACAGTCCATCCTAATTTTTGGAGTTCTGCAACTTTTTCCCAAAATAAAGGATCTTCATCATCAATATTTAGCATATTATCCTTGCATTCTGGAACAACCCCAATAATTGGATGTACATTATATTTCATAAATAAATCTTTAACTCGATCAAATTTTGAATGATCCATCTTTGGACATACATCATCTAATCTGAATAATATTTTTCTCATTTTTTCACCTTACTTGTAATATATTGAAAATACTGTGACAATATTTCATTTTCTGAATGAGAATATCTTGTCTGCAATGCATTTTCACCTAAATTTCTCGCATATTCTCGTGACGACGCAATTTTTAACATTGCATCAGCAAATTCTTTTGCATTACCAACTTTGGTAAGTATCCCAGAAACATCATTTTCTATTAAATGTCTAGAACCTCCACATGGACAATCTGTAGAAATACATGGCATACCCATACTCATGGCTTCTAAGAGAGAATTTGATATGCCTTCATAATCTGAAGATAGTACATACATTGAAGCATCTCTCATCTTCTCATGAATTTTAAAATCTAATCCTTTAAAAACTACTTTCTGATCTATCCCTAATTTTTTTGCATAAATCTCCAATAGTTCTCGGTCTGGCCCTTCTCCATATATATGTAGGCTATAAGAATCATCTTCTTTGCAAAAAAAAGAAAATGCCTTTAGCATCATTGTATAATTTTTTTGTTTTGATAGCCTACCTGCTGCTATAATTACATGAGAATTGCTTTTTCCATTCCACAAAGGCAGATTCTTTTTAACTGGATTCGGTATTACTACTGATTTAGCTTTTATATTTTGTGAAAAATATTCTCTTGCCTCATCTGTTTGAAAAATATATCCATCCGCAAATTTATATGTAATATTTCTTACAATTCTTCTAATTTTGCTAGGACAATCTCTAATTGGATCGTTACGTTCACTAATAATAATAGGTGCTCTTAGTCCCAATCCTGCAACACAACAATATATATTACAAGTCGTTAAAAATGAAACGATGACATCTGGCTTAAATGTTTTAATTACTTTTCTTAAATTTGATATTCTCTTGAAAACTGCATATATAGAACTACTATTTGCCGCCCCAACATACTCAATATGAACTTTTTTATCTATTTCATATTCAACTTTTGGAGATGACACTAATGCCAAAAATACTTCATTTCTATCTTTAACTGCGCGATTTACTAAAAGACTCATAACACGTTCAGCCCCATTGGCAGACATACTACTAATTACAAATAAAATTTTTTTCATTTTCCTCTCCAATACTTTTTATACAATTCTTCATATTTTCGTGCCACTTTGTCAGCAGAATATTGTTTTGCAATCTCGTTTGAGTTCTTACTTTTTTCTGCTCGTATATCATCATTTGTTAATGATAAAATACTTTCAATTAATGCATTTTCATCATTAACATCAATAAGATAACCATTATCATTAAATATATCTGGTATTCCACCTATTCTTGATGCTATAACTGGCAATCCAGCAGCTTCTGCTTCAAGCAAACTTACCGGTAGCCCCTCAGTAAGAGACGGTAATACAAAGACATCACATATTGAAAACAATTCTGGTACATTGTCTACATTTCCTAAAAATTGAACAACATTATCAATTCCTAATGCTTTAGATAAATGCTGAGCTTCTTCCATAAGTTCACCCTCACCCGCTAGTATTAAGCGAATTTGCGGTTTTTTTTCATAAGCTTTAGCGAATGCTTTTATCAAGAACAATTGATTTTTTACTTTATCAAATCTAGCTACATTCACATATACCACTTCTTCATGCTTTTTCTTTTCAACTCTTGAAAATGACATATAATCAACAGGATTAACGACCATTTCTACTTCTGACTCAGATAAATCATATAATTGTGTTGCTTCTTTCTTTATCTCATTTGATATAGCAACTGGTACAATGACATGATGATGATATAGAAAAGTAATTAATTTTCTAACTAATGTATTGTCTTCTTGTCTATTTGGTCTACTGTGAATTGTATGAAGAATGCATATATTTTTTTTCATCGCTATTGGAAACGTATATATCCAACTTGTTACATGCGTATGAATTATAGAAGGTTTTAGTTTTTTCACATAAAACATAATTTTGGAAAACATTTTATATTGAAAGCCAGGTTTTTTATTTAAAAAAATAATAGATATATTATTATCTAATAATCTTTTTTCAATAATAGAATTACAAGGTGATGAAAGACAAATGATATTTAATTCATATTGATTTTTATCCATTGCTAATGCTAATTGTTCAACCATTTTTTGTGCACCAGCAATTTTTAAATTTGATACTACTATCATAACTTTCTCTTTTTGCATTTTTGTCACCTCATACTTCTTTAATTTTTCTTATATGTGATACTTCTCCGTAAATAACAGCATTGTCAGGTACACTATGAGTTACGACTGAGCCCGCACCAATCTCTACATTATTACCAATACAAATTCCACCAATAATTGTACAATTTGCACCAATATTTACATTATTACCAATTGTAGGTTGACCCGTATGATTTGCTCCTATTACCGTTCCCGCTACAATTGTACAATTATCACCAATAACTGTTTTCGAATTAATAACAATTCCAAATCCGTGCAACATTTTAAAACCACTTCCAATGGCAACATGGCTTGGTATATCACAACCACATCTTACACAAGACTTATGGTATAAAATTCTTTCAACAGCACTTATTACTCTTAACCATTTGTGTGTGCGATAAAATTGCAGCCATCTATACCTCCAAATTAATCTGAATTCCGGTATTAATATATACGCCTTAACAATATTCATATTATCCCATCTATCGATATCATTATTAATTATTTCTAACAACTCACTAAAATGCATTATTAACCTCATACTCTAAAACTTTTTCATATAATCTAACCATTGTTTCACTATTATTTCTGTACTTAACAATTCATTTAATTGCAGTGCCTTCATAGCATAAGCTTTTCTACGCTTATCATCATCTATTAATCTAATGATTTTTTCAGCCAATCCCTCTTCATCACCAATATCGACTAAATCACCATTCACGCCATCTTGAATTAAGTCAGTTGCTCCCGAAACTTTGGTAGATATGCAAGCAAGACCTAAGCACATGGCTTCTATTAATGCATTAGGCATTCCCTCAAAATTTGATGACATAACAAATATCTCTGCATCTGCTATGACGTCATGAACATTTTTAACACTTCCAGGTAAATCCACAATATCTGTCATATTATTTTCTTGTATATATTTCTCCAGCGTCATGCGCTCTGGTCCCTCTCCGTAAATTGTAAGCTTGTATCCTGGTCTTATACTTGCAACCTTTTTAAATGCTTTTAAAAGTAATAATTGATTTTTTTGTTTCATTAAACGTCCAACAGATACTATTCTTTTTAATTTAATAGTTTGAATTGCAATCCCTTTTTTTTCATTTAAGGATACAGGATTATATATTACAACACTTTTTTTTTGAATTATATTTGAAAAATAATTTTTGTTATGTGTTGTCTGTATCACAACTCCATTTGCTAATAAATATAAGAAGTCACGTGCTTTTCTTATTAAAAAATTATCTGGAATCTTCCTTGGATCATTTCTATCTGCTACTATAATTGGACTTTTTAATCCCAAATTACAAGTAATGGCCAGCATATTAAATGGAGCTAGAAAAGAAATTACAATATCAGCATTTTTTTTAAAGAATGAACGAATCCATTTCATATTAAGTAGAATATTTTTTGTACCTGTCTTCTCTACAACTGACACAGTTTTTACATCTGGATCCAACTCATAAAATATTTCTTCATTGTAATAAAGTAAGATTGTAACATCGTAGTTCTCCTTACTCATACTTTTAGATAAAATTGAAATGACTCTTTCTGCTCCTCCTTGCATTAAAGTTCCATCAAAAAATACAATTCTCTTCTTGTTTGATTCCATTTTTTCCTCCCAAATCAAGACTATAGTTTCATAATATTAGTCTCTCTTTTTTGTACGACTAGAGAATTTGCTGGAATATTACCTTTTATAATACTTCCTGCTCCAATGACAGTATTATCTCCAATGACAGTACCACGCAATATTATCGTATTTGCACCAACCCAAACACCATTACCAATGTGAATAGGTTTAGTCTTATATTTCTCAGCGGCTAGACCTCCTGGAACTTTTAAATCATGATCTTGATCATATACGAGCACTCCTGGACCAAATTGTACATTATCGCCTATTTTTATTTTTTCCCATGCTGTAATAACACAATTATTACTCATACTAAAATTATCTCCAATTGATAAATTGGCGTTTTTTCTTACCCTAATTTTTGCTCCGCTCCTCATTCGAAATTTAGCACCAATGCATAAATGTCCACTCTTATCAATAGTCACTTCTGTTAAGGGTGATACTAAATTTATCAATTTACAGCTAAAATTATTCCCTTTTTCAATTTTCAATAATCCAAATTTACAGATAGAGATTATACCACACATTGAAGCACGTAAATATTTATTCATAAAAATCACCTTAATATTCTTTTTATCACTTCTTTATAAGCATTAACAACAATTTCTCTAGAGAAATTATTTTCAACATATTTTCTTCCCTTTTTTCCACAATTTTCTCTGTCATTATTTTTAAGATCTAAAAATTTTTTAATTGTTTCAACTAATTTACTAACATCTCCACCATGATAAACATAACCACTTTCCCCATCAATTACAGTTTCCTGGCATCCTGGATTATCTGTAGTAATAATAAAACGACCTGAGCTTGCGTTTTCAAGCAAAACATTACTCATTCCCTCTCCATAGGTAGATGGATGAATAATAGCATGTGCCCTTCTAATCCATGGTTTGACATCTTTTTGCGATCCCCGATAATATACAATTCCAATTTTTTCTAACTCAGCTAATTCATTTTCGTAATGGCTTTCTGTCGGTTCAATAAATCCAATCATATTAAACTCTGTGTTTGGATAATCTTTTTTTATCATTTTGGCTGCCTCAATGTAATCATCCACGCCTTTATCATGAAGAATACGGCCAATATAATTAAATACTACTGTATCCCCCACTTTACCATTTCCACCACTAGGATATGCTTGCAACGGATACCTTTTAAGATCTACTCCTGAACCAGGAATAAGCTTGTAATCTCCCTTTACCATTCCTGAATCAATTGCAAGTTTCATGTTTGTGGAATTTTGGAACATTACACATGCAGCTCCCTTGTACGCAAACTTAAACAACCATAAAATAAATGCTTTCTTTATACCAGTCATATTAATCACCGAGCCGATACCTGTCACATTATTTATATATGGAATATGCAAAGTCCTTGCAGCCACAGATGCGTAAACATTAGGTTTTGCTGTATATGTGAGGACAATATCCGGTCTTTCTTTCTTAAATAACTTTCTGTAATGTAGAAATAATTTTGCATCAGCTATAATATTCGTGCCACGTCTATCAATTACAGGGTCATCATATCTAAAGGGTATATCTTTCATTAAGTCAAATTTAGGTCCATTTGGACATGATATGAGCATTTCATACCCTTCATCAAGAAGTCCTTCTATCAATTCCTTTCTAAAACAATAAATATCATCGTCATTATTGGTCAATAATGCAATCAATTTTTTATCTCTCATCTACTTACCTACCTTAACACCGCAAACACGGTTCTAAACATAGTGGCGATTTCTTTAAAGAAACTAAATTCTTTTATACTATTCAAGTTATACTTCATTTTTTCTGGCAATACCTCATTAATATATACACGATCTACATCATCTGCTTGATCTAGTAAATCAGCTTCATCTTTGTATTGAATACTAGCTTCTGATGTAACTCCTGCAGGTAGTAATAAGGTTGCATACATTTCATTCGTATAACTTTTTACATAATGAACACTTTCTGGTCGTGTTCCCACAAATGTCATATCTCCTAAAAAGATATTGAACAATTGTGGTAGTTCATCTAATCTACAATCTCTAAGTTTACTTCCAATCTTTGTAATTCTTGAATCATTTGATACGGTTACCTGTGTTCCAATCTGATCCGCATTTTGTACCATTGTCCTAAACTTAAAGATTCTAAATACTCTACCATACTGAGTCACTCTTTCTTGTCTATAGAAAACGCCACCCTTGGAATCTTTCACAATTAATATTGAAATAATCAATAAAATTGGAGAACAAAGAATAATCATGATTAAAGAAACCAAAATATCAAATACTCTCTTAAAAAATAAACTTAATTTTTTTCTTAGTAATAAATCATAATAAGGACGAACTTCATCCGTTCGCATATACTCAGGCAATTCATTCCAATTCTTAAGCATTAATTTTTCACCTTATTAATCACATTACAATAATTTTCAATAATATAATCCACTTCTTCATCTGTCAATTTTGTATATAAAGGAAGAGTAATCTCATTTTCAAACTGCTTATATGCATTTGGATAATCCTTGATATCAAATCCTAAGTTTTTATAAGCAGTCATCATTGGAAGTGGTTTGTAATGAACATTTGTTGCAACACCATGCTCTGCTATTTTAATAATAATTTCATTACGCTGTTCCAATGTAATATTAGGAATTCTTGTAATATACAAGTGTCCAGAAGATTGATGTTCATCCGTATAATGATTTAACACTTCAACACCCAATGGTTTGAATGCTGCATCATACTTTTGAATGATCTCTTTTCTTCTTTCTAACATTCCCTTATATCTTCTCATTTGTCCTAAGCCAATACCTGCAACAACATCTGTCATGTTACATTTGTACCAAGGACCTACAATATCATATTCCCAAGCTCCTAATTGTGTCTTAGCTAAAGCATCTTTAGATTGTCCATGTAATGATAATAATTGATATTTTTTATAAATCACTTCATTATCAATACCCTCAATATCTTTCCATGTTACAGCTCCACCTTCAGCTGTCGTAAAGTTTTTAACTGCATGAAAACTAAAGTTAGAGAAATCCGCAATACTACCTACTGGTTTATTATGCCAAGTTGCACCAAACGCATGTGCAGCATCTGCCATAACAATTACTCTACCAATCGCTTTTTGAATATCATTTGTAGGATTAAATAAATCCTTTTCCTTTTCTACAATAGAGAAAATTCTATCGTAGTCACATGGAACTCCCCCAAGATCCACAGGAATGATTACCTTTGTCTTTTCAGTAATCGCATGTTCTAATTTTTCATAATCCATTTCTAATGAGTTTTCTTGTGTATCAATTAGAACTAATTTAGCTCCAACATGACATACTACAGAAGCACTTGCCGTGTATGTATACGCACTGGTAATAACTTCATCACCAGGCCCTACCCCCAATAATCTCAATGTCATTTCAGCACACGCTGTTTGAGAATTTAAGCATACTGCTCGATTTACTCCACAAAGATCAGCTACTTCTTTTTCCAATTGCTTTGTCTTTGGCCCAGTTGTAATCCAACCAGATTTTAAGGCTTCAGTAACCTCTTTAACTTCTTCTTCTGAAATATCTGGTGGTGAAAATGGTATATTCATCATAAACTCTTTATCCTGGTATATTGTAATTGACCCATCTAACTGGTCATTTACAACATACTTCTCCTTTCTTTCAACCTTTAATAAC
>NZ_CAKVKB010000041.1 GCF_934754915.1 uncultured Clostridium sp.
CTCCAATCTTTCAAAATTCAGATATTATTAAATATATTTCTTATTCCAATATTTCTTTTACCATATCCTCTGATATTTCACACTTCTCTGCAATTTCCTTTATTGTATAATCAGATTTGTATAATTTAAAAATTTTCTTCGTTAATTTTATTCCTTCTTGCTTTCCTTCCTGGCGTCCCTCTTCTATTTTTTCTCTATCTCTTTCCAACAATGTCATAAATTCCACCTCCACATTTTTATCTTTTTTAACTTCAATAACTCTCTTATGTATATGCTTAACCAATGTTCCTTTAGCATTTTTAACTGTTTTTTCACTTGAGTCTTCTACATATCTTAAAAACTCTAACAACTCTTCATCTATATTATCATCAATATATCCCTTTGTATTTAATATTATTTTTTGAGTGTCATCTTTCAATTTTATATCCGTATTTTCAAGACACACATTTTCAAATGTATATTTATAACGTCCACATTTAAAATAATCAAAGGTACATATAAATATAATATAAGACTTTGTAAGTTCTTTATAATCTTGACCTTTTTCGATACAGTCTATATCTATATTACCTTGATAATATCTCATTCTTTTCCCAAAATTTTTATTATCTAATCTCTGCATTTCTATATTATACATTGTATTATTTTCATCTTTAACATAAATATCAAGTCTTATTCCCTTACAGTCAAGAAGTATATCTATTACTTTTTGATTTGTGGGCATTTCTATTTTTTCTATTTCTATGTTTAGTAGTTTCTCTAAAAATTCTTTACAGATTTCCTTATCACTCATTACTTTAGCAAATAGGAAATCATCTTCTAAGTTCAGCTTTTGTAAGATTTTTGTCATTCAATTCATCACTCTACTTTTCCAAATATTTGAGCAAAAAAGTCTCTATGTCTTTATTATATCCAAAATACTATTATTCTTAAACTCTATTGTATGTTATAAAATTAAAATCTATGGATATTTCATAATTATAATTCTATATAATTAAAATCAATATATAATATCTATATTTACTTATAACATCCTATATATTAATTTGTAATTTTATATTTCTGCTAATATAAAAAATACTAATTTATCTGATATGTGTAAAAATATCAAAGGAATATTTCAAGAATTTCATTATTGATTTTCATTTATCAAATGTGTATTGTTAATCAATGCAAATGTAGATCTTGAAAGAATATCTTTATCCTGTCACTTACTGTGTATTATTAATTGCAATATATGTCCTAATAATAAAATCATACAAAAACATCAAAGAAATCTTGCAAAAATTTCATCCTCAATTGTTCATCGTCCATTGTAAATTGTACATTAGAAATATCTTTTTGTATGTCAATTCAACTTATGGGCATAATAAATATAACCTTAGTATAAAGGAGTGTTTAATATGAAAAATAAATCAAAATGTTATCCTCCAAAAATGCGTACTAATTATCATCCAAGTAATTCTGAATGCCAGACTTCTTCAACATCATATAAAACAAAAAAAATCCCTAATCCTGCAAATGATCCTATTGTAGTAAATAATATTGCATGGCAGGAATTTGATTATACTGAAAATTTATTGGATTCTGAATAAACTTATGAATATTATTTTCTTAAATGGATAGAATAATAGTGTACCCCATAATACTCGGGATCTTATAATTTATTCCCGCAAAAAAGGTTGTGATGATAATTCACCACAACCTCTATTATTATTTTCACTATTTACTGCAACTATTTGTATTTTTCTTTAAATTAATCATTATCACTGATTAATTACACATATCATTTTCAATTGTAACTCATCCATAGTCAATTGATTAATATTATGCATCCCAAATATGTTTAAAATTGTACATTTTCTACTCTTCATGAAATATCCTTCCAAATCATCAATTTCAATATATATGTCCTAAAAACAAAACCATATAATTTCAAAAAAATCTTAGAAAGATTTCCACCTTAATTGTCCATTGTCAATTGTACATTGTACATTCCCTTATTCTTTAGTATAATCTGCCATACTCCAGTTTTCTTCAGTAGAATACACAGCAACTCCGCCATTTTTGCTTTGGCTTGTTTCATAAAGTATAGTTCCATTATTTAAAAGATTAGTATATGCTTCATTTTTTGCTATGCTCTGTTCTGATCTGCTTATAACTCCAACAGGTGCTTTAACATAAGCAAGAAAATCTCCAGTTGAAGATGTACTATTTCCATGATGTGGAACTTTTAACACATCAACTTCTCGTCCATTAAGAAGATTACTTGTCCAGAAATCTTTTTCCGAATTCCATTCCATATCTGCTGTAAATAATCCTTGGAAATCTCCATAATTTAAATACACAACAGCTGAATTTTCATTTATTCCCCAGAATCCTCCTAAATGAACCTGTGAACCAATTGAACCGAAATCCTTTCCTGATTGAACAAATTGTAATATGTTCTGTGAATCTATATATTGTCCTGGAACTGGATTTATAAGTTTTTGATCATGTTCTTTTACAGCATCTAGCATGTCCATATACACATCATAATCATACTTTAACATATCTATATCTGACTGAGTAACAGTTTCACTTACCTTTAAATTTGAATGCCAGTCTTTCATTACTGCATTAGATGGAATATAAATCTTTCCAACTTCAAATTCATCAAGAACTGCAGTAAGTCCTCCAATATGATCTGAATGTCCATGAGTAAGAATTACATAATCAATATATTTTTTCCCATTTTTCTTTTTCAAGTCCTGATCATTCAAGAATGAAACAAGTTCTTCCTTTGTTTTAACATCTCCTGTATCTATTAATGCAGTTTCACCACTTGGAAGTTTTACAAATGCACAATCCGCATCCCCTACATTAAGATATCTTACATATAAATAATTATTTTTTAAATCATCAATACTCTCACTCTTTATATTTTTCCCAGAGTTATCAAAAGTCTCTAAAACTCCATCTATTATTATTTTACCTTTTGCAATTGTTCCATCAGGTTTTGCATAATATCTGCTGTTTCTAGTTTTTATCCATTGATTTGTAACCATAACTCCATCTGAATCTGAATAATAATCTTTTCCATTATTCATATAAAAACCAGTTTCAAGTCTTCCATCAGCAGCAAAGAAATATAGTTTGTCATCAATATATTTCTTGCCTATTACCATTGCACCACTATCATTTAAATAACATCTGTATCCGTCTTTTGTTGACCATCCCTTTTGCATTATTCCATCTTTTCCAAGGTTATACCAGCAGTAATTTATAAGCTGCCATCCTGTCTGCATTACACCTTTTTCATTGAAATAATACCAGTTTCCTTCAATTTCTTTCCATCCAGTAACAGCTGAATGTTTCCCATCAAGATAATACTTATTATCATTATCAGCATCTGGATTTACATCTTTTTCTTGAAACCATCCTGTCTCTTCAGCTATTCCGTCTTTTGTAACATATAATATACATCCTTTTTCATATTCCCAATGAGGAACTATTTCTTTTTCTTCCTCATTATCTGCTAATTCCTTATCAACATCATCTGTATCACTATTGCTTATACTTTGTCCATTGTTAACTAATCCCGAATTATTTTTATTATCTGTATTTTTAACTAAATTGCTTTCTTTTGTATTATCTCCCCAAGGATTCTCCTCAGTATTATCAGAATTGTTAATATTATGATTTGTTACTGTCTGTTCCTGACTTGAAACACTTTTTACTTCTTTATTAGTAGCTGCATATGCATGTGTACCTAATATTGAAAAGCTGAATGTCATTGTCATAGAAACTATCATCAGTAATTTTTTATTCATGCTCATAAAAAAATCCTCCTTATATCATAGGTACCATTATAACCCAACTTTACTTATGTTTCAATTAAACTTTGCTTAAATAGTTTATGATTATTTTGTCCTGAAATATAATTATCATTCAATTTCAGGTATGTTTATAAAAAATATTGTTCAAAGGAAACTTATTACTAATGCCTTTTAACCAAAAATAAGACTGATGGGCTATAAATCAGTCTTATTTTTAAGTTCTTACAGATTTTTATGTATTAAATTAATATTTTTTAAACACCCTAAAATTATTTAATTCAAGCTTAATAAAAATAAACTTCCACACTCAAATCTCCTTTATCTTTAGGTATAATATTACCTTCTATACATTTTCCATTTATCAATATTTTTGATATTAAGTGTGTATTTCTCATTTCATCATTTGTAATCCCATCATTGTTAGAAAAGTCATAATTTTTCTTTTCTCTAATAATTCTTATATCATAGTTTTCAGTCTTATTTTTTATCCTGATCATATACTCATTCCAGTCATCAGGAACACATGGATTGATTTCATATCCTTTTCCCTGAATTTTTCTCAATCCCAATATATTTTCTATTCCTACTTTATACATCCATCCTGAAGCTCCAGTATACCAGCTCCAGCCTCCTCTTCCTCCATGAGGCTCTTTTATATAAACATCTGCACTCATTACATAAGGTTCTGTTTTATATATTCTGCTTTCAAGTTCAGTTTTTGAATGATTTATAGGATTTATCATGTGATAATATTCTGCTGCTTTATTTCCATATCCAAGCTTTGTCATTGCAAGTATAACCCATACTGCTGCATGAGTATACTGTCCTCCATTTTCACGTACCCCAGGTACATATCCCTTTATATATCCAGGTTCAAGATTTGAATTATCAAAAGGTGGTGTCAAAAGAAGAATCATTCCCTTATCTTTCTTTATGAGATTCCTTTCCACAGCCTGCATAGCTTCAACAGCTCTTTCTGTATATCCAGATTTCCTACATCTATTCTTGTCTCTGCATTTATCTTTATATCTATTATCTTCTTCACTTTTTTTATTATTATCATATTCTAAATCATCACTTTGTTCCTTTTCAGTGACATTCTCATTTACTTTTTTACCAATATAATTTTCATCATCTTTATCATATTCATTTTCATCACATTTGTCTTCATTAAATTCATAATTCAATTTTCCTGCTCCAGAAATTACAGCCCAGCTTTGAGAAAGTGAATCAATCTGGCATTCTGGATTTTCACGGCTTCCAAGAGGAGTTCCATCATCAAAATATGCTCTTCTATACCATCCTCCATCCCAAGCATTTTCTTCAAGATTTTTTCTTATAAATTCTTTTTGACTTTTATAATAAAGAGAACTCTCACAATCATTAATCTTGTGTGCTATTTTTTCAAAACTGTTTAAAATATCATAAAGAAACCATCCAAGCCATACACTTTCTCCTTTTCCCTTATTTCCAACAGTGCTCATTCCATCATTCCAGTCTCCACTTCCCATTAAAGGTATATTGTGTTTTCCAAATTTAAGAGCTCTTGAAATTGCTTTCTGACAATGTTCATATATAGTTCCTTCATTTGATGATGCATTTACTATTGTATATCTTTCATCTTCACCCTCTCTTAATGGCTCATCATGAAGATATGGAGTTTTTATATTAAGAATGTCATAATCTCCTGTTGTCTTTATATATTCTGCAGTAACATATGGAAGCCATAAAAGATCATCACTAAATCTTGTTCGTATGCCGCTGTTCACAACAGGATGCCACCAATGCTGTACATCACCTTCTTCATACTGACGAGATGAACTCCTTATAATCTGCTTTTTTGTTATCTCTGAATCAGCCACTCCAAGAGCCATTGAATCCTGAAGCTGATCTCTGAATCCATAAGCTCCTCCACTCTGATAAAAAGCACTTCTGCTCAGATATCTGCAGCTGAGTGTCTCATAAAGAAGCCATCCATTAAGCATATAATCCATTGTCTTATCAGGAGTTGAAACTTGTATTCTTCCAAGAAACTCATTCCAGTATTCTTTCACATTTTCAAGTTCTTCATGTGCACTTTTAATATTTTTATATTTACTAACAGAATTTCTAACATTCTCTTTTGAATCCTGCCCTAAAACTACTAATATTTCTTTTGTTTCCTTAGGCTTCAATGTAATTTTAATACACGCACTTAAACATGGATCATATACACTTCCAGTTTTATTGCTTAATCTGCAGTCTTTCAATGCTTTTGGTTCACTCAAATCATTTCCAAAACCTATGAATTCTTTTGAGTCTCCACAAAATGAAATATCTTGAGAATCACCTTCTCCTGTCATTGTGAGATAAGCATGCATATCACCAAAATATTCACTATATGGATTCACACCTCCTATATACTTTATATTATTTTGTTGTATCACCACATCATCATTGTAAACTACATTATTCTTACCTTCTGCCTTGTTTTTATCATTTATTTTTTTTGATGCTATCTGAAATTCATCATTGTTAGTATTAAATTTCTCCATATTAGTACTCTCTTTATCATTATCAACATTATCTTTTTCTATACTAGTACTATATTTATCATTATTAACATTATCCTTTTCTACACCAACAATAGCTTTATCATCGTTTATATTAATTCTAATATTCGTATGATATTTATGATTTATATTATATTCATCATTTATATTGAATTTATTATTGGTTTCATTTTCATTATCTGTTTTATTTATATATGTAGTTATATATCTTTCATTCTCATATCCATAAACACCTAAAACTAATCTTGCATAATAAAAAACAGAAATTTCTCTCTCTTCATTTAGAAGATTTTCTAATTTTACTATTTGAAGTTTAACCTGTTCATTTCTAGGTACAAAAGCAGTCATTGTACCTTTTATATTACATGCAGTATGAGTAAATTCTGAATATCCAAAACTATGTTTTATAACATATTCGTTTTTATCTCTAACAGGCTCAGGTGTTATTGAAAAATATCGTCCATCTTTGTTATCTTTTATATAAAGCGCTTCACCTAAAGGATCAGTTATATAATCATTACTCCATGGTGTAATCTTATTTTCTCTTGAATTCTTGCACCATGTATAAGCTGAACCACTTTCTGATATATGAAATCCAAAATCTGAATTTGATATTACATTAATCCATGGAGCAGGAGTTGTTTTATAATCAGAAAGTTTTATTACATAAGAATTATCATTTTTATCAAATCCACCATATCCATTAAAGAAATCAAGTTCTTCTTTAATATCTGAGCTTTTTCTTGAATCCACATAATTTGAGGACTGTGTTGGGTTCGAGTTTTCCTTTGAATTTAAATTATCCCCTGACTTTAATTTTTTACTTTCAGTATTTTCAGCTTTATTTATTCCATCAGCAATATCCTCTTTTTGAAGATATTCTATGTCATGATCATATTCACTATAATTTATTTTTGTTTCACCAGAATCTTTAGTATTCAAAATATCATCATATTGAATATTACATCCAACAGCTTTTGCTTTTATAGATTTATCTATAGGAGATATATCATCTTTATCGTGAACTTCTGCATCACTATTTGAAGTATTCTGCTTTAAATGATTTTCATCCAATATTTCTGCTTCTTTAAATAACAAATCACTATGAAGAGACTTACAGCTACTATTACTATTACTATTACTATTACTATTACTATTACTATTACTATTACTATTACTATTACTATTACTATTACTATTACTATCTTCACAAATACAATATTTTCCAATAACGCTCTGCTCATAATTAATTTGTTCAATACTTTGCTTTTCATATTTATCTATCTGCTCTGAAAGTTTTCCATCTTTAGAATTAATACATATTCTGCTTATTCCAATCAAGAATTCCTTCATTTCTTCATTCATTGAGGATTTATTATAAACAAAAATTCCACCAGGTTTATTTATATTTTCTTCTGCATTATCAGCTCTTATGATCTGTAATATATTTTTTTGAAGTGGTTCATCATATGAAAATTCTTCTTCATTATATATAACAAAGTCTGTTTTTACTCCCTTGCTTTTTAAATATAGATAGAATTTTATCATAAGAGATACAAGATTTATTTCATCTTCATTTTCAATTGTAAAAAGAACTATTGGCAGATCACCAGAAATACCATAAGGCCACAAATCTTTCTGATGTTTTTTTATATTTTTTATATAATCTGCTCTATTTTCTCTTCCACCTTGAATATAGAAAATATATCTGCTTAGATTTTGAAACATATCTGCCTGAAAAGCCTTAATGCCCAAACTTTTAAGTTCAAGCTGAACACCAATTTCATAATTCTTAAATATTTTTTCTACTTTATAAGCTTCATCATATTTATGCAGTATTTCTATTGCTGAATCCTTTGAATCACTTGATCCTGTAATAAAATATATTTCTCTTTTTTCTCCTTCTTTAACACGTATTCTTACTCTCATGCTTAAAATAGGGTCAAGAACTGTTCCCACAGTATTATCAAGAGTTTTATCATTATCCATAGCTTCTGGATTTTTTAAATTACGATTACGCCCTATAAAATTTATTCTTGATGTTTCATATGTTATTTCACCTTCACACTGACCATCTGTTACAACTTTTTGAAAAATATAAGGAACCTCAGAATTTTTCACACGCCCTCTTCTGCTTCCAAATAATATATTCTCCTCCTTATCATATTCAGTCTGTATAAATAAATTTGAAAAAGCAGGATGAACAGAGTCAGCACTTAATGTTGTTAAAGTGATTTCGCAGTAACTTGTAATTTCTATACTTCTTCCTTTATCTCCTATATTTTTAATTGATATTTTCCTAACTTCAAAATTTTCATCATTAGAAATGATAAGCTCTGTTTTAGTTTCAATATTTCCATCCTGTCTCAAGAATTCAGCTTTATCAAGACTTAATCTAGCTTCATAATTTTCACCATAATTCCTGCATGGTTCAAATGTAGAACTCCAATATTCATTAGAATTCAGATTTTTTATATAGAAAAACATTCCTGTATCATCACTTACACTATTTCCTTTCCATCTATAAAGAAACATATCATTTATCTTTGAATATCCGCTTCCACATATATTTATCATGGATGAATAAGTACCATTTGATAAAAGAAGAACTTGTTGTTCACTAAAACTTTTACTTTTATTCCATGTGAATACCCGTGGAACAATTTTTTCTCCTTTTATATATGTCTTTTTTATAGAGTAATCTTCATTTCTTTCAAAAGTAATTTCTGATGGAATTTTTTCTTTAAGAAGAAGCTGGGAAGCTTTTACTTCAGGAATTTTATGGAATCTATTTATCATTATATTTTCCTTTAAAACATTATTTAAAGCCATAATTGACATTCCTAAATGATGTACCATGTATGTATATATTTTATTAGGTTTTATACCATCATTATAAATTTCTTCACAATCCTGTGGATAACTTATACGTGAAAACTTTTCTTCATATTTATTATCTTTTTGTGGATTAATATGTTTTTTGTTATCTTCCAAATCCATTGATATATCTAGCTTTCTTCTTTTTTCCTTAAAGTTATCTACATTATTCACATTATCCACAATACATTTTTCGATATTATCAGCATTATTAACAACATACTTATCCACCATATATTCACACTTATCCACATTAACCACAGAGTTATCCACATTTTCTTCTTGATTATCCACACTATAATCTGTGACAAATTTATCCTCACGAGCTTTTGTATAATCAATAGCTTCAATAAAACCATACCTTCCTAAAGCTCCACCCCGTTGAAGTTCTTTTAGATTTTTTATTCCTTCTTTTACACAAAATGGAATAACCATTATTGTAGAATATGGCGATACTACAACCTCATCCTCTAAACCTCTTTTTAATCCTAAACCTGGAACTCCAAACGCTTTATACTGGTAATTTTTATCATTATCAAATTCATAAAATGCACATTCTGATATTCCCCATGGAACTTTTTTCTGTTTAGCAAAAGTAGTCTGTGCTCTTAGTACACTTTTATATGTTTCATCAAGCAGTGTTCCAGAATAATTTTTCATAATTAAAGACGGCATAAAATATTCAAACATAGTTCCACTCCATGACACAAGAGAATGAGTATGAAATGCATTTGTCATAGATCTGCCAAGTTTAAACCAATGGCTCTGCGGAATATCATTTTTACATATTGCAACAAAGGATGCTATTCTGCATTCAGATGCGAGAAGATCATAGTACGAGTTTCCAAGTGAATTTTCTTCTACATTGTATCCTATAGAAAACAATCCTTTTTCTTCATCATATAAAAATCCAAAATCCATATTTCTGCTTATATTATCTATATCATCTATTATTTCATCTATATTTCTTAAATATTTCTCAAATCTATTATTAACAGTTTTTAAAACTGATTTATATTTGTTTTCAACAGCTTTTTCATTTTTTCTAATTGCACATAATAATTCATTAATATCAGGCACATCCTCAAAATTAAAAGTTTGTGAAGAAGATACTATCTCTAAATTATCAAAAACTTCATAATAAATTTCAATCTTTCTGCTTACTTCACAGAATAGTTTATTCAGCCAGTATTCTGTCTCTGAATCAAAACTTCCATCTATTGAATTAATATCTATAAATATTTTTTCAAGAACATTTAAATATTCTCTGCCTGTTATATTTTTAGGAATTTCTATTTCTATTTCTATTTCAGTATTTCTTTCTTTTATTATTCTGCATATATCGTTTAATGAAGTTATTTCTTCTTTTCTTATTAGAGGTGCTTTTTTAACTTCCTTCATTGTTTCTTTTAAAATCCATAAACATGCAATTAAATTTCCATTATCAACAGTTGAAATATATTGTGGATTTAAAGCTGTCTTAGTCTGTGTATCATACCAATTCAAATAATGTCCATGAAATTTTTTCAGCTCTTTAAGAACATCCATCATATTCTTAGTTTTATCTATGAATTCTGTAATTGTTATATATCCAAGATCATATGCTGTAACATAAGCCATGAATCCCATTCCTATATTAGTTGGCGATGTTCTATGAGCCACCCCCTTAAAAGGCTTTTCCTGATAATTGTCTGGTGGAAGATAATTATTTTCTTCATTTATAAAATCCTCATAATAAGAATATATTCTTCTTGAAAGTTTACTTAAATAATCTCTTTCATCTTTATCCAGCCTCTTATTTTCTTCCTCTTTTTTCTCTCTGCTTATGTAAAATGCTATATATGGACTACATATCCATAAAGCAACTGGTATTAATGAGACTATTGTTATTGGAATAGAATTATTCCATGAAATACATAATGTGATAATTCCCACAAAAGGTCCCCACCACATTCTTTTTATATATGACTTTAAATCATTCTTAGTCATACTCTCTGATAGTTTTGCGCTCTGCCACTCAAGAAGATTTTTCTTTGTAAATATGATTCTATATAATGTAACAGATATAGCTTTTATCATGAGATATGATTCATATGGTATAAAACTTATTATTAATAATATTTGTTCTAAGGTTTTAAATGTTCCCCTAAGTTTATTTTTAGGCGTAACTACCAAGTCTGTAATCGTAAACACAAATGGCATTATTAATACAAGAAAACTCAAAACTGCTAACTGTCTTTTAATTGAATTTTCTATAAGAGATATTATCAAAAGAAATAACAAATTAGGTGCAAGCAAGCTTCTTCTCAAATTATCAAATATTTTCCATTTATTTAGAGAACTTATTTTCTTAGAAAACAGCCATTCAATAAGCTGCCAGTCACCTCTAACCCATCTATACAATCTCTTGCAGCTTGATTCATATGAAGATGGATATTCATCAACAAATTCTACATCTGTAACTAAAGCACATCTTGTTAATGCACCTTCAAGAAGGTCATGGCTTAAAACCCTGTCTCTTCTTATATGATTGTTTGTAATTTCATAAAACTGATCAATATTAATTATTCCCTTTCCTACAAATGAACCTTCCCCAAAAAGATCTTCATAAGCATCAGAATAAGCAGTAGAATATCCATCAACTCCACTGTCTCCACCAAATATTTTAGAAAACAAAGAAGCATTTTTGCTTTCAAGACTTATACTTACTTTGGGCTGCATAATGTTATATCCTCTTATAACTCTGCCTTTACCATTTACATATGGAATATTCAATACATGACTCATTGCTCCAACAAGTTTATAAGCAGTTTCTCTTGGCATAAATGTATCTTCATCTAAGGTTATAATGTATTTTGCGTTTTTTAACTCTTCAATTGATGAGCTCACAACATCAAAAGTATTATCGGAATATCCCTTTAAAAGAGCCATAAATTCTAAAATTTTACCTCTTTTTCGCTCTCTTCCCATATAGACATTCATCTGTTCATTATAAACACGTTTTCTGCTTAAAAAGAAAAATTTCTTTCCATACTTTTTATTTAGTTTTTCTGCACATTTTAACCCACAATTTATTATTTCCTCATCATTATCATCAGTTTCTTTTCTACAGTCTGTAAAATCACTTAATAATGCAAAATATATATTTTTATCAGTATTACCACAATAGTATACTTCCAGCTTTTCCATAAGTTCTTTAATCTTTTCTTTATTATTTACAATTGCAGGAACTGCAACAATTGTTTTATACTTTTCTGAAATTCCTTTACTCAAATCAAGTTTTGGCACCATTCTCACTTTGACAGTTTTTGCTGTTACATAATTTATAATTCCTTTAACTATCTCACTTATAGGAATCATTATCATCAAAAATAGAAATATAAAGTGAACCATTTTGTATTTCAAACCAAAAAATGTACTAATCAAGAGAAACAAAAATGATAAAAGGAAAGTAAGACCCACATTAAGAGCTATGTACATTCCTTGAGAAATAACTTCAGTAACATCATGATAATATCCACTCAAAAGTTTAGTTCCATGATCAATTATGTAATATCCCACATGACATTTATATTCTTCTTCATTATCCTCTTTACTTTTCTTAGCTAATTCAAGAACGTTTAATGCAGCTTTTGTTTCACTTACATTCACCACTTTAGATATTTCTTCAAGTTTATGCCTGTAATAATCTTTTGATTCAAAATCCATAGCTTTATATGTTTCTGCTGGATCACATTCTAATATTCTTTCAACAATTGATGTACTTTCAAAAAATTTCTTCCAATTTAGTCCTTCTATAATCCTAATATTAGTTATATAATCACCTATATTTCTTTGGAGAGTTTCCTCTTTTAAATCAGTCTTTATTCTTCTTTCTCTCTTTTCTTCATCACATTCACTTTTATTCAAAATATATTCTTGAATCTTTACAAGTTCATTGGTATATTGTGACAATTCAAGTATTATGGCAGTTTTAAGCATGAGAGGAAATGCCCATAATTCTCCCATTGTAAAATTATAATCTGAATAATCTTCATTTTTACTTGAATTTTCATAAAACAATATGAAATCAGTCATATTTTCTAGATTTATTTTTCTTTTTTCCTGTATACACCTTTTAGCAAGTATAAAAATTCTTGGCAGACATAAAAGATGTTCATCTGAATTAGAATCAATTTCTATATATTTTAAATATTCTCTGCCAGATGGAAGGCTTTCAAAATATTCTAAGGGCATGCTTTTCTTCACAGCCTTAAATTCTTTTTCAATAAGATAAATATTATCAAGAAGCCATTCTGCTGCTCCTGTAATTTTTACTTTGTGTTTATTTAATCTTTTAAAATACTTGAAGCTATTGTGAATACATGTGAATCCGTCAGCTAATTCCCTTAAAACTCCTTTTCTAAGTTCATAGCAGTCTTTTTTATTCAAGTAAAAACAACCCCTTTCAATTGCCAATATACTTCTTGCAAATAATATATATTCCAATGTACAATGTACAATTGACAATTTTTTGTTTTAATTTACACAAGAGCAAATTAAATATTAACAATGGACAATTGCCATTCAGTTTTATTATTGGAACATATATATAAGCTGCAATTATACTGAAGTTATTTTTACCAAAAAATCAAAAATAATTCTTACTTTTAATAAATAAACAATATTTTTATTAAAAACTTCATCTACATAAGATAGCTGAGAATATTATTGAATTCACTATTATTTATGAGTTCTTCATAATTTTCAATAACATATAATCTTTCTTCTTTTGAATTTCTGTAATTCTGATCTTTCCCTAAACGACATTTCAATTTTATTTTTTCATTTATTATTAGTGTAAGCCTTTCCTTTGCTGCATCATTATTCTTTTCAGTTTTTTTATTCCATCTATTTCTATTCTTCAATCTTATAAGAGCATATTCATAATTAAAATTAACTAGAAACACCTTTCCTTCTTCTACTGTATCAATTTCTTTTTCAATTTTTATACGAGGAAGCTTTCGATTTAATGCAAATCCTTTATATCTTCTCTTTACAATATTTAATCTTATGTCATTAAAAACACCATTTCCCTTTTCAACTTTCTTTGGAAGTGTTGGTTCCCTGTCATAAATAATATTTAACAGTTCTCTGTAATTTATATTATTTATTTTCTTAATCCAAAATGCATATTTCCATTGACCTTTAATTTTATCTACATAAACTATTTTCCCTTTAAATTCACATTTATATCTGTCAGTTTTCAATGACAGATTAAGTTCATCATCATATGGAATATATATTGGGAAATCAAGCATTATGCTTATTCCTCCTTCAGATATATCATATGTTCTGCATTTTACTTTTTTGTAATCTTCTTTTATCTTAAATGAAATTTCACAATCAGTTTCTATGTAATGTCTCTCATTATCTCTATTTACCTTTCTTCCAAGCATGAAAAATATAGACATAACAATATTATAGAAATTTACTATAAGCCAGAAAAATATTACTACATGGACCAATGAATAATAATCAATAAACATTTTTATAGAATTAAATATTCCAATGAGAGAAAATATAGCAAATATCGCATGTGGAATTGTCTTTTTTATTCTATATGCTTCATCATCTTCTGCTTTATCTTTTCTTGTAACTGAAAACTTCTTTTGAGATATTCCAATAGATTCTAAAAAAATAACTGGAAGCAGAGATGGAAATAAAATAGTTTCATATATATTGCTCCACTTTACTGTTCTTATATTATTGGATAAACGTCTTATCAATATATTTTGAAACAAATACATAGGCACCCAGAATATTAAAATTTGTTCTGCTGTACATTTTACTACTATTATTCCAAAAACTGAATAAAGTATTGGAGATACAATGTAAACAAGCCTTTTGAACCCTGAATACCAGTATAATATTGAAGACAGATAACTTAATTTCTGATTAAAGTCTAATCCTTTTCTAAAAAATATATTGAGTTTTCTGCTTGTTTGTATACATCCTCTTCCCCATCTTTCCCGCTGCTTTATAAGGCTTTTTAAATCATTTGGTGACAATCCAGAAGCATGCACTTCATCAATGGCATAACATTTATATCCCTTACTCTGAATCAATATTCCAGTAGCAAAGTCTTCTGTAATAACCCCTGTATAAAAACCACCAACTGCATTGAGCGCATCTCTTGAAATAACAGTATTTGATCCTCCATAAATTACAGAATTGCTTTTATTTCTTGCCACCTGAATTTCTCTATAAAAATAATCCTGTTCATTAGGTATTCTTTCTTCTGAAAACAAGTTATATTGAAACAAATCAGGATTATAAAAACTCTGAGGAAGCTGAATGAATCCAACATTGTGTTTTTCACTTTTATTTCCCTTGAATTTCACCTCACCAATAAAATAAGGAACACAGGTCATTAAAAAATCATGCATTGGAATCATATCAGCATCAAAAGTAGCTATAAGAGGTGAATTACTGTGTGCAAGCGCATTATTTAAATTTCCGGCCTTTGCATGAGTATTTTCAGTTCTTGTAATGTAATTTACATTGAGCCTGCTAGCCATATCTTTCATTTCCTGTCTGTTTGAATCATCACACACATAAATATGTACTTTGCTTTTATCCGGATAATCCATATTTAAACATCCATTTACTGTTTTATATAATAATTCCACTGGTTCATTATATGTAGCTATAAACACATCAACATGTGGAAAAAGACTTTCATCCTTTATGTCAGGTTTTTTAGGATAACGCATATCTGATGTATCTCTAAAATGAATAAAACCTTCAAACAATCCCAAAACTTCCACAACAAGAAGAATTATCCCAGCTGTAACCGATAATAATCCATATCCAAATGGAATTGTAAAAAAGCTCCTCCAAATAATATAAATTAATGATGTAAGGATTGTCACTCTAATCAAAAAATTATTTTTAAATCCTTTAACATTCATTTTTTCACCACCTTAAACCTTAAAATGAATTTTAGAAACAATATAAAACTTTAACTATTAATTCTATGTCATTCATATTTTTAACTAATTTTTAATCAATATGCATCTTTGCCAATGGACGATTGACAATTATATCTGAAATCTTTACTTTATAAGATTTCAGCCTTCATTATCAATTGTTGTATGTCTTAAAAAACAAAAAACATGAAGCTAGATGTTATTTGTATGATTAAATGTGACTATACGTTCTTCATTTAATCATGCAATATAACGTCCAGTTCATGTTTTCATAATCTATTCTGTCTAATCTATTTTATTCAAAAAATCTTGTAAATGCTTTTATTGTATACTCATTGTCTTTAACTGATGCCAATTCTCTCACTGAATGCATACTTAAAATTGGTGCTCCCATATCTATGACTGGAATATTCAGTTTTCCAGCACTTATAGGCCCTATTGTTGTTCCACCTCTCATATCAGAGCGATTAACAAATACCTGACATGGAACTTCTGCCTCTTCACATATTCCCTTAAATATTCCTGCTGCATAGCTGTCTGTTGAATAACTTCCACTAGCTGCGATTTTTAATACAGGACCTCCGCCTAATATTGGTCTATTAGTTGGATCACATTTTTCTGTATAATTTGGATGTACTGCATGAGCAAGATCTGCTGAAATCATAACTGAATTTGATACAGCCCTTCTGAATTCTTCCCTATCCTTATTTAATCCTAAAGCTACTCTTTCCAATATGTTTTCTAATATTGAAGAGTTAGCTCCTTGAGAAGTAAGACTTCCAATTTCCTCATTATCTAATGCCACCAATACCTTTGTTCCTTTTATTTTTCTGCTTTCAGTAAGTGCTTTTAATCCTGCAAATACCATCCACAGGTCATCAAGTCTTCCACAGGAAATAAATTCCTCATTCAAACCAGCTAAACATCCATCAGCATATTCATATAAGAATAAGTCAAAATCAAGTATCTGTGATATATCTACATTTAGAGTCAAAGCTAAAAGGCTTAAAAGATATCCATCTTTCTCTAAATTTGACTTTGCAGCTTTTTCAAAAGATTTTTCTGCTTCTTCATCCTTTAAGGTAAGTAGTGGAAGTGTATCTTTCTGTCTATTGAACTCATATCCTTCATTTACACTTCTGTTCATGTGTATTGCCAGATTAGGAATTATAAGAACTGGCTTATTGACATCTACTATTCTTATTTCAGGTTTAAATACATCATCACTCTTTAATGTAACTCTTCCTGCAATAGATAATGGTCTGTCAAACCATGTACTTAATATAGGTCCTCCATAAACTTCAGTATTTAATTTCACATAACTGTTTTCAACATTCATTTCAGCACTTGGCTTTATTCTGAATCCTGGAGAATCAGTATGTGCTCCTATAAGCCTGAAGCCATCTTTTTCAAGATCACCTTCACCAATTTCAAAAGCGATTACAGCGGATTCATTCTTCACTATATAACATTTATCACCTTTATTTAAATTCCAGCTTTCACTTTCCTTTATTTCTGTAAATCCATTTTTGTCTAACATTTTCTTTATTTCTTGTGCACTTTGAAATGCAGTCTTGCTCTTATTTATAAAATTTAGTAACTGTTCTGTATTATTCATTTTACCTCAAAACTCCCTATTTATTTATAAATTAAAAGTTAACTTTTAATTAAAGTTATGCTTAGTATATTTCAAATCAGATTTCATCCTTCATTGTCAATTGTCCATCAGCCATTGTTAGTTGAAATATATTTATGATTATGAAACTTCATTAAGAAGCTTTAAAACTGATTTTCTTAAAACAGGATGAATCTTATAAGGGCATAATTCAGAAAGAGGTTTAAGTACAAATTCCCTTTCCTCCATTCTTGGATGAGGAAGTATTATTTCTTCATCATCACTTATAACATCATCATAAAATACAACATCAAGATCTATTATTCTTGGGCCCCATTTTATGATTCTTTCTCTCTTCATTTCACTTTCAATATGAAGAAGCATCCTTATAAGTTCTTTAGGTGAAAAAGTTGTTTTTATTTTTACAGCTCCATTTAAAAACTCTTCCTGATCTGTATATCCCCATGGTTCTGTCACTAAAAATTTTGACACTTTTTCAACTTTTATTTCTTTGCATTCAGACATGTATTTAATAGCTTCATTTAAATTTTTTTCTTTATCTCCCATGTTGCTTCCTATTGACAGATAAGCTTCATGCCATCCTCTTTCAATCTGAATTCCAGCATAATCAAGATGTCTTCCAATAGGTGCCCATGGTTTTTTTAATGTAACTTTCACGCTATTTACTAATTCATAATTATGTAATATATAATCTGCTACCTTCTGCGCTGCTGTTTCAATTAAATCATAAGATTCCTTTACAAATACTTCTTCTATTCTATGACATAACTCACCATAGTGAACTGATTTAGTCAAATCTCCTGTTACACCTGCTTCTTTAGTATCAAGAAAAAGTTCTATATCTAATATAAATTTCTGACCAAGAGTTTTTTCTTCCTGAAATACCCCATGATTAGCAAAAATCTCAACATTTTTTAAAAATATCTTATCCACTTAATTCATACCTTTCCTACTTTTTCAATTGACAATTTACAATGAACAATTGTCAATTGATGCTGAAATCTTTACAAGATTTCTTTTATTATATGAAAATTTTTCATATTAACATAAATATAAGATTTAGCTCAACATATAATGTACCTCAAATCAATACAGACACTATATCTTGAATCAAACCATATAAAACTATAATTATGAAATATCTACACTTATACACTTAAAATTGTATCAGTCATAACACATGCCCTCTTATTTTCAAGAACATCGTGAACTCTTATAAATTCACAGCCTGCCATAATTCCCATAACTGTAGTAACAAGTGTTCCTTCAACTCTTTGATCAACTGGAAGATTTAAAGCATTTCCTATCATAGATTTTCTTGATGTTCCAAGCAATACAGGATATCCCATATTTTTAATCTCTTTTAAATTTTTCATAACAATAAGATTTTCTTCATAAGTCTTAGCAAAGCCTATACCTGGATCTAAAATGATATTTTCTTTTCTAACACCTGCATTCATAGCAATTTCAATGCTTTCATTTAAATCATTTTTAACATCTTCCATCAAATTTTCATAAGGTTTATCTTTTCTATTATGCATAAGTATACATGGAACATCATATTTTGCTGCAACATCTGCCATATTTTTGTCTTTCTTAAAGCCCCATACATCATTTATTATATCTGCACCAGCTTTTATTGCTGCTTCTGCTGTTTCTGCTTTATATGTATCTATTGAAACTGGAATATCAAATTTTTCTTTTATTCCTCTAATTACAGGAACAACTCTTTTTATTTCTTCATCAGCTTCAACAACATTAAATCCTGGTCTTGTTGATTCACCGCCAACATCTATTATATCAGCCCCCTGCTTTATCATTTCTTCAACTCTTTTTAATGCTATTTCAACTTCATTAAATTTTCCCCCATCAGAAAACGAATCTGGAGTTGCATTTAATATTCCCATTACATAAGTTCTTTCGCCTAATTTAAATTCCTTATTACCTATTTTCACTTGTACTACTTCCTTTCATATCCGCTTCTCATTGATTTTAAATCATTTATCCTTAATTTGATAAGTGAGGACTTTTCATATTAGTATAATTAACATCAATACTTAATAATAATATTTTTCTTTTCCTTACTCCAATAACATTCTTTCTCTGCATGACATTTAAAGCAGTTTCTTGAAAGCTTATCACTTTTATATATTATATCCTGAAATTCATCTTCACTGCCGTCAGTTCCATGACTAAGAATAGCCTTTAATATAATTTTCTTTTCATCATCAGTATATGAGGTTTCTCTTAGTATCTCTTCTGCTATTTCAGCACTTGCATCGTCATGATTTACACCAGTTTTATATTCTTCTCCTCTTCCTATGTCATGAAGAAGCCCTACAGCATAAATTACATCTTTAGAATAGTTCAATCCTTTTTCAAGGACAAGTATATATGCAATCCTTGCCACATCTAAAAAATGATTCATATTATGCCTGCAAAATTTTCTGTCTTTTTCTAATTTTTCTATTTCATTTAAACATTCTATGTATTTCTTATTTTTTAATATTTCATTTATTTTATCCAAAAACAGACCTCATTTCAATATACACTTTCTACAGATAACACCTTTTTCACAAAAACACAAAATTTAAATCTATTGTCAATTGTCAATTCAAATATATATTTACTTCAAAAAAAGAACTGCAGTTTAATCTTGATAAACCACAGCTCTCCCCAATTCAAATTATACTATTTTATATTTTAATCATAAGTATGGCTTACAAAAAAACTATATTAAGTTCTTAGCCTTTAGCTCTTTCTTTAATACTTCAAGATTAGCTTCTTCCATTGGGAATAATGGCATTCTTAAATTACCTACATTGTATCCCATTAATCCTAATGCTGTTTTTACTGGAATAGGATTTACTTCTATAAATAACGCATTTATAAGTTTCAAATATTCTAATTGAAGTTTTGCACTTTCTTCTGTCTTTCCATCAAAGAAATATTGACATATATTATGAGCTTCTCTTGGTGCTACATTTGAAAGAACTGAAATTACCCCTTTTCCTCCAAGAGATAATATTGGTACAATCTGATCATCATTTCCTGAATATACAGTAAGTTCATCTCCACATAAAGCTTTTGTTTCTGCTATCTGTGAAAGATTTCCGCTTGCTTCCTTTATTGCAACGATATTTTTATGTTTTGATAATTCAAGACAAGTTTTTGGAAGTATATTTACTCCTGTTCTTGATGGAACATTATATAATATAATTGGAACATTAACTCTGTCTGCTATGTAATTATAATGTTTAATTAAACCTGACTGAGTAGTTTTATTATAGTATGGAGTTACTATTAATAGTCCGTCTACTCCAACTTCTTCTGCATACTTAGATAATTCAACTGCATATAGAGTATCATTTGATCCTGTACCAGCTATTACTGGAACTCTCTTATTTACATATTCTACTGTAAACTTTATAGTTTCTCTATGTTCTTCGTCACTCATTGTAGCAGATTCTCCAGTAGTTCCTGCTATTACAATTGCATCTGTTCCATTTTCTATGTTAAAATCAATAAGTTTTTTAAGTTCTTCAAAATTAACTCCATTTTCATCAAAAGGTGTAATAATAGCAACAGCTGCTCCTGTAAAAATTGTTTTTTTCATCGATATACCTCCTAAATATTTTGATTTCAGCCCCAATATTTTGATTCAAAATATTATCCTGTCAATCTTTATATCATTTTTCAATAATTCTTAATGAAAATTTATTTACAGTTAAATCTTGATTAAGGATTATTTACTCAATATTAGCACTGCATTACATGTCAATTGACAACATACAATTGACAATTAAAGATAAAAATCTTTGCAAGATTTTTTAATATTTTTATATGTGAAGATTTTTCATATCAGCATAAAAACCAAAAATAATTCAACATAGTAGTATAATACAAATAAGTATATATACTATATATCGGTTTGACTTATACAAAATTATAATTATAAAATATCCACATACATAAGTTAAATCTTAATCTTTCAATATATATTATAAATTCAGCAAACATATTTTTCTTATTGTTAATTAAAATTACAAATATTAACTTTTAATTTATTAAATAATTATCTCATTTTACACATCTATGGTAAAATATAATTTAAATATATGTTCCAATTTACAATGTACAATGAACAATTGTCAATGAAAGATGAAATCTTTTCAAGATTTCTTTAATATTATGTAGTTCTATCGTTTAAAAATACATATCTATATATTTATGGATAATCATTCACTCTTTTCTATGCCTGCTGAATATAATTATAACACATTAAACTAATACTATAAATAACTATGACTTATTTTAATCATTATATGAAAGGATGATATATTGTGTTATCAAAACTATTAGTAAATAGATTTATTAGAAATCATGATGATGTAAAAAATGAAAAAGTACGAAATTCTTATGGCTTTTTAGGAGGAATTATTGGTATTTTCATAAATTTTTCCCTGTTTGTAATCAAACTCTCTGTCGGATTAATTACTGCCAGTATATCTGTAACAGCAGATGCATTTAATAATCTGTCTGATGCTGCTTCATCTCTAATTACGATAATTGGTTTCAAACTTTCAAGCATGCCGGCTGACAAGGAACATCCATTTGGCCATGGAAGAATCGAATATATTTCTGCTTTAATTGTAGCCTTTATGGTAATGCTTGTTGGTATTCAGTTTATAAAATCATCTTTTGAGAAAATAATAAACCCTGAAAATGTCACTTTTGAACTCATACCATTTATATTACTTCTTATATCAATACTTCTAAAAGTGTGGCTTTCAAGATTTAATAAATATATTGGAAATATAATAGATTCTTCAGCTTTAAAGGCTGCTTCTGTTGATGCTCTAGGTGATGTTTTCACTTCAAGCTGTGTAGCAATTTCATTTTTAGCTTCCAAATTCATATCATTTCCAATTGATGGCTATATGGGTATGGCAGTAGCATTGTTCATTGTATATTCAGGATTTTCCCTTATAAAAGAAACTTTAAATCCCCTTCTTGGAGAAGCTCCTGATCCTGAACTTGTAGAATCAATAATATCAAAAGTATCATCTTATGATAATATACTAGGGACTCATGATCTTATAATCCACAATTATGGCCCAGGAAAATGTATGTGCTCAATTCATGCTGAAATCCCTAGTGATATGAATATTGTTAAAATACATGAAATAATTGATAAAGCTGAAAGAGAAATATCTGCTGAGCTTAACATATATCTTGTAATTCATATAGACCCTGTTTATGTAATTGAAGGAGAAGTAAAAGAAGTTTATGAATATCTTACTGATTTTATAAAAACATTTGATTACGTAGATTCAATTCATGATTTCAGAGTTGTCAGTGAGGGTACACACAAGAATATCATTTTTGATATAGTGATAAATACATCAAAAAAAGTTTCAATAGATGATGATGAAATAAAATCAAAAATTTCTGAACACATTGAAAAGCTCAATTCTAATTACAGAACAATCATAACTGTTGACAGAAATTTTACTTAAAATATATATTAATTAAAAAATCACACTTGAAATTTATGCAATACAAAAGTATTAAGGATATCTGTAAAGATTTCCTCATTCATATATAATTATCAATTATGCATTGTTAATTTCAATATATATTATAATTTCTTAACTGATAAAATTACTGTATCATTCCAATTTCAAATCTATTAAAATCCCATTGATATTACTAGATTTGAGTTTTAAAAAATTCTATAATTTCTTGTACAAAATAGGACTGATGTTCTGCATCAGTCCTAAGTAATTTCTGATTATTTCATTAATCAACCATTTACCATAAAGGAGTAATTCTATATTCAGGCTTTACGTACATCTTGTCTCCTTCTTTTATGCCATAAGTATCATAAAACTTTTGGAATTGAGAAAGTACCACATTTACTCTTGCCTTATCTGGTGAATGTTCATCATTTTCAAGAGAATATTCATATGCTTCATCAGTTTTTACAGATCTATAAATTTTTGCATATGTTTCAAAAAATAATTTATAATCTACATCTTCATATTCTGATAATAAATCCATAATACATGCTATTCCCTCAATATCTGCAATATTTTCACATACAGTAAGCGTTCCGTCAATATATTTCCCTGGCAATCCTTCAATAAGATTATAATAATCTCTTATATAAACAACCCTCTTTTTGTATTCCTGAAAATTTTCTTCTGTCCACATATTCTTAACTTCACCATTTCCATCAAAAAATGCTCCTATTACATCTAAAGAGTGGCTTATTTCATGTGCAATTACAAATCCAATCCCAGCCATCTTCTTTTCTTTAGAATAATTTATGTCATACATTTCTGGCTGCAATATTCCTGGTGTTATAACAATAGTATTATTTAATATATGATATTCTGCAATTACATCCTGTGGAAGAATTAGATTAGTTATTTGATTTTTACTGAATTCCGAGTTCAACACTTCAATTTGATTATTTTTAGCTGCCATTGCAAGGCTCATAACATTATCTAAAAGATTTCCACCTTGAGAATATAACTTTATATCAGCTGAAGAATAATCCTGATTGCTGTTGGAATACCCTATATTTACATTTATCTTATTGAGTTTTTCTATAAATTGTGTCTTAGTAGTATCATCAAGCCAGCTACAATTATTTATTCTTTTTTTATAGTTTTCCATAATTTTATCTGCTATATTTTTTACATCCTCTTTTTCTTCATCAGTAAATACCCTGCTTTTAAACAATTTTCCTAATGATACTGGAAATAAAACATTTATCTTATCATAAGCTTCATCTTTCATTGAATCATATGATAAATCCATTCCAACCAATTCATTTAAAAAATCAAAATACAACTTGTCCATATCCTCTGAAAGATATCTTCCAGCAGCTTTTATAGTATTAAGTTTAAGATAATTCTTAATTAAATCCAAATTTTCTGAAGTCCATATATCATTTAACTTCTGAAGCCAGTCCATCTGAGATACTCTTATGCTTTTAACTGTGTCAATTTTTAATAATTTCATTATCTTTGAAGGCTCTATATTTGGTGCAATTTCATCAAGTCTTTCCAATGTCATTGATACATCATATCTGCTTTTATCCAAATTGCTTCTATCAGCTTCAGAACTCAAAATAGAATCTGCTAACATTTCTTCAAATTCGAATAATTCATTACACATATCTTCTGATTTCTTATCATCATATCCTGTCTGTTTTAAAAGAGCTGTATAGAATTTCCTTACTTTTGATTTATATTCCTTATTACTACTATCACTATCATCACTATATTTTTTTGAATCCAACATACTTAATGAAGTTGGTTCAATATATGCTTCGTAAGCATTTCCTTCTGGATTAACTTGTATATCAAATTGAATAAGATTTGTCAAAATGTCTATCTCTGAATCTCCCAGTAATTCTCTTAAAGAGTTCATATCATTAACAGAATCAATTTTATTAATATATTTTTTTAAAGGTTCTATTCCTTGTGAATTTCTCTCTTCAATGTTGAGATAGTTTAAGTAGAAATCTGCCATCTTTCTTTCATCACTATCTTCTCCATATTTGTTCTTATCAGAAATAAAATCCTCAAATTCCTGTCGTGTTATTTTATTGTTATTTTCTTTTATATCTCCAAACATGCTTTTTTCTGAATAAAGTTCGTTAATTTCATCTTTGGAATCTTTTATCCATTCTCCATTAACAGCTTCATAAAAATCATCCTGTGGTCTTACATCTGTTACATTTACAGTGCTTAAAATATTTTTATTTTCTGCTGCATATACATTTATTTGTGGAACAAATGCAGATACTGAAACAGCTATTGCAATAACTAAACTTAATATTTTTTTACTGCCTCTCATTTCTTACCTCTCTTAATGCTTTATTAAGTGCCTGAAAATCTTTGCTGCACTTAGTTCAATTATACTCTAAACAAGTGGGAAGTAATAGTTTTTTATCCAAAAATTAATTTTTAATTAAGAGTTAATTAAGTGGTTTTTAAAAAAGAACCATGAATATAAAAACACACTTCTACATTCATGATTCTTCTCAGTATATAACAATTATTATTCAATATTCATTTTTACAATACTTTAGATAAGAAATCTATAGTACGTGGATTCTTAGGATTTTTAAAAATTTCTTCAGGAGTACCTGATTCCAAAATTTTTCCCTGATCCATAAATATTATTCTATTTCCAACTTCTCTTGCAAACCCCATTTCATGAGTTACAACTACCATTGTCATTCCATCCTTTGCAAGATTTTTCATAACATTTAGAACTTCTCCAACCATTTCTGGATCTAACGCTGAAGTAGGTTCGTCAAACAGCATAACATCAGGTTCCATTGCAAGTGCTCTGGCTATCGCTATTCTCTGCTTCTGTCCTCCAGAAAGTGATGCTGGATAAGCATCTATTTTATCTTCAAGCCCAACTTTTTTTAATAGCTCTATTGCTTTCTTTTTTGCTTCTTCTTTAGATATCTTTTTTACTTTAACAGGTGCAAGACAGATATTTTCACATACTGTCTTATGTGGAAACAAATTGAACTGCTGAAATACCATCCCCATTTTTTCTCTCATCTTGTCTATATTTGTTTCCTTGCTTGTTATATCTTTGCCTTCAAAAGTTATCTGACCGCTTGTGGGTGTTTCTAAAAGATTAAGGCATCTTAAAAATGTACTCTTTCCAGAACCTGATGGACCTATTACAACCACAACTTCTCCCTTTGCAATATGTTCATCAATTCCTTTTAAGACTTCATTCTGTCCAAAACTCTTGTGCAGATCCTTAACGTATATCACTTGCCTTCATTCTCCTTTCAATACATCCTAAAGCCCTTGTTAATGTAAATGTCAATATAAAGTAAATTACTGCTGCAATTACTATAGGTTCAAGTCCTAATGCTGTATTTCCTCTTACAATTCCTGCATTGTACATTAATTCTGCAACACCAATAACTGATACCATTGAAGATTCCTTTACTACTGCTATGAATTCATTTCCTAATGCTGGAAGTATATTTTTAAATGCTTGTGGTATTACAACTTCGAACATAGCAAGTCTTTGATTCATTCCAAGACTTCTTGCTGCTTCCATTTGTCCTTTATCAACAGCTTCTATACCAGCTCTTATTATCTCTGAAATATAAGCTGATGAATTTAATGATAATGCAACTGCTCCTGTTGCCATATCTGGCAGATCCATTCCTATAAGTTTAGGAAGTCCTATATAGATTATATATATCTGAACAAGTAATGGAGTACCCCTTACAAATTCAACATACGCATTACCTATAAATTTCAAAATCTTAAATCTTGAACGTCTTAAAAGTGTAAGTGCAAGACCTAAAATCGTACCAAACAACACTGCAAAAAGAGCTAAAACTATTGTTATTTCTGTACCTTTAATATAAAATCCTAAATATTTTTGTAAAAATGAAAAATTCAAATATAATCGCTCCTAAACTTTTATTGTTCTGCTGCTAAATCATTGGCGTCTGAAACAAATTGAGTAATCTTATCTTCATCTTTTAATTTCTTTATAGTTTTATTAATTTCAGTCTGTAATTCAGTATCGCCTTTCTTTAATGCTATTGCAGATCCACCATCCTCATCTTTAACTACAAAATCTGCCATTGCAATACCATCATTTTTCTGACAGTTTATTTTAGCAACTCCTTCTTCAATTAAAATAGCATCAACCTTATTATTCTTTAAATCTAATACTAAATCAGTAACCTTGGCTAAAGATTTAATATCACCTTCATCAAAATTATCTTTTGCAATTCCTTCTTGAATAGATCCCTTTTGAACTCCGATTTTTTTACCTTTTAAATCATCAAATGACTTAACAGTTCCTTCTTCTCCACTTCTAAGAATGAAACGATGAGTTGCTTCATAGTATATATCTGAGAAATCAGCATTTTCTTTTCTTTCTTCTGTTGGAGTCATTCCTGCAAATACTATATCAACCTTGTCTCCTTGAAGTGCTACAAGAAGTCCATCAAAGTCCATATCTTTTATTTCAAGTTTTACCCCTAAATCATCTGCTAATGCTTGTGCTATATCAATATCAAATCCTTTGATTTCATCCTTTCCATCAACTGTTGCATGAAATTCATAAGGTGGATAATCAGCACTTGTCCCAACTACAAGTTTTCCATTTTCTTTTATCTTTTCTAATGATGTTTTATTTGTGCTAGTTCCAGCTCCACATCCTATCATTCCAACAGCTAATACTGTTGCTGCCACTGTTGCCACAATTTTTTTAAGTAATCCTGTTTTCATATGATAACCCCCTAAAGTTAAGTTATTTATTTTCTGTTTTTATTTGATAGTATAATTATACATATACTTATATATTTATTCAACATATTTTTTTATTTTTGTGTATAAATATTAAATTTATGCTTATTTTTTATTTTTAATATTCTAATATTTTGTAGTTATATAGAATGTAAAGTTTTTTACATTCTAATAAAGATAATGAATGATTGATTTTGACGAAATATAAATACCTTTTATATTTAATTTTTTTATAAATATATGTCACATAAATTTTATTATTCATCAATGCATAATTATTAAATTTTAATTGACAATGTATAATTGATAATTTGCAATGCATAATGAAAGCTTTAATTTTATACATATTGAATAGATTTTTAATTTTTCATTACATCATATATAAATACAAAATAATAAACGCCTAAAAAATTTAGACGTCTATTATTTTTCGCATTTTTTATTTAATTCTTCTTTATTATTGAAAGTATATGAAGAGCTCTTGTGCACATTATATAT
>NZ_CAKVKB010000042.1 GCF_934754915.1 uncultured Clostridium sp.
AAATAATAATACAATAAATGAAATGTCAAAACAGCTTGGTGGATTAAGAACAGCAGTAAGTTATTTTGAAAAAGAAGAAGAATGCTTTAATAATAAATACAATGAAAAATTAATTAGAAATATCGAAGGCTATTTTAATGAAAGTGATATTCTTTTAATTGGTAAAAAAATAAATGATTATGGAACAAAGTTAGATGCTGATAGAAAATCTTTAAATGAAAATATATATAAATTTAAGGATTCACTTAAAAGCCTTATAAGTGAAAAGGATTCATTAGTAGATAAGAATGCTCAGATTGAAAAAGATATTGAATACAAAGAAGACATTTTAAAAAGCCATGATGAAAATATAAGTGAGAGAAAAGAAATAATAAAATATGTTGATTTAGATGAATCATATGTATTTGATACAGATAAAATAATAGAGCTTTTCTATAGAAAAATTGAATATTTAAGAGATGATGAAAAGAAACTTTCCATTGTTTATGAGAAGAAGAATGAAGAAGTTATAAAGCTTGAAAGCGGCAGAGTTTTAGAATTACCAAAAGATGTAGAGAAAGAACTTAAAAAACGTGATATAGATATTATTTTTGGTATGGACTGGATTAAAAATAATAGTTACAGTGATGAAGAAAATAAAAAATTCATAAAAAACAATCCCTTTATTCCATATTCACTTATTATGGAAGACGATGATATAAAAATATTAAAGGAAAATCCTATAAACTGTTATACTTCATCACCTATATCTATAGTAAAAAGAGAAAATCTTATTAATAATATTGATAATGATGAAAGCAGTATTCTTAATATGGGAAATGTTGATTTTATAATATCATTTAACAATAGACTTCTTAATGAAGATGAACTCTTAAAGATAATTGATGATAAGAAAAATGAGCTTTCAAAAATAAAAAATGATATTGAAGCAAAGATAGAATCAATAAGATTTTATGAAATTAAAAAGAATACTATTGAGAAATCAGATATTACTCTAGAAAAGTACAATAATCTTAAAGAGACTATAGAGAGCCTTAAAGGTGACCTTGAAAATATAAAATCTTCTCTCATAAAATGCGAAAAATGTATACAGAATACTAATGCAGATATTAATACTGCTGAAAATAACATAAAGTGTATAGATAAAGAAATAGACATAACTAAGGATAAATATGATTCATATAATAATTTAATTGATTCATATAATAAGTATAAAGAAGATAAAGATAAACTTCAAAAGGTAGAAGAAATTATATTATCCTGTAAAAATGCTATAAAAGAATTAAGAAAAAATAAAGCCCATAATGAATTAACTCTTAGTGAATGTGAAGAAAAAATATTGTTTTACAGAGATAAGATTAAAGAAATAAGCAGTGCTGTTTCAGTTTATAATATGTATGACAGCGGCAATTTAATAGAAAAAGATTCTGAAGATTTAATGGCAGAATTTAAAGCTCTTACAAAAAGAATTTCTGAATCAGAAAATGATTTAAAAGAAAAAATTGAGTCATGTAATAAAAAATATAAAGAAATAGAAGCTGAACTTATTGAAAAATCAAAGAAGTATAATTTGATTGATTCTGAATATATGGCTGTATCTTATGATATTTACAAAGAAAATGAAGCTGAAGATAATCTTGAGAAAACTGAAAGATTAATAAGGCAGCTTAATGATGAAACTGGTTCACTAAAAGGAGAACTTAAATTTATAGAAAGTACATTGTCAAAGGATTATAAAGATTTGAAAGATATTTCAGGTTATGATAAGCCAAAAGACAGAAGTCTGATTTTTAATAAGAACTATAAAGAAGAAAAGGCTGAAATAGATATAAAAATTAAAGAAAACAAAGAAAAATTCTTAAAAGTTAATTCTGATATATCAAAAGTAGAAAATTCATTAAGCAGTGTAAATGAATATGGTAATATTCCTATTAAAGAAAAAATTGAAATATCTATCAACATTGATGATTTAGATGAGGTTTTAGGAAAAGCAAAAAGAGATATTTCAAATTTAAAAAGTGATGAAGGTAAAAATGAAAATAGTCTTCAAAGGTCAGTTTACAGAATTCAATCTAATGATGAATTTAAAGATGAATCTTTCTTTAAGGAACCTATAGAAACACTTTTAAGTTTAGTTTCAAAACCTCATGAATTTAATGACCAGCTTAATATGATTAATGAATCATATTATAAACTTATGGAAAAATTAAGCTGTGATATTAACCTTATTGAAGAAGAACAGAATAATATATTAGGAAATCTTCTTGATTATATAGAGATAATACATGACAATATTTCAAAAATAGACAATAATTCAAGTATAAACATAAAAGACAGAAGAATAAAAATGCTCAATATAATTGTGCCTGAATGGAGTGTAAATGAGGATATTTATAAGGTAAAGCTCAAAAATTATATTGAGCAGTTAAGAAACCAATGTATAGTAACTCTTGAAAACAATGAAAGCATTGAAGAAATAATAAGTAATACCATAAATACATCAAAGCTTTATGATGAAGTTGTATCTTTATCATCAATTAATATAAAACTATATAAAATTGAAGAGGATAAGCAGCGACAGATAAGCTGGAATGAAGTATCTTCAAATTCAGGGGGAGAAGGGTTCCTTTCAGCATTTGTAATATTGTCAAGTCTTCTTTCATATATGAGAAAAGATGAAAATGATATTTTTTTGAGGAAAGAAGAAGGAAAGGTATTAATTATGGATAATCCATTTGCACAGACTAATGCTGCACATCTTTTAAAGCCACTTATGGATGTGGCAAAGAAAAGCAACACACAGCTTATATGTTTAACTGGTCTTGGCGGTGATTCAATTTACAATAGATTTGATAATATATATGTATTAAAACTTATTTCTTCAAAAATAAAAACAGGAATAAAGTATTTAAAATCTGAACACGCAAAAGGAGAAGAAGATAACAAAGAAAGTTTTCAGATAATAGATTCAGCAAGATTTAAAATAGAAGAAACAGAACAAACAAGATTATTTTAAACAAGAAAATATTATTTAGCAAAAATGTAATATAATTAAAACTCCGTATTTTTCAACAATTTAGTTTTATGGAAAATATGGAGTTAATTTTATATACTTTTAATTAGGAATTAAATATATATATATATTTGTATTAATGTTATATTTTATGATAACATAATTAAAAGAGACTAATTAATCAAGAATTTTATTAAATACATATTTACTATGAATAATAAGGTGGATGTATATGGAATTTTACATTTATAGAACTTATGATGACTGGTATAATGATAAGTCATTTGAAATTATTGAAGGAAACATATCTATTTTATATAATGGACTCATTGCTGTAGATACATTAATAGAGAATAAGAATTACAGGCAGATTTTTTCACCTAAAAATAATTTTGCGCTTGTAGGAAAATCACAGTATGGATTAATGGGATATCCAAGAGAAATTAATATATATGCTGATTCAAAATCATGGCAGAAATCATCTCCTGATATAGTATTTAATGGTGAAGTATGCGAAAGTGAATGCAGTGATAATTACTTTGTATTTGTGAATGAGGATGGATTTAAACACTACATTTCCCTTAATGGGATTTTTTCAGTTGTTTATGAAAGGTAAGAGATATGAATTTAAAAGATGTGGATTTTCGAGAATTATATAGAGTCTGGAAATATGGATTAAAGGAATTCAGATGTTTTTTTAGGAGCACTCCTTTTGTATCTCTCCAGGTTTATGATGACTTTGTTTTAGATGAGATAAAATCTGATGTCAATGAAGATTTATTGAAAAAATTACTTGTAAAAATAAATGAAGGGGATTTTTGTATAGTAGATCTTTCTTTTGATACAATTATGAATCTGGCTTTATTATTAAATAATGAATATGGAATTAAGCCTGTATTAAATGTAAATCAGGTATTTAATGAATATGGAATTGTGGGAGATAAGGAAGATATAAGCAGACTGGTTTATACTTCAATGAAATTGAAAAAAATCAAGAGTGATAAATTTATTATGTTTTTTAATTATGACAGATATAATGATGATTTTGATTTAAGCAAAATTTATGATAAGCTGAATAACCAGTATTTAATAGGTGATGAAGATTTTCCACAAAAGGATTTTTTGAAAAAATTAGGATATAATAAAATATCTGTTTTTACTAATACAAATATAAAAAATGATTTAAAAGAACAAATTGATTTTATTAAGAATGCAGTTGAAGTAGAAATAATAAAGGTGGAAATATAAGTGAAAAATATTAACGAACTTTTAAAAGGCAATAAGAAAAAAGCATTATCTATAGCAGTAGCAGCAGTATTTACTACTGGATTTGGAGGAATTGTTACTGGATGCAACTACAAAGATTCTCAAAACCAGGAAGAACAGGACGATGATGATGAAAACACTTCTTCTGGAGGAGGTCATTATTTTCATGGAGCAGGATATTCAGGAATATCTGGTGATTCTGATTCAAGCAGTAATTCAAGTTCTGATAGCGATTCAAATTCAGTTTCTGATTCTTCATCATCTTCAGAATCAGGAAGCAGTATAGAGTCAGGAAGTAGTACAAGTGAAGGCGGGAAATCATCAGGTGGTGAATCATCTTCTGGAAAATCATCAGGATATTCTGGAGCAAAAGGCGGAAGTGCTTCTAGTTAGATGGGAGATTTAATTATGAAGAATATAAAAAATTATACTGAACATGTATTATTTGATAATTATATGGTGAGTTCATGTGATGAAGAATATATTCATTCACAGATTCCTTTTTATATTGAAAAAGATATATTTGATAAATTTATTTATTATGGAGAATTGATAAATAAACTTTCTTTGAGAATTCTTCATAGTATAAATGATTCTCATAAAGAGCTTCTTAATTACTTTGAAGACTTTCAATTTAAAGATAAGATATTTCAATTGAAATGTCCTCTTTCACCAATGTATTGGACTAGATATGATACTTTTATTGAAGAACATAACGGCAATATTAAATTTTCTGAGTTTAATTATGATAAACCATGCGGCCAGAAAGAAATTGATCTTGGAGGTCAGTTAAACTTTAAAGGAAATGTAAATAAGGGATTTTGTGATAAATTAAAAAGAGGACTGTTATCCATAGCAAAGGATTTTTGCAAAGATGAATCTAAAGTAAATGTAGGTTTTTTAATGGATCCATGTCATTATGAAGAATTTCATCACAGTAATTATTTTAAACATATTTTTAAAGATACAAATATTAATATAATTCAGGTGGGACCCAATAATTTAAGTGTTACTGAGAATGAAGTTTATGCTTATTCAAAAGTAAAATTAAAAATTATATTAAGGTTATTTCCAACTGAATTTTTTTATGAAGTAAACAATATAGAAGAAATTTTAGATGTTTTTGACAAGGAAAATGTTGTTATAATAAATGATCCAAGAGTTATTGCAATTCAGGCAAAAGGTTTTTTTGCTTATCTTTGGGATTTGGTTAAAAATAATAGCAGGTTAATATCAAATGAAGAAAAAGAAGCAATAAAGGAATGTATTCCATACACTGAACTTTTTCATGAGGAAAAAGTTCAAGACATTATTAAAAATAAGAATGAAATTGTTATAAAGTCATCCCTTGGACGATATAGTCAGGAAGTTTATATTGGCGTAAACTATAGTGAGAAAGAATGGAAAGAACAAATTGAAAAAGTATTAAAAAGTGATAAAATTCATATAATCCAGAAATTGATACATATGAGACTGGATTATACATATGCTCCAGATATAAATGGAATGAATATACCTAATCTGGTATATGGAAACTTCGGCACTTATATTATGAAAGATCATGTGGCTGGATTTTTGGTAAGATGGGGAAAAAGTCTTCTTACAGATGATTATGATACATGGATGAATCCTATAGGCACAGATGATTTCCCAATTAAATTAGAGAAATTTCGCATAAAAGACAGAAATGAAACATATGAAAATTTAAGTGAAAAACTTGCTTTTCAATATGGTTTTACTGGAGAGTATACCAATATAAATGAATCAATATCATTAGATGTATTATCTATAAATAAAACACTTTTTGAAGAAATTATATATGCAGGTGAAAAATTCTGCAGTATTTTAAATAAAATTTATAAAAAAATTCAATCTAGCATGGATATTTTTGGACCAGTATTAGGCATACCTTCAGAACTATATAAAATAGTTGAAAATACAACTGTAAATCAGCTCTGTGCTTTAGGAAGAATTGATTTTTGTGTTGATAATTCTGGAGATTTAAAGATACTTGAATTTAATTCTGAAACACCAGCAGGACTGGTTGAAGCATTAGGAATAGCACCATTAATAAGCAAAGAATATTCTCTTTCTTATAAAAATCCTAATGAGCATTTAAGAGAAAAAATAACGGATGTCTTAAAGAATATTATTAATGATATTGAGAAAAAGAAAAGAGTCTATAATATAGCAGTAGTAACATGCTGGTATTATGAAGATATATATAATACAGGCGTGATTTCAGATATATTAAAGGAACTTGGAACATATAATATTATTTTTGGAAATGTGTATGATTTAAAATCAGAAAATAATGATATATATTTATATGGACAAAAAATAGATGCTATATATAGGTATTATCCTTTAGACTGGTTTTATTATGAAGAGGAAATGAGAAATCTCATAGAGCCTTTAAGTAAAGGTGATTATCTTATTAATCCTGGACACACTATAATAACTCAATCAAAAGTTATATCAGCCCTCCTTTATGAACTTATTGGAAAGGGTGTTATTTCACATGAAGATGAAGAGTTTATATTAAAATACATTCCTTATACTACAATGGAAAAGGATAGTACATTATCACCTGATTATTTAATTAAGCCATATTTAGGACGTGAAGGACAGAATATAAGATTGAATTATGAAAAAAGAGCAGAGTCCAAGGATATTGAATGTGAAAGAGAAGAAATATATCAAAATCGTGTAAATATAAGGCCTTTTAAAGAAAAAGCATATTCTACAACAGGCTGTGAAGAAAAATTTATGTTTCCTATTATAGGAGCGTATATTACAGGAGATAAATTTGCAGGAATTTATTCTAGAATGGGTAATATCATTACTGATAAAAATGCAGTATATATTACAACATGTATCTGCAATTAATAACATACAAATCAATGAATTTATATTATTGTTTTATTGTTGAAATATGTGAATATTGCAAATATAATTTTATTTGTAAAGAATCACTATTAAAAAAGGAAGCAGGTAGAAGAATGAAGGGACTTATACATATTTATTGTGGAGATGGAAAAGGAAAGACAACAGCAGCTACAGGGCTTGCAGTCAGAGGAGCAGGACATCATATGAAGGTTATCTTTGTTCAATTTATGAAAGATGGAACATCAAGTGAACTGGAAATATTGGAAAATGTAAATGAAATTGATGTTATGGTATGCAGAAAACATTTTGGTTTCTCATGGACTATGGATGCTGAAACAAGAAAACTTGCAGAAAAAGAATATACAAAACTTTTTGATTTATCAATAGAAAAAGCAATTAGTGGTGATGCTGATATGATTATATTTGATGAAATAATGTCTGCAATTTCATGTGAATTTCTTTCTGAAGAAAGTGTGTTTAAGTTTTTAAATAGTAAGCCTGAAAAACTAGAAGTTGTAATGACTGGAAGAAATCCATCAAATATACTTATTGATAAAGCTGATTATGTATCAGAAATAAAAAAAGTTAAGCATCCCTTTGATAAAGGAATTGCTTCAAGAATTGGAATAGAATATTAATATTTTAGCGGGGTGGAATTATGTTTGAAATATCATTTCCAGTAAAACATTCAGAAATAGATTCAGTCTTAAACAAACTCATAACTATAGGGCTGGATTCTACATATTATGATGCACCATATGAAGTTACGGTTGATTCTAATGGATATGGATTTTTTGAAAAAGAAAATGAAATTACAGAGCTTAAGGTATATCCTTGTGAAAATGATGAAAAAACATGCCTTATGCATATTGAAAAAATCAAGGAATTGTTAGGAATAACAGACAAGATAAAACTTACAGAAATAAGAGAGGATAACTGGCAGATGCCTTTTGAACCAGTTGACCTTCATAATGGCTGGATTATTGCTGAACCTTCTGCACATATAGAATTTGAAAAAGGAAAGATAAATTTTGAATCTCAAGGTTCATTTGGAACTGGACTTCATGAAACAACACAGGATTTTTTAAGATATATACTTGAAGAAAACTTTTCAGGATTAAAGGTTCTTGATCTTGGTACTGGCTCGGGAATTTTAGCAATAGCTGCAGCAATAAGAAATGCAGAACATGTAACAGCTCTTGATATAAGAGATGTTACAGAAGAAGTTTTATACAATGCAGAACTTAATAATATAAAAAATATTGATGTAGTAATAAATGATGTTACAGATGGAAAATCAAAGATTAATGATAAATATGATGTAGTGTTCATAAATATTGGTGGCGATGAAACTTTATCATGTATGGATCTTATTAATAGTTGTATAAAAGATAATGGAAGACTGTTTGTTTCAGGGCTTGTAGAATGGAGCAGTGAGCATATTTATAAAGAAATTGAAAAACAGGGATACAGTTTGATTAAAAAGACTAAAACCAATGAATGGGTCACTATGGTTCTTAGAAAAAATTAATTATAAAATAATTTACAAAAGAAAAAATCGTAAAATTAAATTTTTATGATTGGAGGATTGTTTATGAATGGAAAAATAGATGATATAAATAAACTGTTTGTTGAAATATTTAATAATATAAAAGACATTGAAGAAAAATCATTAAGTCATAAAGATATATCTGATATTTCAATAACTGAAATTCATGCAATAGAAGCAATAGGTATAAATTCAGAAAAAACAATGTCTGAAATTGCTCAGAATCTTAACATTACATTAGGTACTCTTACATCATGTATTAACAAACTTATTAAAAAAGGATATGTTGAAAGAAAAAGAACCGAAGAAGATAGAAGAGTAGTTTTAGTAAAACTTACTGAGAAAGGCAAAAATGCATATAATTATCATAAAGAATTTCATCATGATATGGTTAATAATACTATAAAAACTCTTAAGGATGATGAAACTAAGATTCTTATTTCATCTCTGGAAAAGTTAAAAGAATTTTTTATTGAAAAATATAATATGTAAATTTGCAAAAGATAAATAAAAAATTCGAGGCATAAATGGGATATAAAAATTTCATGCCTTGAATTTTTTTGCTAATGACTCAAATTTTATATAAAAATTAGATAGTATAAAAACAATCCTAAAGTTAATTGAATTTATATTGATTTAAAGAATTTCTAAAATCTCTACAGAATATTTAGAACCTGGAGCATCAACTTCAATAATATCACCAGCTTTTCTTCCCATTAAAGCTTTTCCTAAATCAGATTCAACACTTATCATCATGTTTTCTGGATCTAAATCCATAGTAGTAACAAGAGTTACAATTTCTTCTTCATCATCTTCTATAAATTTTACTTTCGCTTTGCTGTTTATTCCAAGAACAGATTTATCCTGAGTATCATCATCAATAACTGTTGCAGTTGAAATCATAGTCATAAGATACTGTATCCTGTTATCATTTTCCCTGTAGTTTGCACATGCTTCTTTATATTCTGCATTTTCTGATCTATCACCATGAGCTGCAGCAACTAATTTTTCTTTAGCAATTTCAGCTCTTTTAACAGTCATTCTATAATCTAATTCTTCTTGTAGTTTTTTCATATTTTCTTGTGTTAATACATTATGCATATTATAAGACCTCCCCGAATTATATTTCATGCTATATAAAGTCTGGCTCTGTTATTATTATATAATATATACAAAAAAATAAAAGGTTATAATAACATTTTTATTGTATTGACAATTTTGAAGAGTATGAAAATTTAGTATATAATAGAAAAATAAGTATATTACATATTGGAATTTTATATATGAATGAATGGAGAATAAATATGAATGATTGGAAAATTCCTGATGGAGCAGGTTATAAAAGCAGCTGGATAGTTATTAAAGGTTCAAATAGAGAGGAAATAATTAAAAATTTGAAATTAAAGGACATTGAAAGTATATCATGGAATGAAGGAATTGAAAAAGTTGGAAGTCTTAATAATACAGTCATGGTAAGTAATGATTATGAAAATATTAATTTCATTATTGGAAATAGTTTATTTAATTTATCCTATAATGATAAGCTTTTAATGGATATGTCTAAAGACTGTAAGTTATATTACTTTTATACTCATAGAGTATCAGAAAGTCATGGATTTGCTATAGCTGAAGATGGAATTATTATGCGCAAATATTACTATGATGAAGAAAGATTAGAAAGTGTTGGACTCACTCAGTTAGAAAAAGATAATGGATGGTTTTTTGCAGAAAATTTTGATCAATGTTTTACAGATGACTTTATTACAATAAACGAAGAATATATTATTGAAATGGCAGAAGAATGGACTGGAATTGATATCGATAAATTCCCATATTCAGATGTAATATGTGGCAAAATAGAAGAACTATAGGTTGATTTTTAAATTAGAGGTGGATATGAAAAATAGAATAAAAAAAGTAATTATAAGCATTTCATTTCTTATTTTAATTGGAGTGATTACAATTTCTGTAATTAAAATACATAATATAATGGATGATAGAAAAAATGGAATAGGAAATGTTATTGATAGTTATAAAGGTGTAGATATATATTTTAATGGATATGACTATGGAAAAAATCATGGTAAAAGTTACAGCAAAGATAAATATTATTATGGATACAAATGGCAGTGTGTTGAATATGTAAAGCGATTTTATTATGAGGCCAAACATCATAAAATGCCAGATGTTTATGGAAATGCAAAAGATTTTTTTGATGAGAACATTGAACAAGGAGAATTAAATGAAAAAAGAGGATTATATCAATATAAAAATGGTGGAAATGTAAAACCATGCGAAGATGATCTTCTGGTATTTACAGATACAACTTATGGACATGTTGTCATAATATCCGAAGTGGGTGATGATTATATAGAGGTTGTACAGCAAAATATGGGGGATGAATCAAGAGACAGATTTGAGTTAAAATGCATAGATGGAAATTACTATGTAGGGGGAAAACGAGAACCAGCAGGATGGCTGAGATTGGAATAATCTATAAAACATTTAATTTAATAATAATTTAATAGAATATATAAATTTATCATGTTAAAATAATTATGAATAAAAATACAATTAATAGAATATAAATTAAAAAATAGGAGAAACTATGGGGATTTTAAGTAAACTTAAAAGAAAAAAAGATATAGATAATAAAATCTCAAATGAAAACCAAAAAGTTATCGGAAAGATTTTTATTTTTTCAATACAAAATAATTTGAATATTATTATGAACAATATCTGCAAACGTTTTAATATAGATAACGAAGGCCGCGGAAATAATATTGAATTAAAAAATAATGATATAGAAATTTCTGTAGATGTATTTACATCATCCATGAATGGAGAAACAGGTAAATTTATAGAGGAACAGATTAATCGAACATATGGACATTTTTATAATGTTGACACAAAGCATACAGATATAAAAACGAATCTTCTTTATAAGATTTCTACAAGCAAAGGATTTATAAGTATATCATATTCTTTTATTAAAGATGATAATTTTGATAAAAAAGCAATGATTGAATATGAATTTATAGATATTTTAGATCAAATTGAAGGTATTATGCTTATCATAGATGAAAATCAAGATGGTTTTTACTGTAAAGGTAAAGAAGAAAATACTATGGAACTTATTTTATCAGATGATGGAAACAGCAGTCTTTCAAAATATGTTCCAGATGAAAAATTTACAATGAAAGCTGAAAAGGGAGGTCTTACTAAAAATCAAATAAACAGGAGATTAAGAAGTCGAAAGATAATAAAACATAAATCTATATATGTACCTGCATGGTATCCGGTAATTGAAGATGATACGGAAGCAAAGTGTAGAAATCCAAGAGAAATTGCAGAAAGAGCTGTAGCACTTTTAATAGTATCTCTTTATTCAGAATGTAGACTAGGCGAAAATATGAATCATCAAGAAGCATATGATTTTGTAAGGGATATAATTGAGAGATTTGATGCAGAAAAATTCCTTTCACCAGAAGAAAATGCATACATTAATAATCCTGATTCTGAAGAAAGTGAACAGATAGCATATTCATGGAAATATGAAAATTTATTTGTTATGGAATGGGCACTTGGTTTTATTGATGAATTGGATTTTCCTGATCATATATGTGATGTTCCTCTTACAGTAAAAATTTTGAACAGTTATAATAGTATTGAAGAAATCATCAATAATTCAAAACCTAAAACATTTGAAAAACTTCTTGATGAATGTGATCTTATTTTCTGTCTTGATTGGGCTTGTGTAGATACAAGGATTCATAATCTTCCTGCACCTGCGAATATGGACAAGGGTGTTGTGTTTGAAAGACATAAGTCATTAAATTGGCTTGTAGGCTGCAATGACAGAGCAGACTGGGATGATGTTGGAACAAATACTTAGTAAATTAATATGGAAAGGGTGGGGTTTATGAGCAGATATGTTATGTCAGATATACATGGATGTTATACAGAATTTATTGAAATGATTAATACTATACATTTTAATGATAATGATCAATTATATATTCTTGGAGATATTTTTGACAGAGGACCTCAGCCTTTAAAAGTACTTGATTATATAATGGACAAAGAAAACATAATAATGATTAAAGGAAATCATGAAAAATTATTTCAAGATTCTATTAAAAATAATGACTATACTCTTTGGTATCTTAATGGAGGATATGTCACACATAGTCAGTTGGAAGAACGAGGAAAAGAAGAAGTGTTAAAAGTTTATAATTATATACGAAATCTTCCATTGATAAAAGTGGTAGACAAGTTTATTATGGTTCATGCAGGTCTTGAAAAGTATGATGATTCACTTGAACTTGATCAATTTTTGACTCAAGAAGAAAGTACATGTATATGGAGTCGATCTAATATTGGAAATGAAAAAAAATATAGAGATTATACTGTTATCTGTGGCCACACACCTGTTCAAAATATAGAAGAAGGAGCAAATACTATATTAAAAAGGGTTGGAACAATTTATCTTGATTGTGGATGCTGCTTTGGTAAGAAAGTTAAAGGACAGCTTTCATGTTTAAGACTTGATGATATGAAAGAATTTTATATTTCTTCAACATACAAATGACAGGATTTTTACATAAAAACTCTTGATTAGTGTCATAATTTTAATATGTTTTATTGATATATTAAAAAATATATTGATTTTATCTTATAATTATAGTATCTTAGTATGGATATGCTTATAAAACATAATAACTAAATCAAGGAGGACAACAAATGAAGAAAAATTTATTAAAACTTATTGCAGTTTCTGCCATGTCAATAATGTTACTAAGTGGATGTGGAAGTTCTTCAAAAAGTGACAGCAGTACTGACGGAAAGTTAAAGGTTGGTATGGTTACTGCTACTGGAAGTATAGATGATAAGTCTTTTAATCAGGGAACATGGGAAGGTTTACTAGAAGTTCAAAAAGAATTGAATTTGGATGAACCTAAGTATTTACAACCTAATACTGAAACAGATGCTGATTATTTAAAAGAAATCGGAAATCTTGCAGACGGAGGATATAACTTTATAGCAGTACCAGGGTATAAGTTTGAAAAAGCATTATACACTGCACAAGATAAGTACCCAAATATAAAGTTCTTACTCATAGATGGAACTCCAACTGATGCTGATGGAAACTCTAAAATTTCAGATAATACAGTTTCAATCACATTTGCAGAAGAGCAGTCAGGATTTTTAGCAGGAGTTGCAGCAGCATTACAAATTCAAGAAGGTAAAGCCGGATTTATTGGGGGTATGAAAATACCAGCAGTTGTAAGATTTGAATATGGATATACTCAAGGTATAAACTATGCTAATGAATACTTAAATACTAAAGTCACTTTAAATGAAGAAGACATCGTATATCAAGGAACTTTTGATAATGTATCAGCAGGACAGCAGATTTCAGCACAAATGTATGACAGAGGAGTTAAAGTAGTGTTCGCTTCAGCTGGATCAGTTGGTAATGGTGTTATAAATGAAGCAAAGAACAGAATTAATTCTGGTGAAGAAGTATGGGTTATAGGTGTTGACAGAGATCAATATGATGATGGTGTATATGAAGATGGTAAATCAGTAGTGCTTACTTCAGCAGTTAAGAAGGTTGCATCTGCAAGCTATGGTACAGTAAAAGATATATATAATAACGAATTTAAAGGCGGACAAAGTTTAATATATGATATAACTAAAGATGCAGTTGGACTTCCAGAAGAAAATCCAAATTTAAGTTCTGAAATAATTGAAAAAGTAAATGAAGTAGTTGAAAAAATGAAATCAGGAAATATTGAAGTATCTACTGAAAATACAAATTTTGTAGTTAAATAATTTTTTATTTACTTTAAGATAATGTACTTAATTAAAATATAAATTATCCATTCTATGCTGTTGTGGCTTTGCTTTTTATTACAGGCGATACAACTTCACTATTTTTATATGTTAATAATAATGATATTCCTTCAGGAATTAAACAAAACAAAGAAGCATGTTCATTAAAAAATCTGCATGCAAAAAATGAAAATGCAACACCTACATGATACCATAACAATGAATTTCCAAAAAATTTTGCCTTTGAAATCTGCCCTTTGTCTTTAGTACAGATATATTCTCCTATAGCAAGTGATGCCTGACGAAAATTATTGGTAGAAAAAATTGTTGAACTATTATATCCATTAGCACCATGGAATATACTCCATTGTGTAGCCATGATAAAAAATAATGGCAAAAGTCCTGCCACAGGATCAGAAGTAGCTGGTATGAAATTAAGAAATATAGAACCAGCAATTAGTATTAATATACCATAACGCTGTACATTAATCTTTGTTTTATGAACTATAAATACATAGAGTTCAATTGCTATAAAGTACAATACTACTCCTAAAATACGGATAAAAAATTCTTTCAAGTTATGCCCTAAGAAACAGGTAACCACATAAATTAAATTTGCTGTCTGGGCAGAACCTAAATTACCGCAGCGGTTTAAGATTGCATATCCACCCATAAAGCCGCCAATTAAACACATAATACTATGTATATAAAAATCGTTTTTATTTTGATTATCCATCTAATCAATCTCCAATCTAAAATCCTTAATACATAAATTATATCACTTCCATAAATATAAAAATAATGCATATTTTGCATTATAACCATAGATTATTTCTATATTTATATTATAATAAACATAGAATAATTTATATAAGTTTAGGAGCAAAAAGATGTTAGCAAGTTTTGATGCATATAAAGTATTTTATATAACAGCAAAAAATGAAAGTATTACAGCTGCAGCTAGAGAATTATATGTAACTCAGCCAACTGTCAGCCATTGTATACAAAAACTTGAGGAAGAACTTGGGTGTATACTTTTTATAAGAGGGAAAAAAGGAGTAAAACTGACTGCTGAAGGAATGATGTTATACAAACATATATCAACAGCATATAAAGAGATAATACAGGCTGAAGAAGAAATAAATGAACTAAAAATGCTTAAAAAAGGTGAAATAGTATTAGGTGCTAGTGAAACTACTATTCATTACTTTTTACTGCCTCATTTAAAAAGATATAAAGAGAAATATCCAAATATAAAGCTAAAAATACATAATTCAAGTACTCCAAATATGCTGGAAGCAATAAGAAATAATAAACTTGACTGTGCTATATTGGTATTTCCATTATCATATACTGAAGAAGGACTTCAAATAACTACTTTAACTTTATTTCAGGATATAGCCATAGCTGGAATGGAATATAATGAACTTGAGAATGTACCTGTTACATTAAAGGAAATCAATAGATATCCTATTATTGCAATTGATAAAAATACAATGACCAGTATGGTGTTAAAAGAAATTTTCGAAAAAAATGATGTTACTTTAAAGCCGGATATAGAACTTGCTACAACTGATCTTATAGTACCTACAGTTGCAAATAATTTAGGAATTGGATTTGTACCTGAATTTTTTGCACAAGAATCATTAAAGAAAAATGAAATAATAAAGTTAAATCTTATAGATGAAATTCCTAAAAGAAGAATATGTCTGGTTTATAAATCAGGGAGGCATAACTCAATAGCTGTACAAGCATTTATAGATTCTTTTACTAGTAAAGAGTAAATTGACAATATGATTAATTAAATAACAAATTTTTGTAACTATTTCATAGGTTGTTATTATAATATATACTAAGTATTACTTTACGAGAGGAATATAGTATGAATGCTTATATAGCTGTATTATTAGGAACAGGAATAACATTTGCTGCAACTATACTAGGGGCTGCAACTGTATTTTTATTTAAAAAAGGTGTAAACCCTAATTTTCAAAGAGCATTTTTAGGTTTTGCAGCTGGAGTGATGATTGCAGCTTCAGTATTTTCTTTAATCATTCCATCAACAGAAATGGCAAAAGAACAGGGAATTATAGAATGGCTTCCAGCAGCTGGAGGATTTCTATTTGGAGGAATATTTCTTCTTATACTTGATAATATAATTCCCCATCTTCATATAGAGGACAATAAACCTGAAGGGATGAAATCGTCATTTAAAAGGACAACTATGCTTGTTCTTGCAGTAACCCTTCATAACATACCTGAAGGTATGTCTGTTGGACTAAGTTTTGCATTAGCAGCAAGTGGAAGTTCAAGCATTACAATGGCGGCAGCCTTTGCACTTGCAATAGGAATAGCAATTCAGAATTTTCCAGAAGGTGCAGCAATTTCACTTCCACTAAAAGAAGAAGGAATGTCGAGAAAAAAATCATTTGTGTATGGTGCGTTATCAGGAATTGTAGAACCTATAGGAGGATTAATAACTGTGGCAATAGTTGGTACTGTCACATATTTTCTGCCATGGCTTTTATCTTTTGCAGCAGGAGCAATGATATTTGTGGTGGTTGAAGAATTAATACCTGAAGCTCATACAGAAAGCCACACAGATGTAGGAACTATGGGGGTTATGGTAGGCTTCCTTATAATGATGATACTTGATATTGCCCTTGGGTAAAATTATTATTCAGAATTTAAATATAAAAATATTTTTAATAAATATATTGTCTATAAATATAAATTCAAATATGTATAGTAAGGATATTATATCTTCATATACATATTTGCTTTTTAGTTAGTTTCAATTTTATATTTTATGAGTAAATGCATAATAAATATTATTTAAGGAAAAATTAAATTAGTATTATATTTACAAATTTTAAAAATATAAGATTAAAAACAGAAAGATGTGATACTTATGACAAATAGTATGGATTTAGAATATCCAATGTTTTGCTATCAATGTGAACAGACAGCTGGTGGAAAGGGATGTACTAAACTTGGTGTATGTGGAAAAACCCCAGAAGTAGCAAATCTTCAAGACTTGCTTATTTTTCAACTGAAAGGCATTTCATGTTATGCAAAAGAAATAATTGAAAAAGGAGAAAATTTAGATAAAAAGATAGTTACATTTATAGAAAACTGTCTTTTTACAACATTAACAAATGTTAATTTTGATGCAGAAATTCATGTGGAATTATTAAAAGAATCTCAAAAAATTAAAGATGAATTAAAGAAAAAAGTAGGGACAATTAAAAATGATACAGATCATGTTACATATGTATTAAGTGGCACTAAATCAGAAATGCTAAAAGATGCAAAGATTGCTGGAATAATGTATGATGAAAATTTAGATCCAGATATCCGTTCTTTAAGACAGACAATTGTTTATGGATTAAAAGGAATAAGTGCATATGGTCATCAGGCAAGAGAACTTGGCTATTATGATGATGAAGTTGATAATTTTTATGCAAGAGCTCTTGAAGCAACATGTGATGATAATTTAAGTGTAGAAGATCTTATAAGATGGACTATGAGAACTGGAGAAATGAGTGTTGCTGTCATGAAGAAATTAGATGAAGCAAATACTAAAACTTATGATAATCCATCACCACAAAAAGTAAATGTACATATTAAAAAAGGTCCATTTATAATTGTTTCTGGCCATGATTTAAAAGATCTCAAAATGCTTCTTGAACAAACTGAAGGAAAAGGAATCAATATTTATACTCATGGAGAAATGATACCTTGTCATGGATATCCAGAACTTAAAAAATATAAACATCTTGTAGGAAATTTTGGTGGTGCATGGCAGGATCAGCAAAAACAGTTTGATGGAATTCCAGGATGTATATTAATGACTACAAACTGCTTAATGAAGCCAAGAGAAAGCTATAAAGATAGAATATTTACCACAAGTGTAGTTGGATGGGATGGAGTAAAACATATTGGTAAAAATAAAGATGGAAATAAAGATTTTAGCGAAATTATAAATAAAGCATTGGAACTCGGAGGATTTGAAGAAGATCAAGAACCACATGAAATCTTAGTGGGCTTTGGTCATCATGCAACATTAAGTAATGCAGAAGCTATTGTAAATGCTGTTAAAGATGGCAGTGTGCGTCACTTCTTCTTAATTGGAGGCTGTGATGGTGCAAGACCTGGCAGAAACTATTACACAGAATTTGCAAAAAAAGTGCCAGATGATTGTATTATCTTGACACTTGCATGTGGAAAATACAGGTTCAATAAATTAAATTTTGGTGAAGTTGCAGGACTTCCAAGACTTCTTGATGTAGGTCAGTGTAATGATGCCTATTCAGCTGTAAGAATTGCTACAGCACTTGCAGATGCATTTGAGACTGATGTAAATGGTCTTCCTCTTTCAATAATTTTATCGTGGTATGAACAGAAAGCAGTTGCAGATTTGCTTGCACTATTATCTTTAGGAATTAAAGGAATTTATTTAGGTCCAACACTTCCAGCATTTTTAAGTCCAAATGTTCTTCAATATTTGGTAGATACATTCGATTTAAAACCAATAAGCACTCCAGATGATGATTTGAAGTCATGCTTGAAACAAGAAATTTAAAGATAAGATTCCCCACTAGTGGGGAATTTTATCTTGCATTTTTAGAGATATGTTAAAAACATAATCATCAGTTTTTTTGTAATGACTTCATTTAAAAGCATCTATTCATATGAATTTCCATCAATTATAAGATTACTTTCTTTTATGAAAGTAGATAATTTCTCTTCAAAATCACTTGACTATCCTGTTATGGTATGCTTTATTATATATACAGCAAAAGAAGAAAACAAATTGGAGGAACATTTATGGATGAATTTTTAAATTCAAAGATAAGCATAACATCGCTTATAAAGCAGACACTGCCAACAGTTATAATGATGATATTTTTTGCAATGTATTCAATTGTAGATGGAATGTTTGTATCAAGATATGTAGGACCAGATGCATTGTCATCTATTAATATAGCATATCCAATGATAAGTCTTCTTATAGGAATAAGTGTAATGCTTGCTACAGGAGGAAATGCTGTTATTTCAAAATTAATGGGAGAAAAGAAAAGCAGAGAAGCAAAAGAAAGTTTTACCCTTATAGTGTTAAGTCTCATAACAATTGGAGTAATAATTGCTGCACTGCTCATTGTTTTTATAAAACCCGTAATTTTATTTTTAGGAGCTACAGACAATCTTTATAAATATTGTAATGAGTATTTAGTTATTAATCTTATTTTTACTCCGTTTATAATGTTGAAATTATTTTTTGACTACTATTATGTAACTGTAGGAAAAGCAAAATTCGGACTTGTTATATCAGTTCTTGGTGGAATTATAAATATGATTCTTGATTATGTTTTTATCGGATTATTGGGAATAGGAGTTAGTGGTGCTGCAATAGCAACAGTGTTAGGATATGCAGTTCCAGCAGTAATAGGTATAATCTTCTTTTGTAAAAAAGATAGACCTCTTCATTTTGTAAAACCTAAATTTGATATTGATTTATTAAAAAACTCATGTGTAAATGGTTCATCTGAAATGGTTACACAGCTTTCATCAGCAGTCACTACATTTTTTTATAATCTCGCTATGCTTGAATTTTTAGGAGAATCGGGAGTTGCCGCTATAACTATAATTTTATATATACAATTTTTATTGTCAGCAGCATATATAGGGTTTACATCTGGAGTTGCTCCTAAAATAGGATATAATTATGGTGCTCAAAATAAAAAAGAAATTCAGAAACTTGTAAGATACAGTTATACCATAATTTTGGGATTTTCAATAATTACATTCATAATTGCAAAAATAATTGAATATCCTCTTACTGCATTATTTTGCGGTGAAGGCACAGAAGTATTTTACATAACATTAAATGGATTTAATATTTTTTCAGTAAGTTTTCTATTATGCGGAGTAAATATATTCACAAGTGGAATGTTTACAGCTTTTTCAAATGGGAAAGTATCAGGTATGCTTTCATTATTCAGGACATTCATATTTTTTATGGTGGGAATTTTTACACTTCCAAGATTTTTTGGAGTTAATGGAATATGGCTTATATCTGTGTTTACAGAAATTCTTTCTATTATTATATCTGTAATAGCAGTTTTAAGATATAAACATACTTATGGATACAGCTTAAAATTAAGTTATAATTAAAAATGGTAATGCAGAACTGTTATCTGGGATTTTATAATGTATATAAATATTAAAAAAATATTAATTATACAGCAATATATTCTCATATAATAGTTCTGTTTTTTTAAAAAACTGAAACATGTAACAGTGTTATTTATGAAAAAACCTGAAACACTTTTTGCTTATATATATTTAGATAGTAAAACTATATAATAAATACAAGAAATATAAAAAGATTTAATCAATTATTATATATTGCTAATTTAGAATATATATAAGCATTTATGGTATATTATGATATAATTATAGTAAGTAAAATAGCTTTTAACATATTAGATTAATATTTAGAAATATTAATAGATTTTTAATGCCATATTAAGAATTATAGAGTAATATTAAATATATATATTCCAATAATGAATTTACATAATAATTAAAGAAATTTTATAGAGATTTCAACCTTCATTGTCAATTAGAATATATATAAGTTGGTTTATCAATTAAAAAATGGAGGAAGGTTATAAGATGAGTCAAAAAGACTTTTTCGATATAGAAGGTCAAATACAAAATGCTATAGATAATGCATTTAAATACATTAATTATGCAAATAAGAAAGTAAATGATGTAACAGACGATACTTTTAATAATTTGGATAAAAAATTTGAAGGCCTTTCAAAGAAATGGGAAGAAAAACTAAATAAAGGCATAGATAAATTAAGCAGAAAAGAAATTAAAGAAAAGTATAAATATATATCACGAAAGCCATATGGTAAGTTTAAAGGAAAAATATATACTATTATAGGTTTTGCTGGATGCATAATTTCATTTATAGGTTTTGCCTTCTGTTCAGTTCTTTCTATGTTTGATCTTCTTATTGTGAAAGCTGGAGTATATTCATCATTTATAGCTCTTGCAATATTATTTGTTTTTAGTTTGTATTTAGCAGTTAAAGGAACAAATATAAGGAGAAGAAATGAAAGGTTTAATAAATACTCACAGTTTTTATTAGATAAAAACTATTGTGAAATAAACACTCTTGCAGAATCTGTTTCAAAAAAAAGTAAATTTGTCATTAAAGATCTTGAGAATATGATGAATTTTGAAATGTTTAAAGACGGACATATAAGTGATGATAAATCGTATTTTATTCTTGGAAACGAATTATATGAAGAATATCTAAATTCAAAAAAGTCATACTTAGACAGAGCAAAGAATGAAGAAGATAAGTATACATATGAAACTTCAAAAGATGATTATTCTATAGAAAAAGACGAATCATTATCTTTTATGGAATATGGAGCAAAGTATATATCTGAAATAAATAAAATAAATTACTCATTGCATGGAAACAGTATATGTAAAGACCTAAGTGAATTAGAAGAATTAACAAGAAATATTATGAATAATGTGAAGAACAATCCACAAAAACTTCCACTTGTAAAGAAGTTCTTTAATCACTATCTTCCAATATCATTGAAACTCATAAATTCATATAAAGAGTTAGATGAACAGACAATAGAGGTGGAAAATATAAAAAGAGCTAAAAAAGAAATAGAAAACAGCTTATCATTAATAAATACTGCATTCAAAAGACTTCTTGATGATCTTTTTGAAGATGTGGTTATGGATGTTTCTTCAGATATATCTGTTCTTGAAACTCTATTTTCTCAAGAAGGTCTTACAGAAGATGATTTTAATAAGAAAAATTAGATAAAGGGGGAGAAATATATGAGCACAAATTATACTGGTGACAATATGAATAATAATTTAGGAGAAGATTTTTTAAAGAAAGATCCTGTACCAAGTCTTACATTTGAACCTGATTTTGATGAAAGCAGCGATAATACAATATTAAAGAAAGAAGAAGAAATAATACAAGAGCCTGAAGACAATATTTTAAGTCCTGAAGAAAAAAGAATGGTTGATGATTTTGTTGAAAAAATTGATTTAAATAATTCAAATTCAATACTTAAATATGGAGTTGGTGCACAGAAAAAAATAGCAGATTTTTCTCAGGCAGCTCTTAATAATGTAAGAACTAAGGACCTTGGTACAATTGGGGATATGCTTTCAAGTGTTGTTGGAGAACTTAAAAATTTTGAAAAAGAAGAAGATAAAAAAGGAATTTTAAGCTTTTTTAAAAAACCGGTTCAAAAAATTGATTCAATGAAAGTAAAGTATTCAAAAGTTGAAGAAAACATTGATAATATTTGTGCGGCTCTTGAAAATCATCAAGTACAGCTTTTAAAAGATATAGCAATGCTGGATAAGATGTATGAAACAAACAAAGTTTATTTTAAAGAACTGTATATGTATATACTTGCAGGAAAGAAAAAACTTAAAATTTCAAGGGAAATTGAACTTCCTAAACTAGTGGAAAAAGCAAAAATCAGTGGTCATCCTGAAGATGCACAGGAAGTAAGTGATTTTACTGATTTATGTAATAGATTTGAGAAAAAGATTTATGATCTTGAACTTACTAAAACTATTTCGCTTCAGATGGCACCACAAATAAGGCTTGTTCAAAATAATGATACTCTTATGTCTGAAAAAATACAGTCTACAATAGTAAATACAATTCCTTTATGGAAAAGTCAGATAGTCCTTGCATTAGGATTAGCTCATTCAACTAATGCAATAAAAGTTCAGAATGAAGTTACAAATATGACTAATGAATTATTGAGAAAAAATGCAGAAACATTAAAGATGTCAACTATTGAAACTGCAAAAGCTTCAGAAAGAGGAATTGTTGATATAGAAACATTAAAAAATACTAATGAATCATTAATATCTACAATAGATGAAGTGTTAAGAATACAGGCGGAAGGAAGACAAAAACGTGAAGAGGCTCAGTCTGAATTGCGTAATATTGAAGAACAGCTTAAGCAAAAATTACTATCAATGAGTAATGTTAAATAATATTATTTAATTTCATAAAACAATTATTTTTTGCAGTATATTGCAATTATATTTCTATATTTCAAATTTTGTATTTGGGATGTATCCATATAGATTTTTAATGCAGTTTTAATCTTGCTGTACAAATTATTTTTTATAATTACATTTAAAAAATAATCATTGACATCATTTACAATTTTATATTTGTGTTGTAATATTTAAATATATGACATATTATTTCATAAAACATTTTTTTTTACAAACATTGCAAATGACTGATATAATATACCATAAGAAAAAAACAATATAAGGAGGATATGAATATGACTGATTTTTTAAAAAGCACAGGTAACAAAATAATGATTTATATAGTTATGATTATAATAGCAATATGCAGTATATTATCTATGCTATCATACTATGAAACAAAAAGTAACATTTTAAATCTGACAACAACAGATATTCTGGCTTCAAGAACAAAGGATAGTGCAAAAGCTGTAGAAAGGGAATTTTATTATAAAACTAAGCAATTAGAAAATATAGCTTCACTTCCTGAGGTTGTTTCTATGGATTGGAGCCTTCAGCAGCCAGTACTCTTAGAAGAAACAGAAAAATGGAATTTTGACAGTATATTTGTAATGGATCTTAATGGATATGGATATTACCCAAATACTTCTGAAATCAAAGAACAATCACAAGAGGATTTTTTTAAGACTATGAAAGAAAAATCGTCATTTATAACAGAACCCTATTTAAGAAAAGAAGAAAAGGAATCAATAACTACTATAGTAATACCTATTAAGTCTGGTAATGGTTCCGAAGTTGGATATTTATGTGGAACTATAAATCTTGATGAAATAAATAAAATTGTTCAGTCAATTCAAATTGGTGAAAACGGATATGCATTTTTATTAAATGAAAGCGGTAAATTTGTTGCACATCATAATATGGATTTTGTATTTAATGAAATATCGTTTAAAGATGCATTTAATGAAAGTAAAGATGAAAAGGATAATGATATTTTAAATAACATATTTGAAAAAATAGTCTCTAAAGAATCAAATGTTGAAGAATTGGACTTAAAAGATTCTCATATATTCATGTCATATGCTGAAGTTAGCAATACACCATGGTCAATATGTCTTGTAGCTTCTTCTGATGAAGTTTTAAGTGGTGTAAATAAAATTGCAAAAACACAATTCATACTTGCTGTAATATTTACTATTATAGGTATAATAATTTCGCTAGTGATAGGTAAGTATTTAGCAAAGAAAATTACTGCAATTGAAAAATATTCAGAAGAATTTTCATCATTTAATCTTGCATACAGAGGTGATGGAAATTCAAAAGATGATTTTGGAGATGTAATTAAAAGTCTGAACTCTGGCGTAGAAGTATTGAATTCCACAATAAAACAAGTAAAATCAAACAGTGATGATATATTTGGAAGCAGTAAAATAATTGATTCTAAATTAGATGAAATGGCTAACGACTTAGATCAGGCAGCTGCTGCAACAGAAGAAATTTCTGCAAGCATGGAACAATGTAGTGCATCATTACAAGAAGTTAATAAAATTGCTGAAAGAATAAATTCTGTTGTAAAAGATTCTAACGAAAAAGCCAAAAACAGTATGATTTTAGCAGACAGTATAGAAAAAGAAGCATCTGCTACTCGTATGGAAACAATAAAAGCTAAGAAAAATGTTGAAGATGTATATATTAAATGTAGAAATAATCTTAAAGAAGCTTTAGAGAAAATTTCTATTGTAAATAACATATCAACAATATCTGAAAGTATTTTAGAAATATCCCAAGAAACAAATCTTTTATCATTAAATGCCTCTATTGAAGCTGCTCGTGCTGGTGAATATGGAAAAGGATTTGCTGTTGTTGCTGAAGAAGTTAGAAAGCTTTCAGAAGCAAGTGCACAAGCTGTTAATAGTATTCAACAAAATGTTGATGGTACAGTAAATGCTGTAAGACAATTATCAAATGCTTCATCTGAATTATTATGTGTAGTTGAAAAAGATATTTTATCTGACTATGAAAAACTTATAAATGTTACAGCAGATTATGAAAGTGCAGGAACACGTGTAAAAGAAATAGCTGACAATTTTTCAGAAGTATCACATACTGTTTATGAATCATCAAATGAAATTTCTACGAGTATAAATGAAGTAACTGAAGCTGTTTCAGCTGTAACAAATTCATCAGTTGCAATAGCAGATAATATGTTAGAAATAAATACTAGAAAAGAACATATTTTAAATAATTCTAAAGAAAATAAAGAAAAATCATCTCAGCTTTCAGAATTAGTAAATAAATTCACATTGTAGATAGTAAATTATTTTTTACTCTTTAAATAAAATAGACTCCATTAAAATGCAGGAGTCTATTTTTTATGTGTGTAAAATTTTCATATTTTAATATTATCAGGGGAGGGGTGAATATTGAAGATTTTTCGGCAAAAGCACGAAGATTGAATTATATATATTCTATTTATGAATCATTATCTATAGCTATAGCAGTAAAATGTTATAAAATAAATATTAAATATAATAAAATAATGCCTATTATATTAATAATATCACTATTGGTTTCTTATTTAGGAATAAGATCTGATGCACATATTTTTTTAATGATTGAAAATAGGGAAAGTTTTATCCTTTCATGTATTTTCAAAATTGGAGCTATAGGAATAAAAGTTTACATATTAAAATATTTGGTTAATATAAAATCTAACATATCTAGTTTGTTATATAGATATTTAAATACTTTTCTTGTAATAAGAATTATAATGCAGTTTACAACTTTTTTGACTGAAGCAGGGGTTCTAAAAATACCACTATCATTTTTAGATTGTATACTACTATGTGTATCTCACTACATTGTATTAAAAATGATGATATCAGAAATTATAAGTAATCCATATTATAATATATATAGAAAATTGATCACAAAATCGAAAAATTTAAAAAGAACTACTTCTGAACTATTAGAAGTCAATAGGAATTTTCAAAAAGTCAAGCAAGAAGAAGTAATAAAAAATGAATTGCTCGCTAATATTTCTCATGAATTTAAAACTCCAGTAAATGTTATTTACTCAGCGATACAAACAAAAGAAATTCTTGACTGTAAAGGAAAATCGGACTTAGATAATAAATATAATAATATAATAAAGCAAAATTGTAACAGGTTGATAAGACTTATAAATAATTTCATAGATACTACTAGATTAGATAAGGGTAGTATACAGGCTGATTTAAAATTATTTAATGTTGTTTCATTGACAGAAAAAATTGCTATGTCAATTATACCTTATGCAGAAAGTAAAAATTTAAAAGTGATATTTGATACATCAGATGAAGAATTATATACATTTGTAGATGAGCAGTTGTATGAAAGAGTTCTGCTAAATATATTATCAAATTCTATTAAGTATAGTAAGGATACGGGTGATATAAATATTTATGTGGATAATAGTAAAAATAAAATTCAAATAACTATAAAAGATCATGGAATAGGTATGAACGAGGATGATTTGCAAATTATTTTTAACAGATTTGAACGCCTTGACAAGACTTTATCCAGAAATACAGAAGGTAGTGGATTAGGTCTGCATATTGTAAAAGGAATTATTAAACTTCTTAAGGGAAATATTGAAATATCCAGCAAAAAAGATATTGGAACTATTGTAAAATTGGAATTTGATAAATACATTCCTACTAATAGTGAAATTGAAAAAATGAGAGAAAATGAATTTGTGTTAATTAATCATAAACATGAAACAGAAATAGAAATGTCTGATATTTATTTTTAGATTAAATATACTGTTTTATCAAATCACTAGCTATAACACTTGTATAGAAATGTAGACTGATTGTTTATTAATAAAAATATTCTTTTAACATTTTTATAATAGAATGATATGCTCTTTTGTTTTGTCCATTTTTATAAGAACAAATAAAATCCATCCATAAACATTCTATAAGTTTTGAGAAAGAAAAGCGGCAACCATACAATTCATAAAGTTCATCTAAAATTAATTGGCCTTTTTCATAATCTTTTTCTGCAATACACATATCTAATGAGGACAATTTTACTGGATCAAGGTCTATAGATATACTTTCATCTCCGCAAGAAAGTACTATATTTTTAGAATCATAATAAATTTTATTTAATAGATTGTATACTGAAACTGGATTATAGTTTCTTATGCAGTCTTTTATAAAATTTAAATAAAGAATCATAACAAGATTATCAAGTGAAAATGAATCATGAATTTCTGTTTCGATATAACTGCATATCAATTTGCTTCTATATAGAACATGAGAAGGAATGGTAATTGAAAAACTTTTTATTTTTTCTTTTTGAACAAAAATATCAATAATATCATAAATCCAATATGTAATTTTATTTATAAAATTGTGATTGAGAATTTCATACATTGTAGTACCTCCTTTATGAAATTATTTTTATTAATGTATACTTTAATTAACAATAAAAGATTGACAATTAATAATGAAGATTGAAATCTTATGAAAATTTCTTTGATATTATATATATGTTCCAATTTAACAATTTACAATGAAGGATGAAATTTTTCCGAAATTTCTTTAATTATTATGTAGTATTATTGGAATATATATCTTGAAGTACATATCAAACTAGATAAAAAAGAATATAAAATATTTTTAATTTTCATTATGTAAAATTATATGAATAGTAATATTGAATTATGTCAATAATTAAAATAAATTTATAATTATACTGGAGTGATTTATTAATGACAAAAAATAAAAAAGAAATAAATAAATTATTTAAAAAACTTAAAAACAAAACAAGCATTAAAATTAAAGAAAAAA
>NZ_CAKVKB010000043.1 GCF_934754915.1 uncultured Clostridium sp.
ATATAATCACCTCAAGTTATATTGTATCATGTTTGATTATATTTAAATACATTTTTAGTAACTATTTTGTTCCTCCTATAATTTTTTCTTTTTTACATTGTATAATTTTTACACATAATTTGTATTTCATTTAAAAACATCAATACCTTCTCATTATAAATAACTTCAATTCAAAAATTTACCATAACAAATTTTTATTATACTTATAATTTTATTGTATATTAAATTCCTTTTTCTTTAAACAATTTTCAATTTATCAATCCAATACTTGAAATTATAAAAATTCATTGACATATATAGCTTATTGTTAATATAATTATTATATATTGTATATATTTACATTAATTGAGCAAAAATACTTTTATTTATTAAGTATTGAAAGACAAATGACATAATTTATACTTCAATTGACAATTTACAATAAATTATGAAATCCTTATAATATTTTTTAAATTATTTATATAGTTTATTTTTAAAGCATATATATTTATTTAACAGACAATCTTTCTATTATTAAGTATGCTATATAAACTATACTTAGATGTAAATCCTACATCACAAGGACCATATTGTTTTTTCATGACAGTATGAAATAGTATTTTTATATCATTCAACCTTATTTTTTAGATTTTATGATTAAAAATCAAATAATCATATGATTAACATCTTCATTCCTCATTAGATTTGATAAAACTTCTAGATATAACTCATAACATAAATAATTTGTTAATATGAGATATATTATTTCCATTAGACAAATTTAACAGGAATAATAACATGAATTTACTAATATTATAGAGTATACGTATTTAGAGTATTGTTAAATACTGATTTCTCTTCGTCCTGTTTTTTCGGATGGAGAGTTTTTTATATATTTGAACTTAACTATTTTTATAAAATCTTTATTTCTAAGGAGTGATTTTTTTGAAATATAATGGAGCTGAAATTGTTATAAAGCTATTAGAAAATCAAGGCGTTGAATATATTGCTGGAATACCAGGAGGTTTTAATCTTCCAATATATGATGCCCTATATAAAAGCAATAAGTTAAAACATATCCTCGCTCGACATGAACAAGGTGCAGGATTTATAGCTCAAGGAATTTCAAGAGCTACAGATAAAGCTGGAGTATGCTTTGCTACATCAGGTCCTGGTGCAACAAATCTATTAACAGCCATAGCAGATGCTAAACTCGACTCTATTCCTCTTATTGCAATTACAGGACAAGTTCCCCTTTCTGCAATAGGTACTGATGCTTTCCAGGAAGTTGATGCATATGGACTTACAATACCAATAACAAAACATAACTTTCTTGTAAGAAATATTGAAGATTTATTCACAATAATTCCAGAAGCTTTCCATATTGCCTTAGAAGGAAGACCTGGACCTGTTCTTATAGATATTCCAAAAAATATACAGACTCAGGTTATTGAATTAGAAAAATTTCCAGATTCTTTATCAGAAAATAAAAATCATTCTAAAGATATTGAATATAATGATTCAATTGATGATAACAAAAAATTTGAATCAAATATATGTGGAAATATTGAACATAAAAATTCTTCAAGTACTAGAATACTTAAACGTTCAACTCTTGAATGCATGGCAGAACTCATAAATAATTCACATAGACCTATAATATATGCTGGAGGCGGTGTAATAAGAGCCAATGCTTCAAAAGAACTTTATGATTTTGCTAAAAAGAACAATATTCCTGTAACTTTAAGCCTTATGGGACTTGGAGCTTTTCCAAGTAATGACAGACTTAATATAGGAATGCTTGGAATGCATGGAGCTCCTTATACAAACTATTTAATGAATGAAGCGGATTTAATTTTAGCTTTTGGTACAAGATTCGATGACAGAGCAACAGGAAATATTGAAAAATTCTGTCCTAGAGCATCTATAATCCATATTGATATAGATCCTTCTGAAATAAACAAGGTTAAAAACAGCAGTCTTTCAATGGCAGCTGATATAAAGGATTTCTTAAGAGAAATACTTCCATTTCTCAATGAAAGAAACAGATCTTCATGGACTAAAAGAGTTGAGTGTTTCAAAGAGAAATATCCTTTTCCATCATATGAAGATCCTTTACACCCAGCAAATATAATTCCATATATTGCATCAAAAGTACCTGAAGATACTCTTGTAACCACAGATGTTGGTGAACATCAAATGTGGACAGCACAAAGATATCCTTTTAATAAGCCAAAAACTCTATTAACTTCAGGTGGTCTTGGAACTATGGGATTTGGTCTTCCTGTGGCAATAGGTGCAGCTCTTGCAAATAAAGAAAAAACTGTTTTATGTTTTTCTGGAGATGGATCAATCTTGATGAATATTCAGGAACTTGCAACTTTAGCGGATTTAAATCTTAATGTAAAAGTAATAATATTAACAAATCATCATCTGGGTCTTGTACGTCAACAGCAGCAGCTATTTTATAATCAGCATTATATAGCTTCTCATTTTATATCAAATCCTGACTTTAAAACTATTGCTAAAGGATTTGGAATAAATTCATGTGATCTTGGAGATGAAGAAAATCCACTTGGAAAACTTGATGAAATATTAATGGAGAAAGGTCCATGTGTAATAAACATTCCTATAGAAGAATGTGAGAATGTGCTTCCAATGGTGGCACCAGGAAAATCTAATCTTGAAATGATAGGAAGTGGCGAAAATGATTAATACTAATTTTTATCTTATAGAACTCCTTGTAAGAAACCATGCGGGTGTTATGAGCCATATTACAGGTTTATTTGCAAGACGTGCATTTAACCTTGAAGGCATACTATGTGCGCAGGTTGGAGATGGTACTACAAGTAAAATGTTTCTGCTTGTAAAAAATGATTCAGTCCTTGATCAGATAATAAAACAGCTTGAAAAACTCTATGATGTTTTAGAAGTTGCAATCCATCAGGATTATGATATGTCTGTATTCCAAAATCTTGATAAAGTTCTTAAAATAAATTAATTTAAGACTCTGGCCATTATATATGAATACTTCTTTTGTATTTATATAACTAATGACTGGAGTTTTTATTTTCTTGTCTCCTTTGCTTACTATTGTTTTTATATAAAGTATTATTAATCATTTCATATTCTTTATGATATAATATATGTTAGATTTATTTAACATTACGAGGTAATAAAATGAGTTGTTTAGGTAATATTATTTGGTTTATATTCGGTGGTTTTTTCAATGCCTTGGGATGGTTTTTCTTTGGTATTTTATGGTGTATAACAATAATCGGTATTCCAATAGGCCTTCAGTGTTTTAAAATGGGAAGACTTCAGCTTGCACCATTTGGAAAAGAAATTGTGGATTCTGAATCATCAGGATTAACTAGTTTTCTTTTAAATATATTATGGATAATTTTTGGTGGATTAGAATTATGTCTTGCTAATCTTGTTAGTGCATTTTTATTATGCATTACAATTGTTGGAATTCCTTTTGCCATACAATCTTTAAAAATGGCAAAACTTTCACTTATGCCATTCGGAAAAGAAATTATATAAAAATTTTAAACAGGAACTGTTATATTAAAAATTGTAACTATAATATCTAGCCTTATTATTTAATATTAAGACACTAAATATTGAATGGTTTAATTTTTATTAAACAGTTCCTTTTCCTTTTATAAAATCATGTTTTTTACATATGCTGCTCTTTATAATTTTTTATTGTATCTATAAAAATTCAAACAAAAAAATATATTCATCATTTCTTTTTGATAATAAACAATATTATTCATATATTCTAATAATAATCAAATGAATTTGTCAAAAATTCCTTTATTAATAATTGTATATTGTTAATTAAAACATGACTTTTACATGAAAAATAACTTCATCTAAGTATCCTTTTTTTACATCTTACACTCAATATATCACCTCTTACTCAATTTGTATTTACTTAAATTTTATGGCAGTTATAATAAAGCCATAGAAATGATTAAGAAAAGAGGATTTAATATGAAATTATTTAATAAGGATTTTTTTATGGTACTGATTGGACAGATTATTTCTCTGTTCGGAAATACAATTTTACGTTTTGCCCTTCCACTTTACCTATTGAATGTAACAAAATCTGCTTCACTTTTTGGAATAGTGTCTGCATGTTCATTCATACCAATGATTTTTGCAACACCTATTGGAGGAGTTTTTGCAGACAGAATTAATAAAAGAAATATAATGGTATGTTTAGATTTCCTTACTGCTGTTATAATAACTGCTGTTTCTATATTGATGGGAAAAGTAAATTTAGTTATTCTAATATTGCTATGTTTAATTATTCTCTATACAATTCAAGGAATATATCAACCAGCAGTACAAGCTAGTATACCTTTTCTTGTTCCTATGGATCAAATAATGAAAGCTAATGCAGCAATCAACCTTGTAGCTTCACTTGCCAATCTTATAGGACCAGTTTTGGGTGGTATATTGTTTGGATTTTTTGGAATAACACCAATTCTCTATATATCAGGCATATGTTTCCTTGCTGCTTCTATAATGGAGATATTTATAAATATACCTTGCCTCCAAAATTCTAACTCTGCAGATAAAAATAACAGTAAAAAATTATTTGATATAATACTCTCAGATATTAAAGAAAGCCTTCATTTTATGATTAAACACAGACCTGAAATATTAAAACTATCTTTTATAATTTCCCTATTTAATCTCATTTTATCTGCATGTGCAATGATTGGCCTTCCAATTATAGTCACTCAGAAACTTGGCCTTGATTTAGAAACTTCAAATGAATTTTATGGGTATGTTGAAGGGGCTATGGGTGCAGGTAGTCTTATTGGTGGTATTTTAGCGGGAACACTCAGCAAAAAAATCAATATAACCTGTGGACCTCTGTTTATTATTTTATGCAGTCTCACATTTTTCCCAATTACAACAATACTTACTATGAATTTCCCATTTATAGTAAGCTATGCTATAATAACTACATGTTCATTTTTTATGATGGCACTAGCGTCAATTTTCAGTATACAACTTATGTCGTGTCTTCAACTACTCACTCCAAACGAACTTCTTGGGAAAGTAATTTCCTGTGTGATGTGCATAGTAATGTGTGCCACACCTATAGGACAAGCATTATATGGAATAGCCTTTCAATATTTTTCAAATATTCCACAAGTCGTTTTTTTGACAGCCATGATATGTGCCTTAATAATAGGTTTTTCAACTATAAAGACATTTAAAAAAGTTGATAATCTAACAAAAACAATTCAATCTGGAATTTAGGTGTTTTTATGAAAATACAAATAAATATAGACGAATCATTACAAGATTTGGAAGTAATAATAAAATGTCCTGAAATGGATGAAACTGTGCAGACACTTCAGAAATATATCTCTGATATTTCAAACAGAAAAAGCAATCTTATATTTTACCAGAATGAAAAGGAATTCTATTTTTCTTTCAAATCAATATTATTTTTTGAGACATCAGAAAATAAAGTATATGCTCATACCAAAGATGCTATCTATCAAGTTCAGCATAAATTATATGAGCTTGAAGAAATACTTCCAGCATATTTTATGAGAATATCAAAATCTACGATTATAAATACACGTGAAATTTATAGTATAACAAAAAACATAACATCTTCAAGCAAAGTTGAATTTCGTGGCAGCCATAAAACAGTTTATGTATCCAGAAATTATTACAAAGCATTGAAAGATACTCTTCGCGATAACAGGTTATAAAAGAAAGGATGAACTCATATGACATATAATAAACATAACAGAATATTTATGGGACTTATATTTATTTTTGCTGCAATTGTACTATTGCTTGAAAAGCTAGGTTTCTTAGGTCATATTAATGTGTGGCCATTAATTCTTACAATCTTTTTAGTAATAATTATAGTTAAAAATATCCATCCATTAAACTTTTCAGGAATATTATTTCCAATTGCTTTCTTATGTATAATTTATGATAAACAATTAGGTATAGAAAATCTCACTCCTTGGACTGTGCTTTTATCAGCCGCTCTTGGTTCAATTGGATTATCTATAATTTTTCCTGATAAATCTCATAGAATTTTTGCTTCTAATAATTATTCTAAAGATTATGAATTTGATGTTATTGATAAAGAAGATGAAGATAATATTGTTCAAAAAACTTTATTTAGTGGAATAACAAAATATATCAACTCCAATGATTTTAAACAAGCTGATTTAGAATGTACTTGTGGAGGAATGGAAATCTATTTTGACAGAGCTAATATAAAAAATGGAAAAGCTATTGTAAAAATAAAATCAACATGCTCAGGAATAGAATTATTTGTTCCCAAAGAATGGGATATTGAAAATCATCTTGTAACAACCTTAAGTGGAGTTGAAACTAAAAATAAGAATATTCCTGATGGTTCAGCCACTCTTGTTTTAATAGGAGAAATCACCTTGACTGGCGTAACAATAATTTTTATATAATGACACTTAAAATAAAGAAACTGATTTTAAGAAAGAAAATATTCTCAAAATCAGTTTCTTTTTTACTAAATTATTTAACTATACAATGTATAATTAATATACTGAAAATCAATTTAATTGGATTTTAATAAATATATCTACCTATTATAGTTTACTTAATTTTTCATCTATAAGACCTTTACATACCTTTGGATTTGCTTTACCCTGACTCTTTTTCATAACCTGACCCATTAAGAATCCTGCAGCCTGTTTCTTACCAGCTTTGTAATCTTCAACAGATTGTGGATTAGCTGCTATAACCTCATCAACCATCTTTTCAAGTTCATCTGTAGAACTTATCTGCATAAGACCTTTTTCTTCAATGACTGCCATAGGGTCTTTGTTTTCATCAAATATATCTTCAAGAACTTCTCTTCCGATATTGTTACTTATTTTTCCCTCTTCTACAACCTTAAGAAGCTTTGCAAAATTTTCTGCTCCCAAAGTCATATCTTCTGATTCTATCTTCTTTTCATTAAGTATTCTCAAGATATCTCCAAGTATCCAGTTTGCTCCCATTTTAGGTGCTACTCCTTCTTTTACTACTGCTTCAAAGAATCTTGAAAGTCCTATATCTGAAATAAGTATATCAACTTCTTTTTCAGTAAGCTTATATTCATTTAAAAATCTTTCTTTCTTTTCATCTGGCATTTCAGGAAGTGATTTTCTTATTCCTTCAATTTGATCATCATAAAGAATAACTGGTGGAAGATCTGGTTCAACAACATATCTGTAATCATGAGCCTGTTCCTTAGATCTCATTGATATTGTCTTTCCTTTTGCTGCATCCCATCTTCTTGTTTCCTGAACAATTTTGTATCCTTCATTAAAGTTTATTAATTCTCTCTGTCTTTTTTCTTCCTTTTTAAGAGCTTTTTCAAGTTCTCTGAAAGAGTTTATATTCTTAAGTTCTACTTTTGTTCCATATTCCTCACTTCCAACTGGCCTTAAAGAAATATTGGCATCACATCTTAATGATCCCTGCTCCATACGACAGTCAGAAACTCCTGCATACTCAAGTATTGATTTTAATCTTCTTAAAAATTCTACTGCTTCACCAACACTTCTCATATCTGGCTCTGTAACTATTTCGGCTAGTGGCACACCAACTCTGTTATAGTCTATCAATGAAATTGGTTCATCTTCAACATGGACCAACTTACCAGCATCTTCTTCAATATGTATTCTGTTAATTCTTACCTTTACATGTTTTCCTTCATAATCATATTCAACAAGCCCTTCACCACAGATTGGTTTGTCAAATTGTGAAGTCTGGTAGTTCTTAGGAAGGTCAGGATAAAAGTAATTCTTTCTATCCATTTTATTGAACTTATTTATTTTACATCCAAGAGCGCTTCCTGCCTTTATTGCTAAATTTACAACTTCTTCATTTAAAACTGGAAGTGTTCCAGGTATACCTGTACATATTGGACATGTATTTTCATTAGGCTTAGCTCCAAACTTTGTTGAGCATGAGCAGAATATTTTTGTTTTAGATTTTAATTCAGCATGTATTTCAAGACCTATTACTGTTTCTAAGTTCATATTGATTAACCTCCTATAATTCCACCTTCAAAGACTGCTCTAAGCTGTAAGCTGCCTTGAATATTTTTTCTTCACATAACATATCACCCATTAACTGAACTCCTATTGGAAGACCTTCTTTTGAAACTCCTCCTGGAATTGATATTGCTGGTATGCCTGCCAAGTTTACGTTTATTGTATATATATCACCTAAGTACATTGCTAATGGATCAGCATTTTTTTCACCTAACTTAAATGGAAGTACTGGAGATACTGGCCCAAGTATTAAATCATACTTTTTAAATGTCTTTGATAAATCATGTTTTAATTTTGTTCTGAATTTATCTGCTTTATTGTAATATGCATCATAATAACCTGATGACAAAGCATAAGTTCCTATCATGATTCTTCTCTTAACTTCTGGACCAAATCCACCTGTTCTGCTCTTCTCCATTAACTCATCAACACTGTCAAACTTTTCTGGTCTGTATCCATACCTTACACCATCATATCTTGAAAGATTTGTTGATGCTTCTGCTGATGACATTATGTAATATGCAGCAAGTCCATCTTTTATTATTGGAAGTGAAAACATTTCTACGTCTGCTCCATTTTCCTTTAAAGTTTCAATAGATTTTTCTACTACTTCCTTTATTTCTGGATCTAATCCTTCACCAAAAAATTCTTCAGGAACTCCGATTTTCATTCCTTTTACACCATCTTTAAGAGATGCTGTATAATCAATTTTGGGAAGTTCTCTTATGCTTGTTGAATCATAAAGATCTGTACCAGAAATAATATTTAGCATATAAGCACTATCCTCAACATTTTGTGAAAATGGCCCTATCTGGTCAAGTGATGACCCAAAAGCAACAAGTCCAAATCTTGAAACAAGACCATAAGTTGGTTTAAGTCCAACAACTCCACAAAATGCAGCTGGCTGTCTTATTGATCCACCTGTATCAGATCCAAGTGATACAGGACACATATCTGCACCTACTGCTGCCGCTGATCCTCCTGATGATCCTCCTGGAACTCTAGTCAAATCTCTTGGATTTGCAGTTTTCTTAAAAGCTGAATTTTCAGTAGAAGACCCCATTGCAAATTCATCCATGTTAGTTTTACCAATGATTATTGCATCTTCTGCAAGAAGTTTTTTTATTACTGTTGCATTATAAGGTGGTATGAAATCTTCAAGCATTTTTGAAGCACATGTAGTGTTTACTCCTTCTGTACATATATTATCTTTTATAGCAATTGGAATTCCAGCTAAAGCTCCTAGTTTTTCTCCTGCTGCTATTTTTTTATCTATTTCTTTTGCTTTTTCTAAAGCCTCATCTGCCATAATAGTTAAAAACGCATTAACTTGTGGTTCTTTTTCTAATACATTCTTCAAATAAGAAGAAACTACTTCTTCACTTTTTAATTCACCGCTTTTTATTTTAGCAGCCATTTCTTTTAATGTTAGTTTCATTTTATTTTCACCATCCTATTATTCAATAATCTTTGGTACTCTTATATAAGTATCCTGCTTATCTTTAACATTTCTGAATAAATCATTGCATTCAAATTTCTTTACTTCATCTTTTCTCAATATAGGTTTTAATTCTTTTTCTTCCACATCATCATCATGTATCTCTAAATCAAGTTCATTAAGATACTTAAAATTCTCCAATATTCCTTCAAACTCACCTGCAAATTTTGCAGCTTCTTCTTCAGTAAAACTTAATTTTGCAAGTTTTGCTATATAATTTACTTCATCAATAGTTACATTCATAAATATATACACCTTTATGTTAGTTAATGGCTAAAAGTCAATTAAATAAATTATGGTATATGATTTTTTTATTTTTAATAGACTGACTTTTAGCCAAGCAACTAACCATCCTTTCTATAAATATTTTTCAGATTTATCATTAATTTATTTTTAAATATCCTTGTCTAAGCTTTATATTGTAAGTTCGACTTGCCAAAGTAAAATTTGGAGTCTTGCTTCGCTCCTTTTTATAAGGAAACCCGACTCACATTCGTTCGCTGGGTAAGTTCGACTTGCCAAATGTAAAATTTGGAGTCTCACTTATGGCATTAATCTCTTCATATCTCTTGGGAAGAGTGATGCTTCTCTTATATTTCCTAATCCTAACATTTGCATTGTTATTCTTTCAAGTCCTATTGCAAATCCTCCATGTGGTGGCATTCCATATTTAAATGTGTCTAGATAAAATGCAAAGTCCTCTATTTTCAATCCTAATCTCTCCATCTTAGCTTTCAACATTTCATAATCATGAATTCTCTGACCACCTGTTGTTATTTCAACACCTTTATATATTAAATCAAAGCTCTTTGTCATTTCATGATTATCTTCACATTCCATTGCATACATCGGTCTCTTTGCTGTTGGATAATCTGTTAAGAATACAAAATCACAGTTATATGTTTCTTTAACATATTTATAGAATAATGCTTCTCCTTCATTATCAATATTTCCTACTGGAGATTTCTTTCCAAATTCTCTTAATAATATTTCTTGTGCTTCTGCTAATGGAATTCTTGGAATATCTAACTCTTCTGGAAGTTCAATATCAAATAATTTTAATTCTTCTGCACATGTTTCTTTAACATGTTTAAACATATGTCTTAAAAAATCTTCTTCAACTTTCATTAAATCTTTTTCGTCTTGAATGAATCCCATTTCAACATCAAGACTTACATATTCATTTAAATGCCTCCATGTATTATGAAGTTCTGCTCTATATGCATATCCAACTTCAAAAACTCTTTCAAATCCAGCTCCAACCATCATCTGTTTGTAGAATTGTGGACTTTGTGCAAGGAATGCTCTTCTTCCAAAATAATCTACTGTGAACATTTCTGATCCACCTTCAGTACCTGAATTTATTATCTTTGGAGTGTGAATTTCTTCAAAATCATGACTCTTAAAATAGCTTCTGAAAGCTTCTTCTATTTCATTTTGAATCTTGAAAATAGCCTTTTTCTTAGGAATTCTAAGACTTATTGTTCTATAATCTAATTGAGTTTCAAGAGATACCTTATTTTTATATCCTTGAATTTCAAATGGAAGCTTGTCATAATAAACTTTTCCAGTTATATCAATGCTTCTTACTTCTATTTCAATTCCCTTTGGCGCTTTTTCATTTGCTCTTACTATTCCCTTAACTTCAATTGAATTTTCAAGTCTTAGACCTTTAATCTGTTCTTTAGTACATACAAGTTGTATAATTCCAGATTTGTCTCTAAGCATTATAAAAGATACATGAGATAAATCTCTTATTTTATGTACCCATCCTCTTAATAAAACTTCTTCTTCACCGTTTACTGCTAAATCCTTAATAAATGTTCTTTCCATTGCTTACTGCTCCTTTTCATATAAACTTCTTTCAATTAAAAGTAAAATATGTATTTTATTTACATCTGTTTTTTACAAAAAGTTTGAATAGTGCAATAAAGATCCTTAAAACAGACAACAAAAAAATCCCGTCTCTATGCACTTTTGCATAGGGACGAGATTATATATTCATATATCACGCGGTACCACCCAAATTTAACTTTTAAAAAGTTCGCCTCGGCAGACACAGAGCTTGTTTTATAAAGTAACCTGTTATTTCATAAAACAAACTCTGCAAATATTAAAATACCTTAAAAGTTAAATTTACGAAATAAAACATTTTATAATTACCATAACTTTCTCTATATCCTTCACATATAACGGTGTGATTCCGGCTAAGTCTACTTATCAATTAAACTAAATCAATGTTCGGTTAGCTGCTCCAAAGTGTTCTTTCAATCCAAGATTCATACAGATATCCCACCATCATCTGCTCTCTAAAAATCATCCATTAGGATTTACTTTTCTTCATCAATGCATCTTATTCATTTCTTTCTTTTAATCATCTCTTGATGATGTATTCATTATATTGCAGATTTATTTACAAATCAATAGTTTTTTTCAAAATTTTTTAATTTATTTTCAAATTCATTCTTTTTATACCATTTAATTGCATAACACTTACTCTTCCCAAATTAGTCATACTCTCGCTTTAAGCACTCTAAGCAATACTTTTATTTACAAAATAAAAACTTATAAAAATTTGTATCTCAATGAATCTACAGGATACATTTCTTTTCTCTCTAAACTGCTTTGTTTTAAATTATATATATTATTATATTTTTCAACAATTAAACTATAAATTTCTGATTCACACAAAAATAGCATCCCAATTATGACTAAAATAAAAATTTTCCTATTCATAAAAATCCTCCTTATTTAATATTAATATATCATATTTAGAACGCCATTAATACTTTTTTAGCATTAAAATATTTATTTTATAATCATTTTAACAAAAAACTCTCATATTTATTGGCAATGCATAATTATCAATAGACATAGGAGTTTTTAGGTTTTTTATATTTTTTGTATATAAATAAAACTTAAATGTAATTTTAAAACATTATATTAAAGCTGCAATATTTTTAATACTGCAGCTTTAATAAAAATGATATCTTGTTTATTAAAAATTCATAAAAATTATCATTGTAGCAATAATTATTTTCTGCAGTATAGATTTAAAGCTCTTTATTAAAGAACTTTAAATCTATAACCAAAAAAGACATACATTTTTTCAATCTATATATAATTAGTTGTTTTCAAAATCTTCAACACTAACGATAATAATTTCTTTCTACATGACGTGTAAACCCATAATCTATAATAACAGGTCGTCCATCTATAATTCCCCAGCTGCTTGTTTTTTCAAAATCACCTAAAAGCAGTTTATATTTTTGTTTAAGCCTCTGCATATATGGAGAATAATAAAATTCATCTTCATCTTCTGCATCAAAGTATCTCCAAATGGTTTTCATACTTCTTATTTTTTTGCCTTTTCTCATTATTAACATGCTGTAATCACTTGATACGCCAAATATCTCAGCAAAAATACCTGATGAATCTTCTTCCCAAATATAATACTCAGCTCTATTTTGCTCTACCCCTGCTCTATTTTTTGCAACTTTTACAACATAGCCATTCCCCAAATCATAAACGCGTCTTGAAGATCCAGAACCCAAATAATTATATCGTCCCATTCTTATTCCAAACATGATATCATTAAAATCTATAAACATTATTTTTACCTGCTTATTACTGATTTATTTTTATTCATTTGTAAATACTCTACATAGTGTATATTATTCATTGAATATAAAATCAGTTCACAGTTTGGTAATATTTATCTATCATTTTCATAAAAATTTATTTTTATGATTGTTTGAAATAATTATATAAGATATATTAATGCCTTTGCTTTTAACACTCTTCAATTCATTTTTTATGACTAAATTTCAATTTCAAAAATTTTTATATTTTAGTTAGATGTGAAAAAATCACCCTGTCTATATCAGTGACTAAAAATCACTATTATAAACAGGGTGATAATAAATTTTATCTATACTAAATATGATATTCCTAAATAAACATTATTTAGCAGTAATATAGCCAGTAGCAGTTAAGTATTCAGCAGATAAAACTCCACCACCTGCTGCTCCTCTTAATGTGTTATGAGAAAGTCCTACGAACTTATAATCAAAGATTTTGTCTTCTCTAAGTCTTCCCATAGAAATTCCCATTCCATTTTCAAAGTCTCTATCTAAATGAGTTTGTGGTCTGTTATCTTCTTCCATATATCTTATAAATTGCTTTGGAGCACTTGGAAGAGTCAATACTACATCTTCAGCTTTATAATTATTCCATGCATCTATAATTTGTTGTGCTGTTGGTTTATTTTTAAATCTTACAGAGATAGTTGCTAAATGTCCATCTAAAACAGCTACTCTTACACATTGAGCAGATATAACTGGAGATGTTGCATCTACTATTTCACCATTTTCAACAGTTCCCCATATTTTTAATGGTTCAATTTCGCTCTTTTCTTCTTCTCCTCCAATGAATGGAATTACGTTATCAATCATTTCTGGCCATTCTTTAAATGTCTTACCTGCACCTGAAATAGCTTGATAAGTTGAAACTACTACTTCTTCAAGACCAAACTGTTTTAATGCATTTAAAGCTGGAACATAACTTTGAATAGAACAGTTAGGTTTAACTGCTATAAATCCTCTCTTAGTTCCAAGTCTCTTTCTTTGACTTTCAATAACCTTAGCATGTTCACCATTGATTTCTGGAATAATCATTGGAACATCTGGTGTATGTCTATGTGCTGAGTTGTTAGAAACTACAGGAGTTTCACACTTAGCATATCTTTCTTCTAACTTTTTAGTTTCTTCTTTATTTAATGAAACTGCACAAAATACAAAATCAACTTTGCTACATACTTCTTCAACATTGTCAGCATCCATTATTACCATTTTCTTATACTTTTCTGGCATTGGTACAGCCATTTTCCATCTATCGCCAACTGCTTCTTCATAAGTAAGACCACTTGATCTCTTACTTGCTGCTAAAGCTACAACATCAAACCATGGATGATTTTCCAAAAGACATGCAAATCTTTGTCCAACCATACCAGTTGCCCCAATAATACCGACTCTTAATTTCTTTTCCATTTTTAAAACCACCTTTTAACTTTCATCTTTATTTTTCTGTAGTAATAACATAAACTACTTACAATATTGCAGTTATATTAATTATTTATAATTAAATAAACATTATAAATACTAAATTGCTATTTATACAATAGATTTCATATAAAGTTCCATTATAAATATATAATTTTTTTCACAAACTTGCAATATTAAATGATAATTGTTAACCCCAAATAAGTAAGTTTTTGTTTTCCTGTCAGAATTATGATATCATAAATTTATTCATTAGTAAAATTGATAATTTAAATTAAATACATCAATTTTTTTGATAGGAGTGATTTATATGGATTTTAAACAGCTTAATGCATTTTTAACCATAAGCAGATTACAAAGTTTTACTAAAGCAGCAGATGCTTTAGGATATGCACAGTCCACTATTACAACTCAGATTAAGCTTCTTGAAAGTGAACTTGATGTAAAATTATTTGAACGCATAGGAAAAAGTACAACACTTACACATGAAGGAAAAAAACTTCTTCCATATGCAAAACAAATCTTAAAATTATCTACAGATATAAAATCAACAGTCTCAAGTGAAGATAAACCAAGCGGGACACTTACTATAGGTGCTGCTGAATCATTATGTGTTCTTCGCCTTCCAGAAATACTTAAAGAATACAGACGTCTTTATCCTGATGTAGATGTTTCATTAAAATTTGGAAGCTGTGCTGATTTCAGACATTATTTGTCTGAAAATCTTATAGATGTAGCCTTTTCACTTGGTGTAAAAATAGATTCTGATGAATTTATTTCTGATATAGAACTTCCAGAGCCAATGCTTATCTTGGCTTATCCTGGTCATCCACTTATAGGAAAAGAATCTATACTCCCTATAGATATAGAAAACGAATCGCTTATTTTAACAGAAACAGGATGCAGCTACAGAGCTGCTTTTGAAAGAATATTAAAAGATGCAGGAATAAAACCAAAGATAACCCTTGAAACTGGAAGCGTACAGGCTATAAAACAATTTACAATGAGTGGACTTGGAATAACCCTTCTTCCAGAAGTTGCTGTAAAAGATGAAGTAGATTCTGGCAAATTAATACCTTTAAACTGGGCTGGTCCATCATTAAATATAATTTCTCAAATAATATATCACAAAGATAAATGGATATCTCCTGCATTACGTCAATTTATAGCACTTGCAAATAAATTCCTAAAATCAAGAAATTTTTGATTATTTTTAATACATTCTATGTTCATTTAATTTTGATATTTATTAACATAAAATTGTAAATTTATAAAAAATAATTAAGCATAACTCAATACACCTCAGTATAGATTATGCTTAATCATTTTCATATTTATTATTTAATTATATCTTTTTAGTTATTTCATTTAATTCTCCTATGATAGAATTAAGTTCATCAATTGATGCAGATATCTGTTCTATTGCAGCTGACTGATTATGTGAAACTCCATTAATACGATCTAAACCAGAATCAATTTCACCAATTCCTCCAGAAATTTCTTTTATTATTCCACTAATTTTCTCTACTGATTCCTTAGATGTAGTAGATAATTTTCTAATTTCTTCAGCAACTACCGAAAAACCTCTTCCCGCTTCTCCTGCTCTTGCTGCTTCAATTGAAGCATTTAATCCTAAAAGATTAGTTTGTGATGATATATCTTCAATTATATTTAATATTTCATCTGTATCTTTTGCCTTATGTGTTGTTTCATTTGTCTTCTTTAAAAGATCAGCATTCATTGATGCCAATTCTTGAACTCCATCTGCTACTTCTCTCATTCCACTAGATACTTGTCCCATAGATTCTGAAAAATGTTTTACTATTTCAAACAACTTATCTCTATGTTCCAAATTGACAATAATATTTAAAGTTCCAACTACTTGCTCATTTTCAACTAATGGAAATATATAGCTTTTATTATCCTCTTCTATATATTCTTTTGGAATTCTCATAATAAATGGTTCTCCTGTTGCAACCACTTTCTGCCCTACTTCCCCTAATTTATCTCCAACCTCAAATGGAACCTTATATGAAGTTGGTTTCTTCAAGTAAAGGCACTTTTCTCTATCAGAAACTGCTAAAATTGATTCATCCCCAAATATCATACTTAAGTAAGGTATTAAATTTATTATATTGTTAAATATCTGTTTATCAAATTGATTCTCATCCATTTTCTTTCTCCTCTCATAATTCATTTAACAATATTATACCATATAATTCATAATATAAAAATATAAATCAAATTTCTATGATTTTAGATAGTACTTTTTATGTTTTTGACTACTATATCAATATCTCATCTGATTGCCTATCCTTCTTTTATGCCTCATGTATTTCACTATATACCTAATAATTAATAATACCTACACTCAAAACTATGACAGCCAAAAAAATCTCACCAAATTCTACAAAATTATCCCCTATTTAAATATATTGATGCTAATTGTTCTAGGTTATTTTTATTTAAAAAATAAGAAACCACCGAATCAAAGGTTGTATCTATATATACTCCTTTAAAACGGCAGTTTCCTATTAAATAAATTAAAACTCAATAACTTCTGGTTTTATTCCCGCATTTCTTAATTCTTTTACTGCATCCTGATAATTTTTTTCCTCTGGTGCTGCCTTTACAGCTTCTTCATAGCAATACAAAGCTTTCTTCTCATCTTCAAAATGATAATAACATGCTGCAAGTTTATTTAACAGCATATGATTTTCTCTGTTCAATCTAAGTGAAAGTTTATAATATTTTACTGCCATCTTATAGTTTATTTTAAGTTTATCTGTTGGATCAAACTCTAATATATCTTCTCTTGATAAATAAATATTTCCCATGCATTCATAAACATATGCCATTAAATCTGGAATTTCATTTTCTTTGTCTTTTACATTTTCTGCAATACTATTAAATATATCAAGAGCCTCATCACTATTTTTTAATTCCATAAAACAGAATCCAATATTAGCAAGGCTATCTATATCTTGTTTTTTACTATTATAATACTTAAATGCCCTTAAAGCTTTTTCATATTCACCTGTAAATCTAAATCCAAGTCCTTGAAGAAATACAGAATAAATATTATTTTTATCAAATTCATAAGCCTTTAAAGCAAAATATAAACCTTTTTCATAATTTCCTCTGTCTATTTCACTCTTTGAAATTCTGTTTAACAGCTTTGCCATCTCTTCTTCTGTAGTTACCTGTCCACCTGTAATTCTTATTTTATGCTCTTCTAAAAATGAATTTATTTTCTCTTGAATATTGTTATTTTCCATAATTACACCTACTTCTATAAATTTTCCTCATATCATTATAACATGTACTTAAATTTATAAAAATAACTGCTTTTATTTTTTGCTATTTAATTTTTGTGCTGAATAAATGGACCTGCTTCCATTGAATATATAAGAAATACAACATACTATAAAAAATAGAGGCATATATTCAAATCCAAATACCTCTGCACCTATAAACATTGGCGCAAGAAATGTATTTGTAGCACTTCCAAAAACAGCTGCATATCCAAGTGCTGCACAAAGTTCTAATGGCATTCCTAAAATTGTTCCAAGAAATATACCAAGACTTGCTCCTATAGAAAACAGTGGTGTAACTTCCCCTCCTTGAAAACCTGCTGATAGTGTTATTATTGTAAATATAAATTTTAATAACCAGTCATAACTATATATAACATTTCCATTAAAACTACTTGAAATTATATTTGTTCCAAGTCCACAATATCTTCCTTTATGAAAAATCATCAATAAAATGCTTACTATTATTCCCACAAAAAATATTCTTAATATAGAATTTTTTAAAGTCTCTCCAAGTATATTTTTAGCTTTTCCAAGTATATATGCAAACATGCCTCCAACTATTCCAAATATAATTCCAATTATGATAATCTTTCCTACAAAAGAAACAGTATAATTTACATCTATATTTAACAAAACTGTAAACTTTTCAAGACCTAAAAGACTTGATACAGTACTTGCTGTAAATGCTGCAATAAGAGATGTAAACAAAGCGTCATATTCCAATATTCCTGCAGTAAGAACCTCAATTGCAAAAAACACTGCTGCTACAGGTGTCTGAAATAACCCTCCAAAACCTGCTGCCATACCTGTAACAATAAATATTTTTTTGCTGTTTTTTATATTAATCCATCTTCCAATTGTATGTGAAACAGTTGCTCCAATCTGCACCGCAACCCCTTCTCTTCCTGCACTTCCTCCAAAAAGATGTGTAATCCATGTACTTATTATTGTTAATGGAACCAATCTCTTTGGTATTGTCTCTACTTTTCCATGACCTGTTTCAAATATAAGAGTCATTCCTTTTACACTTTCTTTTCCAATTTTATTATATGTATATATAATCAATACTCCTGCAACAGGTAAAAACGGAAGCAGTCTCAAAGGATTTTTATCCCTTAATTCTGTTATCGAAATAAGCACTTTTCCAAAACAGGTATCAATAATCCCCACTATCGCTCCTATCAATACTGATAATATTCCCATAATTAAAATATTTTTATATTGTTCATATATTTTTTTTAACATATTTTTAGCAGAATAATATATATCTGCTATTCACACTCCTTTCTTGATTTCCTTATTAAAAACTCATTTTAGAAAATTCATATAGAATTTTATTTATTCCTCAATTCTTATAGGAATATAATTTTCTATAGAATTAAAAAAAGCTGATAATTTCTGCGTAAAACGCAGAAGTCATCAGCATAAACAGCACTTTAGAATAATATCAAGGGAGACCTCATTCCCTAAATTAAATTTTATATAATATATTATATCTTGTCAATCCTTATCTAAATCTTCTTTTGAATTATAATGTAATAACTTCTCATTTAATTTGTCTGCCATTTTTTCATCATTTTTATAACTTATCACAGTAACTGCTATATATACAATTGAAATCAAAATTACAAGTATTATTGTCTCTATAAAAAAATCCTTCTCAATCCATTTAAAAATATAAGCACTTACAACTACAAGGATATTCATAAGAATATAATGTATTATATTTTTAATTCTTTCCATTTTCTTGGATAAATCATCTTTAAGCATTAAAATAGTAGTTATAAAAGCTGCTATTAAAGATACTGTTAATATCTGCCAGAAAATTGCTATAGAAAACAATGTCTGTCTATTAAAAATAAATATAAATATTGCTGCTGAAATCATGGCTCCAGTATTTATAAAGCAGAAATATTCTAATAATCTTCTGAAAAATCTGTTCATAAAACCCCTCCTATATTCCCAGTTTTTTCTTTAAAACTGGTACAAATTGTCTTGATATTATTACTTTTTCATTATTCTTTAAAAGAGCTTCAAAACGTCCATTAAATGCTGGACTGATTGATTTTATCTTGCTTATATTTAATATTGTTGATTTTGATGATCTGAAAAAATCACTTTTTTCATACTCTTGTTCAATCTCATAAAGTCTTAATTTTGTTTCAAACACTTTATTTTCACAATATATAAAAGTTTTATTATCAACTGATTCAAAATAATACACATCTTTAGGTTCTATCATGATAATTCTTCCATTTAAAAAACCTGCAATCTTTCTTCTTTCCATCTTTACGCCATAAATCATCTGTAAAATTGATTCATCTATATTATTGCATCGTATTATTATCTCTTCTTCTTCATCTTCTTTTATATCCTCTATAATTATCTTCATCAATTTCCTCCCTGATATGAGTATTATATGAATATATTATAATACTGAAATCTCTATTTATCATGAAATTTCTTTTCACAGTGCTATCTATCCTTTATCTGTCTATTCTTTAATATGATAAATGAACATGTCATAAAAATAAGTCCACTTCCAAGCAGTATTGCAATTTTGACTGCATTATTTACCCATACATCATCAATTGAGACAATTATGCCCATATATTCTTTATATCCTATTACAATTGATTCATCAATATTGTCAAACACAATATTGATTGGTTTCTCAGAAAATATTTCCCTCATTACAGCTGTTCCATAAACAATAGGAAAACACTTCAATATCTTTTGAATAATATCAGGAAAATTTCCCATTGGAAGATATATTCCTCCAACAAATCCTACAAGTGTTCCAACTATAGTGCTCAATCCTGAAAATGCACTATTGGAATGTACAAATATTGACATAAAAAATACCATACATGTAGATGAAAATACAATTACCATTATAAATATTAATGCTTTTATTATACTCATGCATTCTAATGCAGTTCCTCCAGTGCATACTATATAGATTTCTGATAGAGCAAAAGTCATAAAACACATTATACAACCTATTATAATTGCTGCAAATACATAGCCTAGAATAAGTTTAATTCTATTTACCACTATTATTCCTGCCATCAGCCATGAATTAATCAAATATTCTGCATTTTCTTTTGTTGTTTTTGTCATTTCCATAACTTGGTCTACATTCAATTTCCCTAGAAAAACCAAATTCAAAAGTATTATTATAATCATTGAAAACAATGAAAAAAATACTGCTTTTTATGCTTTTGAAGTTCCTCTATACCCTTCCATAAAATTTTTCTTGTTTTAGGATCAAGTCCTGTTGTAGGCTCATCTAAAAATAATATTTCTGGTGAATTCATAAGAGCACGTCCTATATCACATATTCTTTTCTGGCCACCTGAAAGTTCTCTATATTTTTTATTTATAATATTATCAATATTTAGTATTTCAACTATATCCTGAAAATTTTTATTTACTTTTCTGTTATCACTTTCATAAAGAAAGCCTCTTATAAGAAGGTTCTCTTTTACTGTGAGATAATCATCAAGACAATTATTTTGAAAAACAACACCTATCTTATTCCTTATCTTTTCATTTTCTTCTCCTAATCTAAAACCACATATTTTTACATCTCCACTTGTCATTTTATACAGAGTACACAGCATATTTATAGTTGTTGATTTTCCAGCACCATTTACCCCTAAAAATCCAAATATATCACCTTTATTTACACTAAAACTTATATTATCAACTGCATTAAAATTTCCAAATGTTTTTACAAGATTCTTAACTTCTATAACTTCATCCATAAAAATAACCTCCTGAAAAATTTTTAATAAATATATTTATCGTTGTTAATAAGTATATTCTAATATAAAATTCATGCAATAAAATCAGATGTGAAATACATTTGGATATGTTTAACCTGAGAAATCTGCTTTGCAAGATGCATATAAATTATTTCAATCTAAATTAAAACATTTTCCATTTACTTAAAAATAAGTATAATAAAAAAGTGAGAAGCAGATATCTGATTTTCCTACTTCTCACTTGATATATGTTCTAATAATAATCAAAAAAATCTTATAAATATTTTATACTTGGCTGTGAATTATACATTATTAATTGAAATACATGTTATTCATTATAAAAATCAATTACCTTTTCCACATATTCTTTCTGAATATCATCTGTTTCAAAATAAATCTCATGTTTTGCATTTTCTATACGTACAAGTTCACAATCTTTTGCATACTCTGCAAATTTATTCTGACCTTCTGGCTTTACATACGTATCATCGCCAGATTGAAATAATAAAACAGGTATTTGAACCTTTGATGCGTTTTCTTTTTTAGTTACTCTTTTTGTGAATTTCAAAGCTTCATCCAGCCATTTATAAGAGCCTTCTCCTCTTTGAAAATCTTCATTTTCATTTACCATATCATTAACATAAAGCCATCTATTTTCACTTTTTGTTGAAACTGAACTAAATGAATATGCTGGAGAAAATGGACCTTTCCCCATTATATATTTTCCTCCCTGTCCCAAAACAACTTCTATTCTTGCTATAATTCTTGCCATAAATTCTGGAACATTACCTGTATTAACTTGAAGCATTGGTGCATTTAAAATAGCTTTATAAAAATATTCTGGATATGTTTCAAGAAATCCAGCTCCAATTCCTCCACCCATTGAATGTGCAAAAAGAAACATTGGCTTACCTTCATTTTCTTTTGTAACAATCTCATCCATAAAAATCTTAAAGTCATTGATGTAATCATCAAATGAATCCACATATATCTGTGATTTATCAGCTACTCCAAGACTTCCAGATCTTCCATGTCCTCTATGTTCTATTCCAAATACATTATACCCATTATTTAAAAAATAATAAATCATCTCATCATATTTTCCAAGAAATTCAGTATACCCATGAGAAATAACAATATTTCCTTTTGAATTGTCTACCTTATAGACTTCATAATATAAGTTAACATCACCTGTTCCCTTTATATATCCATTGTGCTTTCTGCTTTCAATATAAGGATTCACAGTATTATCCATGCCTTCCTTGTAATTCTTTTCAGAAATATAAATCTTATCAAATTCAGATTCATTTAAGTCTGATTCTCTATCTTTCTGTGAACTGTTATCAGATTGAGTGCTGCCATCAGCCAGAATCTGTACACTGCTGTTCTTAACTTCATATGCATAAACATTTTTCTGGAATCCTGTTAAATTTAAAAAAATCATCCCAGCTGACAGTGTACATATATATAATTTTAAAATTTTCTTTTTCAATATAAAACCTCTTCCCTGTAAACTTTAAACAATATGCTCAGTCTGTCTTTTATTTATTCTTCAAGCAGTGAAATTACCCACTTGCCACAGGCTGTGCATTTATGTATTGTTATTACAAACAGATCAAAGTGCTTTCCTGCAGCTGCGATTCCTAAAGCATCACGTTCTTCCTTTGTAATAAATTCGTCATTCTCATCTATATATCCTATAATTTCAACAAGAAGATTTTTCTTAGTCTTATCACAGCATCCATTGTCTCCTGCCACTTCAATCATCTCATAAGAAAGAGATGGACTAAGTTCCTGTATTATTGGAATTAAATCTTCAAATTCTCTTATATCGTCTAAGTAATCTTCCTCATAAAATACAAGATCTTTTACCTGAAATAATTTTTTCATATGCTTCTCCAATCAATTTATTTTAGTTTTTCAACTTACTCTATAGTATACTATAAGTATATTATTTATAAAAGATATGAAGTTAATAAACTATACACTATCTTTACTTTTTAAAAATTATTATGACTTTAAATAAATCACCATCGAGTTCAATTTTAAACTTGCCATTTTGAGCTTCTATAAAACTCTTGGCAATAGCAAGACCAAGGCCTGATCCTTCTGTATTTCTGGATTTATCACCTCTCTGAAATCTTTCAACTATTTCATCAGCCTTATAATCAATTTCTGCTGCTGACATATTTTTTATGATAACTGTAACATCTGCAACATTTTCAATAATATCTACATAAACTCTGGAACCTTCCATTGAATATTTAGCAACATTACTAAATAAATTTTCAAATACCCTGAAGGTTTTCTGACTATCCAGTTTCAATATTATTCTGCCATATGGAAAATTATTTTTCATCTTTAAATCTGCATTTTGAATTTTATCAGAAAGTTCAAATTCTACTTGTTTTATAAGTTCAATAATGTCTACATCAACAGGATTTAACTGAATATTTCCACTTGTAGCTTTACTCACTTCAAATAGATCCTCAATAAGAAATTTTAATCTCTGAGATTTCTTATCTATTGTTTCAACATAAGATTTTCTCTCATCCTCAGTGATATTATCATTTTTCAAAAGATCAACATATGTTATTATTGATGTTAAAGGTGTTTTTAAATCATGTGATACATTTGATATAAGATCAGTTTTCATCTTCTGGCTTTTGACTTCTTCATCAACAGCCTTTTTAAAGCCAGACTGTATTTTCTTAAGTTCATCCTTAAAGGAATTGAATATTCCAAGATCTTCACTTATTTCAAAATCCAGATTCCCATCTGCTATTTTATTTGTAGCATTTAAAAGACTTTTATAATTTTCTCTTACTCTATCATAATATTTTCTTATGACAATAAACAAAATCACATTATAGATTAATGCTGGAAATACTCCAAAGAGCCATATAACACTTATTCCTGAAATCACAATGAAATTAACAGTAAGAATTTTTATTATCACTTTATTAGATTTGTCCCTTAAATCTATATGACTTAAATAATCAAATCCACATTTAGCTTTTCTAATTATAAATCTTAGACATCTTATGACTATGACTTTTTCTTTTAAATATCTTTTAAATCCATATTCAAATATTCCTTTAATATATGTCATTCCACTTAATATAAAATAGATTACTGCTATCCATACTAAAAAATTAACAAAATATATTACTATATTATCATAAGGAGTACTCATTTTTAAATATTGCAACATTTCTACTTACTTTCCATTTGCAGTAACTTTTACCATATAAGATACAAAAAATATTAAAAATACAAATGATACAGAATATAAAATTTTATTTTCTCCCCTCTTTCTTTTTTAACTGAATAAGCCAATAAGTATTCTTTCCCCTGATAATAAATTAATCACTTCATTGACTATACTCATATAATAATCTGTCTTTTTTAAAATTAACCCCATATAATTCTAAAGAAATTCTAAAGAACTTTAGAAAATATTCTGCATAAAAAAGACCATTGCTTAAAGATTTAATTTCTGCCTCATATAATATTTCAATTTAAAAATCAATACTATATGAAGTTTAAACTCTTTAAAACAACAGTCTCTCATGTATAAATTTAAAAATAAACTATTTAATTATCATTGTTCGTGCAGCATCTTCTATTGTTCCCTGAGATATATAGTGAAGATACATTGCAGGAGACTCCTCACCATTTACAATATCCTCCATTGTCATATTCACCATATTATCATTTACAACATTTGTGCTTCCTGTAGTTCCATTAAAAACTGCAAGATGTCTGTTATTATATGATAAAACCCATATAAGATCTCTGCCTCTCATTTTAGGGCAGTATCTCTCTATGAGAATATTAATAAAATCCTTAACGCTTCCATCAGAGTCCACACCTATGATTGCTCCATGAGGTGCATTACAGTCATCTGCTGCACATATGCTGTCTCTGGTCATTTTAACTCTTATCCGTCCATTATTTTTTTTAACTACTTTCTTATTTTTAGTAAAAAGCCCCATAACTATTTTCCTCCCCAGCTATTTAACTTCTGCTTATTTAAAAGTTTCCTCAAAAGCATCTATACATGCTCTGTTTTTAGAATTATCTAAAACTGCAAATATTATATTATCAAAATACCCTATATAATTTTCATCATAAAGTAGAGATCTCCAATATTCTGCTATAACTTTAGGATCATTTCTGAATACTCCACATCCATAAGCTCCAAGAACCAAATTTTTATCTTTGTTATATGCAAATACTGACAAAATCATTCTCATTCTGTTTTTCATTACTTTCTTCGCCTTGACACCATCTTCCTTTTTCAATAAAACCTGACCATAGTTTACTGCTGGAGCTGTTAAAATTGAAGCTGTAACCGGATTTTCCAATAAATTCAATTTATCATCTCTTATAAACACAACATCTTTAGAATAAATCATATAATTGGTATACATCATACTTTTAAAATTTCTATTAGCAACATAATATTCTTCATTTTTAATCTGTGTAGGATACAGTCCAGTACCAACTGCAATACTTTCTTCCTGAGCTAATGCACCATTTAAAAATCCACCTCCTGGATTTTTTGCACTTGCAAAATTCAATACACCTATACTTTTGGTTTTATTATCACACAATTCCAAAACAGCCTTAACTGTAGACTCATTTACAATTTTAATTATTGATTTATTTTTTTCATTACCATTTATATATTTTTCACTTATTGATTCAGCCTCTTCAGGCTTTATAACAAAACTATTTTCTAGAGATTTTTTGTGAATATCTGATATATCTATTTTCCGGCCTTCCACACAGTAAAATCCTTGCTTAAAAATCTGTAGAGTTTCTTTAGCTGCTTCTATTCTTTTACTTTTTTTCATTTATACCACTTCCTATCTGATTTCACACATTTATCCAATAGCTCAATCACCTTTTCTTTATCTCTTAATTTATTAATCCATCTTTTTGGAATGTTATCAAAACCAAATAATATTCCAGCAAGACCACCAACAACTGCACTTGTAGTATCAGTATCATTTCCTAGTGCAATTGCACTTTTTACTGCATCTTCATAACTTTTAGCAGATTTTAATATCATAAAACTGCTTTTTAAGCAATCTACAAC
>NZ_CAKVKB010000044.1 GCF_934754915.1 uncultured Clostridium sp.
TAACAAGGATTTATCATAAATGTTTTTTATTTTATTCAGTTGTAAAATTATTCAAGCATTTTTGCACTATTATAGTTATATTAATAATATTCTGAAAATTTTTCCTCTAATTTTATATAACAATTAAGTTATGCTTCTTTTATTAAAGTAATTGTAACCATTTCACTTATAGTAGTCACTCCCATAAGCACCTGCCTTCTACATTCATCCCCTAAAGTAGTCATTCCATTTTCCACATATATATCTCTAATTTCATCAGCACTTGCTCCTGAAATTATTGCTTCTCTATGTTTTCTTGTAACTTCCATAATTTCATAAAGTCCAACTCTTACTTTATAGCCTGTACCATTACAATAAGTACAGCCCTTTCCTCTATGAAGATATAGCTCAATTCCTTTATCAATCCCTAATATTTCTTTTTCATAATCATTTGCCATATATGATTCCTTGCATTTTGGACATATTTTTCTCACAAGTCTCTGTGCCATTATTCCAACAACAGATGTAGCAACAAGATATAGCTGTATTCCCATATCACATAATCTTATTACTGAAGATGGAGCATCGTTTGTATGAAGTGTGCTTAAAACAAGATGTCCTGTTATAGCCGCTTTAGTTGCAATTTCAGCAGTTTCATTATCTCTTATTTCTCCAATCATAACTATATCAGGATCTTGTCTCAATATACTTCTGAGTCCCTCTGCAAAAGTAAGTCCTGCTTTGTTATTTACACTAACTTGATTTACTCCCTCAAGAATGTATTCAACTGGATCTTCAACTGTAATTATATTGACACTTTCATTATTAAGCTCTTTTAAAACAGCATAAAGACTTGTAGATTTACCACTTCCTGTAGGTCCTGTAACAAGAATTATTCCATGCGGATTTCCTATAATATTGTCTAATTTTTTCATATTTTCTTTTGTCATTCCAAGCTGTTCTTTGGTTATATTATTATTTCCTGTATTAAGAACTCTTATAACAATTTTTTCTCCATACACGACAGGAAGTATTGAAACCCTTAAATCCACATTAGGTTTTCCAGATTCCATATTTACCACGATTCTTCCATCCTGAGGTATCCTTTTTTCAGCAATGTTTAATCCTGCAAGAATTTTTATTCTTGTAACAAGAGGTCCTAAACTTTCTGGTGAAAGCCTGTTTATAATCTGAAGACGTCCATCAATTCTATATCTTATTCTTATTTCTCTTTCATACGGTTCAATATGAATATCTGACGCTTTCATTTCTATTGCATTTCTAAAAAGATAGTCAACCATTTTGACAACTGGTGCATTTTTTACATCATCCATTTCTTCTATATTATTTTTCCCATTTGATGATTTACTTTCAGCACTTTCTTTGGATAGCTGCATTGCTGCTTTAGATATCTGCTGACTACTGTAATAAACTTCAATAAATTTTTTTATGTCTTCTTTTTTAGATATATAATTATCTATCTCAAACCCACTAGCAATAGTAACATCATCTATTGCAAATATATTTAATGGATCTGATAATGCCACGTTTATTCTGTTATTTTCAAAGCCAAATGGTATCAATGTGTATTTTTCACACAGCTTTTGAGAAATTAATGTACTAGCTTTTCTATCAAAATCAACAGTATTTAAATCAACTTTCTCAATTCCTGTCTGTGTAGCTATTGCATCAATTATCTGATCATCTGTAACAATTTTCTGTTCCACAAGGATTTCCCCTAATTTTTTCCTAAAACCTTCTGAACCTTTAAAGCTTCCATTAATTGATTTTCACTTATTATTCCTGCTCCCACAAGAATATCCCCTAATCTTTTTCTCTCTACTGCCAATTTAGACACCTTCCTGTAATGATGTTTTTCTTAAATTAATAATTATTATGTCTACTAAATTCAATAATCACTATATTTATAGTAAAACCCAATTTCAAACAATATATTGCAGATTTTAATATATCTTTGTTGATATTTTAATTATTCATATCTTATATAAATAATTTCAAATAAATATCAATAAGCTCATTTCCAAATAACATGGCTACTATGGCTCCAAATGCTATACATGGTCCAAATGCCATAGAATCTTTTTTGTTCTTAAGCTTTAAAGCGATAATAATAATTCCTATAACCCCTCCTATTATTATTGATATAAACAATGTTAATAATATGAGCTTGGTTCCTAGAAATAATCCACAAACTCCTGCTATTTCTATATCCCCCTCTCCCATTCCTCCAGTTAGGAAAACTATCAGACCTATTATTACTGCGCCTATAAGTCCTCCAAGAATCAGATTCACCGCACCTTCTTTATAAATAATAATCTGTACTGCTATAAATATTATTCCTGTTACTACTCCGAATGCTGTTGTTGATATATACACATCTTGTGTAAAATAATCAATACAGCCTATTACAATTAATAATGAACATAATATACAAAATTTTATTGTATACACACTAAATCCATATTTCATATATACCATTAAATATAAAATACAATTAAATCCTTCTATAAGTGGATATCTTACAGAAATTTTTTCTCTACAATATCTGCATCTTCCCTTTAAAAAAACATAACTTATAAGTGGTATTAAATCTAATGGACCTAGTTTATGATTACAGTTTCCACAATGAGATGGTGGATATGAAATAGATTCTTCCCGAGGTATTCTATAAATACACACATTCAAAAAACTGCCTATAATCAATCCTATAATGCCTATAAATAAAAAATCCATTTTTTCACCTGCTTTAATATGACTTATACTACAATAATATTATTTTTTATTCTTCAGATTATTTTTTAATTGCAGCTTTGTAAAAACTTATTGTTTTTTTATTAATTCTTATATTATTATTGTACTTACTTTTATTTACAAAATCAACACTTTTTTGAATATATGTAAATATTTTTATTTAAAATTTTATATTATTAGCTATCCTTATTTCTATAATAATTACTCAAAATTTCTGTATTTTACTTGATAGTAAAAAGGTCAGATATTTAATTTTAGCCATTCGCTAAAATAATCAATTATATTGCTACTAAAGAAATTAATTCCTTTTAACTTATAAAAACATATACCTTGATAAATAGTTAATACTGATGTATTCATTAAATAATTCAACTTTAAGTATGGAAGCAACAAAAAAACACTTTCGATATTGACACACTATGTATATCAATATCGAAAGTGTAAATTTTAAATAAGTATACCATTATCCAACGATATTTTCGTTTTTAGAGTACCTCTAAGCGCCCTATTCTTCCCATCCTTCAGGGAATTCAGCATTGTGGTAAACTTCTTGAACGTCATCATCATCATCAAGTAAATCTAACATCTTTTGGAACTTCTTAGCATCTTCTTCATTAATTGCAGTGTATGTATCTGGAATCATCTTAACTGCTGCTTCTAAGAATTCTATTCCTTGTTCTTCTAAAGCTTCACGTACGCTTCCGAAATCTTCTGGTGCAGTTGTTACTACGAATACTTCGTCTTCATCTGCATTGAAGTCTTCTGCTCCTGCATCTAAAGCCATCATCATCATTTCGTCTTCGTCTCTGCCGTCTTTTTCTATTACAAGTTCACCTTTTTCTTGGAACATGAAACCTACACATCCTTGAGTTCCCATGTTTCCGCCACCTTTTGTGAATGCACTTCTTACATTCCCAGCTGATCTGTTTTTATTGTCTGTTAATGTTTCAACTATTACAGCAACCCCATTTGGTCCATATCCTTCATAAACTATGCTTTCATAGTTTACAGATGATAACTCACCAGCAGCTTTTTTTAATGATCTTGCAATTGTATCATTAGGCATGTTAGCAGCCTTGGCTTTTGCTATTATATCTCTTAATTTTGCATTTGTGTCTGGATTTGGTCCTCCATTTTTAGCTGCAACTAATAATTCTTTACCTATTTTAGTAAAGATTTTTCCTCTCTTAGCATCAGCTTTACCTTTCTTTGCTTGTATGTTATGCCATTTTGAATGTCCTGACATGGTATTTCCTCCTTAATCTATTAACATGTAAATATATTACAATAATGTTATAAATAATAACCTTATTAATGAAACTCTTATGTTTTATTAAAATACAAAATTCCTCAAAAATTATATCACATTTTATGTTAATTCACAATTACGCTTACATTATTTACAATTTTCACATTAAATCTGTGCATACAATTTATTTCCTTCTTTAAAATAAATTCCTTCTTCACTTCTTCTCACAATTACTTTTCCACTAGAAGCTTCTACAATCTCTCCTTCAATAGTTTCTGCAACAGCTTCCTCACATAGTATATGAACTATTACTTTATCTGTATATTCTGTATCTTCAATATGCCATGAATTTTGTCCACAGATATATTGAACTTTTCCAAAAAGATCATAATCCATCTCAAAGCTTATTTTAAGACCTTTTACCTTTTCAACTATTCCAGCAGCCTTTATTGAAATACTGGCTCCTTTTGTATATGCTCTTGTAAGTCCTCCAGTCCCTAAAAGTATTCCTCCAAAATACCTTGTAACAACTACAGCACAATCTGTAACATTGCTCTTTTTCATAACTTCAAGTATTGGTATTCCTGCTGTTCCCTGGGGCTCTCCATCATCTGAATATCTTTGTATCCCCATATTTTCTCCTATTACATATGCCCAGCAGTTATGCCTTGCCTGTTTATGAAGTGCTTTTATTTCATTAATAAATTCTTTTGCTTCTTCTTCATTTTCAACTCTTTTGGCATATCCTATAAATTCAGATTTCTTTTCTTCAAATCTGTCTTCGCCCAAACCTCTTATAGTAATATACGACATCTATTTCTCTCCTTCTTAAAACAATATAAACTGTTATAAATCAATACACAAATACAATTTAACTATGTTTCTTCATCTCTGCCATTATTTCTTCCTTTAGCAGTTCCATTCCTTTTTCTATTTTTTGCTTATTAACTTGATAAAATGAAATTTTAAATGAATCTTGTCCCTCATCAGGTGACATATAAAATACATTTCCTGGAGTTATATATACATCCTTAGCCTTAAGTCTTTTAAAAATAACTTTGCTATCTATTTCCTTATTTTTTAGTGTAATATAAAAATTAAGACCGCCTTTAGGATCTACATATGTTACAAGATCTCTAAATTGATTATCTAAAATATTCTTTATAAGATAATATCTTTCACTATATTCAATATTCAATTCATTAATGTTGTCTTTCCAATTTCCTTCTGCAATATACATATCAAGTGCCCTTTGCATAAGGCTTGATGTAGTTATATCTGTATTATGCTTTGAATTTCTTAATACTTCATTAAATTTCTTAGGAGCAACAATATATCCTAGTCTTATTCCTGGAAGGAATATTTTTGAAAAACTCTTTATATATATAACTCTGTCATATTTATCAAGCCATTTAAATGGTACATATTCCAATGAATTATCATATATAAGCTCTGAAAGATAATCATCTTCAATAATATAAAAATCATATATTTCTGCTAATTCTAAAATATGCTTTTTTTTCTTTACACTATAGCTTACGCCTGTTGGATTCTGAAAATAACTCATAGTATAAAAACATCTTATTTCATTTTTTTGGAGAATTTTTTCGAATGCTTTTAAATCAATTCCATCTTTATTTATAGGTACTTCAAAAAGATTTACTTTCCTCCATTTAAATACAGATAATGCTCCGACATATGTAGGTTTTTCAACAATTACATTATCATTTATGTTTAGTATACTCTTTGAAGCAATATCAATACCCTGTTGAGCTCCTGAAACAACAAGTATAGAATCATTTTCAAGTTTATCTTCCCAAAACACTTTATTTATTGTATAAATTAAATTAGGGTATCCGCTTCTATCATGAGAAATTAATGCTTTAGAACCATCTCTTTCTAAAACATCATTTATTATTTCTTTAAATTCATTTATAGGAAATAATACTTCTTCATTTGTTTCTCCAGTAAAATCTATTATATCTCCATTTTTTTCTGAAGTTATCTTCTTTAATGTATTAAGATATTCTTTTCTAAATGTAGAAGATACTTCTTTTCTTTTCGCATAACTTCCACTTCCTATTTTTTGATATGCATAGCCTTCATTTTTAAGTTTGTTGTATGCATTTACAATAGTCACATTATTTACATTAAGTTTTTCTGATAGAGCTCTTATTGTTGGAAGCTTATCACCATCTCTAATCTGCTTTTTGTCAATTAATGATTTTATATAATCAGCAACCTGAATATATTTAGGTATTTCACTTTCAAATTTAAAATCATCATAAAGAACCATAAAATCTTCCCCCTAAAGCAAAATCATTTATAACTTACATATGCATATACATTTTCATTGAGAAGTTTTTCTCTTACTGGAAGATCAAGTTTTCTTGATTTTTTTTCAATTAAACCATACTTAAATAACATCTTTAATATTTCCTCTATCTTTATATTGAACTGATTAAACTTCTCATCTTTTTTTATTTCATATGAACTTAAATATGTACCTTTTTCCTCTAAATAATCTAAAAGAACCCTTGAAGCAATTCTTATATTTGCAACTACATAATCATCAATATAATTAATGACTTCACTTATATATTCTGATTTTAAATCTTTTTTTATAAGATTGTTAACAAGTGTATTGAATGTATTATTAAGGTTCATTGTCATTTTTATAGCATCTTTACTCACTGTATACCCGCTTAAATTCAGATATAATTTTGAAAAACTGTCTAATGCCCTTATAAGAACTTCAAATGAAGTTATTAATTTATTATTATATAAATACTTTTTACTTACTCCTAAATCTCTTATAAGCTTTCCAAGATAAACAAGATTCCACATTTCAGTAAATTTATCCATACTGTATTTTGCTTCATTAAATATCACTTCTATTTCTTCATCCCTTGAAAATACAAGCTTTGATGAAGTAAGCATATTTCTTATTTCACCTTTTTTTCCATTATTCTCATACAATTCTATAAACTTTTGTTTACTTACAATTTTCATATGAACAGGTATATCAAGAACTTCAGAATGAACATCCCTTATAGTATAAAATTGATCTTCATAAACAGTAAATATATCAATATCGGACTCCTGCCATAAATCTCCACTGACAATGCTTCCAAATGCAAATATAGCCAATACCTTTCTATTGGTTTTAAGAGAATTAATAAGTTTTTCAGATGCTTTCTGATATTCAAGTATTGCTTTCAACATGTTAGGTTCACCTTATTTCTTTTATATATTCTCAAATCCGTCTATAAAACAAATACATTATACAATATTTTCTTCTCTTATTACAAATAATACCCCAGGAAATAATCCAGGGGTATATTTTAATCTATTTATTATAATTGAGTACTAATTATTAATGATATATTGTACAGTTTTATTATAGACTTCATCATCAACTTCTACACACATATAAGTTCCATTTTCTCTATAATCTTCTTCAAAAACCCTGCCATTTCTATGAAGGAATGACTGAACATCTCCTTTTTCATAAGGAATTAAATATTCAACTTTTCTATAATTATAAGGAAGCTTATCTTCAATAACTTCAAGAAGATTTTCAAGATTAGTGCCTAATGCTGCTGAAATTTCTATAACTTCATGATTTTCTTCTAACGCTTCTTTAATCTTGTCTATCTGCTCTTTTGACGCCTTATCAATTTTATTCAGAACTATTATAGTTTCTTTATCTATTGCTCCAAGTTCTGCTAAAACATCATTTACTGCAATATACTGCTCTATAGCAGTATCACTTGAAGTATCTATAACATGACATAATAAATCTGAAAAAATCACTTCTTCAAGAGTTGATTTAAACGCTTCTACTAAATCATGTGGAAGTTTTCTAACAAATCCAACTGTATCTGTCAATGTTATGACACCCTTGTTTTTTAATGTTACAGCTCTTGTTGTTGTATCTAATGTTGCAAAGAGCATATCTGCTTCAAATACTTTTTCTTTATTTTTATTTTCCTTTTTGGCTGCAAGTTCACATAATGCATTTCTAAGTGTTGATTTTCCTGCATTGGTATATCCTACAAGAGATACTTTTGGTATATTTTCTTTATTCCTTTTTTCCCTTTGAACTTCTCTTGTCTTCTTTATCTTTTTAAGTTCAGATCTTAAATCATATATTGTTTCCATTATGTGTCTTCTATCAGTTTCAAGTTTCTTTTCTCCAGGTCCTCTTGTACCTATTCCTCCTCCAGTTCTTGAAAGTATAGTTCCAAGTCCCTGAAGCCTGCTCAATCTATACTTTAATTGTGCAAGTTCAACTTGTATTTTTGCTTCTTTGGTTTTTGCTCTTGTCGCAAATATTTCCAGTATCAAAGTTGTTCTATCAATTACTTTTGCACCTATTGCTGCTTCAAGATTTCTGACTTGCGAACCAGATAATTCATCATCAAATATTACAACATTTGCTCTTTCAACTTGTCTCATAGATGCAATTTCAAGAACTTTTCCTCTTCCTATATAGAAAGCTGCATCAATTTTATTTCTGCTTTGAAAAACTGTATTTAAAACTGGTATATTACAAGCTTCTGTAAGCTCTTTCAATTCTTCAAGGCTTTCTCTTGTATCTGAACCAACCAGTATAGCTTTTTCTTCAGTATCTTCAACAACATCATTTGTTTTTATAAGATTTTCTACAAACTTAATTTTATCTAATATATTGACAGACATTATATCATTTAAGGAAAGATTACTCTTTTCTTCATATTCTAATTTATTATTATAAAGAGTCAGCATTCCCAATGAAAAATCCACTATATTTCCATCTATTACAGCTACAGAAACAATTGCATCAAGTTTTAGCTTTAAAAGAGCAGTAAAATCTAATGCTGAAAGATTACAGTATCCATTTGGATGGGTATGAATCACCCTTACTCCAGCAAGTCTTTTTTCCTCTATATTTATTACTGGAACTTCAACAGATGTTGAATCTCCAATTGCCACAGCAGTAACATTTCCTTTTCTGTTTATTGCTACACTTACTTCTCTTTCAATAATTCCTGAAACTCTTGAAATTATATTTAAAATTTCTATATTACATATTTCATCCTTAAGTGTTCTTATTGAATAAATTCTTTCTAATTCATCAATCAGAGTTTTTCTGACTCCTTCTATATTTCCCTCTATCATAAAATCACCTCATATAAGCTATCTTGACAACTTTCATATAATTTTATACTATTAATTCATTAATTACAACATAAACTAAATATAAATCTCGTCTTAAAATATGAATATTTTGTATATTTTTATGACTTTTTGACAATTAATAGTTTAATGTTTTTATGTGAAATTTTTGTATAAAATTTTTGTCATATATTTTTTCGAAAATTTTTTATGTACAAAAAATATATGTTTTCTACAAAAAGACTTTTATCACTATAATAATTTGAATATATATTCCAATTAACAATTAATGATGAAATCTTTACAAGATTTCTTTGATATTATGTATTAATATTTAGAGCATATTATCTAAGCTATATCTATTGTATACATAAAAATTGATAAATAACAAATTATTTTTAAAGGAGTTTTTATAATATGGAAGATAAGAAACGTAATATTCTTTTTTCTGAAGAACAAATAAATACTAGAATCAAAGATTTAGGAAAAACTATAACAGAAGATTATAAAGGAAAAAATCTTTATGTTCTTTCATTATTAAGAGGAAGCTTTGTTTATGCTGCTGATCTTGTGAGAGCAATTGATTTAAATGTTAAAGTTGGCTTTATGACTACATCAAGCTATGGTCATAGTGAAACTTCATCTGGAACAGTAAAAGTAGTAAACGATATTCCTGACAACATTGAAGGTTGGGATGTTCTTATTGTTGATGATATTGTTGATACTGGTATAACAATGGATTTTGTTGTTGAACATGTAAAAAAATTAAATCCAGCTTCAGTAAAAACTTGTGTACTTCTTGATAAACCATCTAGAAGAAAAGTAGAAATCAAACCTGATTACTGCTGTTTTGAAATTGAAGATGTGTTTGTTGTTGGATATGGTCTTAATTATGGTGATTTTTATAGAAACGTTCCTTATGTATTCAATTGGGAAGTCTAAAAATTCTAATTAATATTTAAATTAAAAATATTGGAGTTGATGTATCAATATTAAATTTTCTATAATCAGTATTCACTCTTTAAAGAATAGTACTGATTATAGTGGTTATAATATTTAATGCATCAGCTCCTTATTAATGTTCATTTTCAATTGACCATGCCATGTTTGGTATCTTTCCTACTATAATAGTATCACTGACTGGAACCTGAGTCGTTACGGTTGTTTCCTGATTAGCTATGGGCATTTTCATTCTTATCTGAGCAGTTATATTAAGATAAATTTTATGACGTGTCTGATTTATTCCTGCACTTTCAAATTTTGATTCATAACTTGTTTCTATATTTCCTATAGGCTCTATATACATATTTATATTCGGACCTATTCTATAAAATATACTTCTATTACTGCTCCATCCTAAGGGAACACTGATTTTAACATCTTTCATATTTTCAAATTCTTTATTGCATTCATTAGATAACTTAGCTGCAATATAGTTAAGCTTAACATTATCAGCTTGTATAAGATTTATATTACCTTCATTATCTCTTTGAATTCTAATCATTTCATCATATTTGAAATCTTCATTCAATATTTCTATGCTCTTTTCATTAATAATATTTAATGCTTGATTTTTCGCCATTATGTTACTGATTTCAAGTATTGATGGCAATACTCTTTTATCAAAAAATACTATGAATATATTAAATATTACAAATATAATTATAATTAGCAAAATAACCTTAATAAATCTATAGTTTTTACGTTTTGTATAGTATTCCATATCAACATCCTTATAGCGAGTTAATGATTTACTCATACTATAAATATGCTATAATGATATAAAATATTATTTTTATAACCTTAAAATTTTAGGAGGATAAAATGGCAGTTAACAACTCAACGCAAACAAAAAGCTCTCCTCGTAGTAGAAAGAAGCCAAAACACGGAAATGGCAAAAAGATTTTTAAAGGCATCTGCTTTGGTCTTATTTTCTGCTTCCTAGCTGTTTTTGTAATGGCTGCAGGTTATGCTTTTGCTGTTATTAAAACAACACCGCCTTTAAATGTTGATGATGTTTTATCTTTAAATCAGCCGTCAAGTCTATATGATAATAATGGCAATTTTATGGATAACCTTCATACAGATGAAGAACGTTATGTTATTGATTCCAGTGAAATGCCTGCAAATTTGAAGAATGCTTTTGTTTCTATTGAAGATGAAAGATTTTACTCACATCATGGAATAGATATTCAAAGAATTGCTGGTGCAGCTATATTAGATGTTAGAAAGATATTGACTGGAAAAAAAGGACTTCATGGTGCTTCTACATTAACACAACAATTATTGAAAAACACAATATTAACCAATGATGTTTCTATTGAGAGAAAAATTAAAGAAATTTATTTAGCTATCAATCTTGAAAAAAAATTAACAAAAGATCAAATATTAACAGCATATTTAAATACAATTCCACTTGGTGGTCAGGTTTATGGTGTTGAAGCTGCATCACTTTTATATTTTAGTAAAAATGCTTCTGATTTATCATTAATCGAATGTGCTTATCTTGCTGGTATAACTCAAGCTCCAACAACTTATAGTGCTTATAATGAAAATAACATAAAAGACCCAACTCCATATATCAACAGAACAATTACAGTTTTAAGCATGATGCAGCAAAATGGGTATATTAGTGCTGATGAATGTAATAAAGCTATAAATGATGTACGTAATGGAGGTCTTGTATTTAAAAAAAGCAAGCAAGATTACAATTTAAATTATGAATGGTTTGTATATCCTGCTGTTTCTCAAGTAAAACAGGATTTAAAGGAAAAATACCACTATACTGATGAAGAAGTTTCAAAATTAGTTGTCAATGGTGGTTTAAAAATCTATACAACTATGGATAGGGACTTACAGGATTTTACTCAGAAAACTCTTGATAATTATAAAAATCTAGGTTTAGGTAATGCTGAAGCTTATGACAATAACGGCGTTCCCTTACTTCAGGCATCAGCTACAATTGTTGATTATAGAAATGGTGAAGTTCTTGCTATGGTTGGAGGCAGGGGTAAACAACAGCCTCAATCAACAAACAGAGCTTATAACGCATTAAGACCTATAGGTTCTACAACAAAACCTTTAACTGTATACGGCCCTGCAATAAATGAAGAAGTAATAACAGCAGCTACTCCTATTGATGATGCTCCACTTCCTGAAAATAAACTTAATGGTGGAAAACATTATGATCCTGCTAACTCAGACTTTACTTATAATGGACTTATGACTGCAAGAGAAGCTTTGACATACTCTAAAAATACAGCTGCAGTACTTGTTGAAGATATGCTTGGCACTAAAACTGGAGTTGAATACGGAGAAAAACTTGGATTAAAATATAATGAAAAATCCAAAAGTTCAATTGCATCATTAGCTTTAGGACAATTCAACAATGATCCTAAAGACCCTGATGGTGGTAATACTTATATATTAGCTGGAGCATTTGGTACATTTGGTAATGATGGTGAATATATCAGACCTTCTCTTTACACTAAAGTGGTAGATTCATCTGGAAAAACTATATTGGATAACCAGAATACACATAGCGAAGATGTATTCACTCCAGAAACTGCATATATCATGTATGATATGTTAAAAGGACCAGTAACTTATTATTCAAGTACCCCTGCAAAGTGGGGAGATATGCCTGTATCTGGTAAAACAGGTACAACATCAGATTCTTGTGACTTATGGTTTGCAGGACTTACACCTTATTTATCAGGATCTGTATGGCTTGGATATGATAACCCAACAAAACTTATCGGTGGTTCAAGTTCTTGTGCTAAAATATGGGGAATTTTAATGCAAAAAGCTCATGAAGGTCTTGATATAAAAGAATTAGAACAACCTTCTGATATTGTAAAAGTTGATGTATGTAAGGATTCTGGACTTTTACCTGGTAATTTATGTGCAAATGACCCAAGAGGAAGCCGAGTATATGAAGAATTATTTGCAGAAGGTACAGAACCAACAGAAACCTGCAAAACTCATGTTTCAGCTAACATAAACAGATTAAATAATAAGCTTGCAACACCTGGAACACCATCCTTTTTAATGAGGAACTCAATATTCATCAAAAAAGATAATCCTAATCCAGCTACTGCTGATTATTATATGGTAGTTCCTTCTGGATTTGACACAAACGCATCTGCAAATTCAAATGAATCTACAGTTTCTGAAAATAACAATACAACTAATAATAATAATAATAATAATAATAATAATAGCAATAATAATAATGACAACAATAATGCTCATACAGGAGGACCTGCAGTAGATCCAACTGAAGGCCATGAAGATGTACTGCCACCTCCTACACAAGAAGAGAATCCAATAATAACACCTATAAATTAAAATAAGAAAGAAGCTGTTGCATTAAAAAGTTTAAATGCCACATATAGTAGATTAATTAAGTTATTTAATACTATATAAGATATGATTTAATCTTTGTGCGACAGCTTCTTTCTTATTCTTTTCAAAAGTTTTCAATCAATTATTAATATATATTGTATACTATAATTTTGCATAATCCCAATTGATATGCAATATGTTATATGTACATTTTTTATATATATTAATATAAAAACTCTTCAATTTATATCTGTAATATTAAAATTTATTTGCCGGATATAAAATACAAAACTTGAAATGTAAAAACATAATTGCCAATATATATCCATATGAATTTTATTTTATATAATTCTTTCAACTTTAAATCTCATAAATAAATAAATTTCATTTTTTAGCTATTTTACACTTATAAAATACTCTTTTATGAATTTTTTAACTTAAATTCTTGCATTTTAGTTATTTATCAGATAGAATAATTTTGATATTTTTTATCATTTTATAATTAAAAATCGCATTTTAATATTCAGGAGGTTTTATAAATGTTTAATAACATTATTGAAAAATTAAATTCTTTTATAAATATATCCAATAATATATTATGGACTTATATACTAATAGCTCCTTTAATACTTTTAGGTTTGTATTTCTCCTTTAAAACAAATTTTGTCCAATTTAGATATATCAAAGAAATGTTTAGACTTCTTGCTGATGGCGCTTCATCCAAAAAAGAAAAAGGCTCTGTTTCATCATTTCAAGCCTTCTGCATAAGTACTGCTTCAAGAGTTGGTACTGGTAATCTTGCTGGAATAGCTATTGCAATTTCTGTTGGAGGACCTGGTGCTGTCTTCTGGATGTGGCTTATAGCACTTATTGGTTCTGCATCAAGTTTTGTTGAATCTACACTTGCTCAGATATATAAACAATCAGATGGTAAAGGAACATATATTGGAGGACCTGCTTATTATATGGATAAAGCCCTCAATATGAAATGGATGGGAATAATATTTTCAATACTCATAACAATATGTTTTGGACTTGTTTTTAATTCGGTTCAGTCAAATACCATCTCACTTGCATTAAATGAAGCATTTGGAATAAACAGGTTTATAGTTGGAATAATACTCTCATTAATTACTTTAATAATAATATTTGGTGGTATACATAGAATTGCAAAAGTATCAGAAATAATAGTTCCTATAATGGCAGTAGCATATATTTTAGTTGCATTATTTGTTGTTATAATTAATATAAATAAAATACCTGAACTTATAGTTACAATAATAGAGAGTGCCTTTGGATTAAAGCAGGTTGTTGGAGGGGGATTTGGAAGTGCTCTTCTTATAGGTATAAAAAGAGGTCTTTTTTCAAATGAAGCTGGAATGGGAAGCGCTCCTAATGCAGCAGCTGCTGCAGATGTATCTCACCCTGTAAAGCAAGGATTAATCCAAACCTTAGGCGTATTTACTGATACTATAATAATCTGCAGCTGTACTGCTTTTATAATTCTTCTATCTGATATTGATTTATCAAGCGGACTTACTGGAATACAGTTAACTCAAAATGCCTTAAGTTCTCAAATTGGAAACTTTGGAAGTATATTTATTGCTATTTGTGTACTTCTCTTTGCTTTCAGTTCAATTGTTGGAAATTATTATTACGGAGAAGCAAACATAGAATTTCTAAGTAAGAAAAAAATATATCTAGTAATATACAGAATATGCGTTGCACTTATGATTCTTTTTGGTGCTGCAGTAAACATGAATATTGTCTGGAATCTTGCAGATTTAATCATGGGATTAATGGCTATCACAAATCTCATTGCAATTGCTCTTTTAGGAAAATTTGCATTCAAAGCACTTGATGACTATAGAATGCAGAAAAAAGCTGGAATCAAAGATCCTGTATTCAAATCATCTTCTATACCAGAATTAAAAAATGTAACCGAATGGAAATAGGAAATGCGGCCTAATAAGCCACATTTTCCTATTTTTATTTATTTTATTACTGTAATTTTACTATAAATTATTAAATTTTATATCATAATCTAAAAAATATATTGATTTTTCTATTTAAAGTATATATAATATCATTGTTTGTTTAGTAATTTTAAACTTATAGTTTAGTAAAAGTGATTATTATAAATTGTTAGTAGGTGAATTTTATGCAGATCGGAGAAAAAATTCGAATACTCCGAATGGAAAAACAATTAACACAGGAAGAGCTTGCAAATAGATGTGAACTTTCAAAGGGATTTATCTCACAGGTTGAAAATGATTTAACTTCACCATCTATTGCTACTCTAATAGATATTCTTGAAATTTTAGGAACTAACCTTCCTGATTTTTTCAGCGATTCAAAAGAGGAAAAAGTTACCTATACAAAAGATGATATGTTTGAAAAAGATGATGACGACTTAAAATATTCTCTTATGTGGCTTATTCCAAATGCACAAAAAAATGAAATGGAGCCAATTATGATTACGCTTCAACCAGGTGGACAATATATTGAAGAAGAACCTCATGAAGGAGAAGAATTTGGATATGTATTATCTGGAACTATAATTCTTCATTTAGGCAAAAAAAAATATAAAGTCAAAAAAGGGGAAAGCTTTTATTATAAAGCAAAAGTAACACACTATATTGAAAACACTGGTAAATCACCAGCTAAAGTTATATGGATAAGTACTCCCCCATCATTTTAAACAATAGAAAGAGGTGGTTTTTGTGAGCCAAAACATTATAGAATTAAGAAATATAAATAAAGCTTATGGTGACAATACAGTATTAAATAATTTATCTTTAAATATTAAAAAAGATGAATTCCTTACTCTTTTAGGTCCAAGCGGATGTGGTAAAACTACTACATTAAAAATAATTGCGGGATTTGAAAGCGCAGATTCTGGCGAATTAATATTTAAAAATGAAGATATTTCTGCATTACCTCCATATAAAAGAAAGGTAAACACTGTATTTCAAAAGTATGCATTATTTCCACACATGAATATTTTTGACAATATAGCTTTTGGTCTAAAATTAAAAAAACTTCCAAAAACTCAAATTGAAGCTGAAGTAAAAAAAATGCTTCATCTTGTTGCTTTAGATGGCTTTGAAAAAAGAAAAGTTGACTCATTAAGCGGAGGTCAACAACAAAGAGTTGCCATTGCAAGAGCTCTTGTAAATAAGCCAGAAATACTGCTTCTCGATGAACCTTTAGGTGCCCTTGATTTAAAGCTCAGAAAAGAAATGCAGATAGAATTAAAAAAAATACAAAAAGAAGTAGGCATAACTTTTGTATTTGTAACACATGATCAGGAAGAAGCTCTTACAATGTCTGATACAATAATTGTAATGAACAAAGGTATAATTCAACAGATGGGAACTCCTGAAGACATATATAACGAACCAGCTAATGCCTTTGTTGCAGATTTTATTGGTGAAAGCAATATAATTGATGGAATTATGCTTAAAGACTTTGAAGTAGAATTCTGTAATAAAAAATTTGAATGTGTTGATAAAGGATTTAACGATAATGAGCCTGTTGATATTGTAATACGACCTGAAGATATAAAAATAGTAGATGAAAAAGATGGAATGCTTAAAGGGCAAGTAACTTCTATTGTATTTAAAGGAGTTCATTATGAAATGGTTGTTGTAACAGATACTTATGAATTTATAATCCACAATACAAAATCAGCTGAAGTTGGAAAAAACATAGGATTAGATATTTATCCTGAAGATATACATATTATGAAAAAGAGTGATCAAAATGACTAAGAAAAAAACGCCTATAGCGGCGTATCCTTATTTTGCTTGGAGTGCAATTTTTATAATAATTCCATTACTTATAGTGCTGTTTTTTAGTTTTACAGTAAAAACAAGTTCAGGTTATTCATTTTCTCTTGATAACTATACAAGACTTATGAGTTCACAATATTTCAGTATATTTACAAGATCAATATGGCTTGCATTTATTTCAACAATTTTATGTCTTGTAATAGGTTATCCTGTTGCATATATAATTTCTCAAATGAAAGTAAGCAGACGTAATTTTTTAATTATGCTCTTCATACTTCCAATGTGGATGAATTTCCTTTTAAGAACTTATGCATGGATGCCTATACTTGGTAAGACAGGTATTATAAACACCCTTCTTAGCAAGTTTGGAATAGCTCCAATATCATTCTTGTATAATGATGGAGCAGTTCTTTTAGGTATGGTATATAATTTTATTCCTTTCATGGTACTTCCTTTGTATACAATACTAATAAAGATGGATCATGACTTAATAAATGCTGCTGCAGACTTAGGTGCAAATAAAATAAATATTTTCATAAAAATAATATTGCCATTAAGCATTCCTGGAATATTTTCAGGTATAACAATGGTATTTATGCCTGCCGTTTCTACATTTGTAATTTCAAGACTTCTTGGCGGTGGACAATACATGCTTCTTGGAAATCTTATAGAACAACAATATACAACAATGGGTGATTGGAATTTTGGTTCTGCAATATCAATTTTTATGATGATAATAATACTTATATTTATGGCCCTAACATCAAAATTTGATACTGGTTCTGACAAAGAAGGAGGCTCACAATTGTGGTAAACAGACTTGAAAACTTTATTAAAAAATCTTATTTATTTATCATATTTTTGTTCCTATACTCTCCTATTGTCACTTTAATAATATTCTCATTTAACGAATCTAAAACAATGGGAAAATGGACTGGTTTCACATTAAAATGGTATAAAGAACTTTTTAATAATAACAGACTTATGTCTGCTTTATACTATACTATATTAATTGCACTGCTTGCTTCAATAATAGCAACGACAGTCGGTACTATAACTGCTATTGCAATTTCTCAGATGAATAATAAATTAAAAACTTTAATTTTAAATATAAATTATCTTCCTGTTTTAAATCCAGATATTGTTACAGGTATTGCTCTTATGAGTTTGTTTATATTTTTAAACTTTAATTTTGGTTTTATAACAATGCTTTTGGCCCATATTACTTTTGATATTCCATATGTAATATTGTCTGTTCTTCCAAAGCTAAAACAGCTTCCTGAAAATACATTAGATGCTGCATCAGATTTAGGTGCACCTCCACTTTATGCATTATGGAAAGTTGTAATTCCTCAAATAAAACCAGGGATATTTTCTGGATTTCTTATGGCATTTACGATGTCAATAGATGATTTTGTAATAAGTTTCTTTACTACAGGTCCTGGAGTAACTAATCTTTCCATAGAAATTTATTCAATGGCAAGACGTGGTATAAAACCTGAAATTAATGCACTTTCTACTTTATTGTTTATAACAGTGCTTGCATTACTGTTGATTGTGAATAAGAAACAAAATAATGCTGAAAATAATATTAATTAAATATATAAGAGGTGATAATATTGTTTAAATTTAAGCGTTTTGGAGCCCTAGCTCTAATGTCTTTACTTGGTATGAGTTTATTTACTGGATGTGGAAATTCAGGAAACAGCGAAAATAATGGTGTAGTATATTTCTATAATTGTGGTGATTATATAGATGAAGATTTATTATCCAAATTCACAAAAGAAACTGGAATAAAAGTTGATTATTCAACTTATGATACAAATGAAATAATGTACCAAAAATTAAAAAGTTCACCAGGAAGTTATGATTTAGTAATTCCTTCTGATTATATGATTGAAAAAATGGCTAAAGAAGATATGGTAGAAAAAATAGACTTTAATAACATTCCTAATTACGAATATATTGGAGATGATTACAAAAATCTATCTTATGATCCAAATAACGAATATTCAGTTCCATATATGTGGGGAACTATAGGTATTGTATATAACCCTGATATAGTTACTGAACCAGTTACAAGCTGGGATATTCTTTGGGATACAAAATATAACAATAAACAACTTATAATGTTTGATTCTATGAGAGATACTCTTGCTATAGGGCTAAAAAAAGCAGGTTATTCTATAAATAGTACTAATCCTGATGAAATAGCTGCCGCAACTCAAGAGTTAATCAAACAAAAACAGACTATGGATCCTTTATATTATGTAGATGAAGTAAAAGATAAGATGATTCAAGAAGAAGCAGCAATTGCTCCTGTATGGTCTGGTGATGCTGCATACATAATAAGTGAAAATCCAAAGTTAAAATTTGTAATTCCAGATGAAGGTACTAACAAATGGTTTGATGCTATGGTTATACCAAAAGATGCTAAAAACAAAGAAAATGCTGAAAAACTTATAAACTTCTTATGTGATCCTGAAAATGGTCTTCAAAATGTTAACTATATAGGTTATTCAACACCTAACACTGAAACTTATGAATTATTAGATGACGATACTAAAAATAATAAAGGTGCATATCCTTCTAAATCAACTTTGGATAAATGTGAAGTATTTGTTGACTTAGGAGACTCATTAAAGCTTTATGATGAAGCATGGATGAATATAAAAACTGCAAACTAAAATGAAAAAGACTATCAAAATATTAATTTATTTTGATAGTCTTTTGGATTAAAAATATAATCTAAATTTTCCTAATCATTAACTTCTGGAAACCATAATGATATTTCTTCTTTTGCACTTTCCGCATTATCTGATGCATGCACACAATTTTCTGTCTTGCTTCTTGCATATCTAAATCTTATAGTTCCTGGTGCTGCATCATCCGGACTTGTAGCTCCATTAAGTTGACGTATTCTGCTTATAGCATCTTCACCTTCAAGTATCATTGCAACCAAAGGACTTCTTGTTATAAAAGTTATTAATTCTTCGTAAAATGGTTTTCCTTTATGCTGTGAATAATGTTTTTCTGCAATTTCTCTTGTTGTCTGCATAAGTTTTAAATGACGTACCTTTAATCCATTATCTTCATAGACACTTATAATATTTCCTATAATATTTCTTTCTACTCCATCAGGTTTAATTAATACCATACTTCTCTCTATCATATTATTGCCCTCCATTTATGCTATAATTTCACATTTAAATATTATTTCCAATTGCTCTAACATTATACTCCATTTTAACAAAATATATAAAGCCTTATATATTTATATTAGTATAATTATCTTGTTATGATATAATTTTAGTAGAAATTTTATAAAATTCCAATACTATTATTGCACCTGTTTATCAAATATACAAATAAATATTTATCAATAATTTATTATTTTTTCTTTTTAAATATCATTTTCAATTAAAATTTAAATATTGGAGGGTTAGCAATTATGATAAGATATTCTATTTTAACAGCTGGCAAAGTTCAAGGTGTAGGTTTCAGATTTTTTACGCAACTTACTGCAAGTACTCTAAATCTTACTGGCTGGTGTAAAAATCTTCATGATGGACGAGTACAAATAGAAATTCAAGGTTCAAAAGAAACTGTAGATAAATTCATAACTACTATAAAAAAAGGAAATAATTTTTCAAGAATTGATGAAATATCAATTAATTCAATTCCTGTTATAGAAAATGAAAAGAGATATTACATAAAGTATTAACACCTATCATATAACACTCTTGCACAAAAATATAAAGAAATTGAGCTGTATAAAATATACAGCTCAATTTTACTATTCTATATCATAACATAAATATGAAATTTTATATTATTTCTTCTGATATATCTACACAATTTTGTTTTTCTTCATTAAGATTTTTAAAATATTCTTCTGTCTCTTTAATTACAACTTTTCTAAGACCTATAAGTCCTACTAGATTAGGAAATGCCATGCATCCATTAACTATGTCAGCTATTATAAATATAAGTTCTAATGGAAGAAATGGTCCAACTGCTACAAAAATTATATAAATTATTCTATATGGCATTATAGCCTTAACTCCAAATAAATATTGGGTACATCTTTCGCCATAATAGTTCCAACCAAGAATTGTAGTAAAAGCAAAGAATACCAATCCTACATTAACTATATATTTTCCTACTGTTCCAATAGAGTTTACAAATGCTGCTGTTGTCACCTGTGCCCCTGCAAGGTTAGATCCAGGTGTAAAAATTCCTGTGTCACCACTTGTTATAACTATCGCAAGTCCTGTCATGGTACATATGACTATTGTATCAAAAAAAGTACCTGTCATTGATATAAGACCTTGTCTTACAGCTGAATTTGTTTTTGCTGCTGCTGCTGCTATTGGTGCACTTCCAAGACCAGATTCATTTGAGAATACACCTCTTCCAACACCTCTTTGAATCGCCATTCCAACAGTAATACCTAAAACACCACCACCTACTGCACTTGGATTAAATGCACTTCGTATTATTAATGATATTGCTGGTAATATTAAATTATAATTAACTACTAAAACTAATATTGCACCCACAATATATGCTCCAGCCATAAATGGAACAACTTTTTCTGAAAACTTTGATATTCTCTTTATTCCACCTAAAGTTACCATTGCAACTAATACTGTCACAACAACAGCTGTTGCTATCAATGGTATATTAAAACTTTCAGCTGCTGCTGCAATGGAATTTACCTGCCCAAATGTACCTATTCCAAAAAGTGCAACTCCAATTCCGAATAAAGCAAATAACTTAGCAAGCCATGTAATTCCTAATCCATTTTGTATATAATACATTGGCCCACCTGCCATATGTCCATTTTCATCTTTTTCTCTATATTTTATTGCAAGAACACCTTCTGAATATTTTGTTGCCATTCCAAAAAATGCAGCAAGCCACATCCACAATAATGCACCTGGTCCACCTGCTGTTATTGCAGTTGCTACTCCAACTATATTACCAGTTCCAATAGTTGCTGATAACGCTGTGCATAATGCTCCAAAACTCGATACATCACCATGAGCTGCATCATTTGTTTTTTCCTCATCTTTCCCAAACACATATTTTAATGCTAATGGCAATTTAAATACCTGCAACAATTTCAAACGTATTGTCATGTATATACCTGTTCCAACTAAAAGAACCAATAATGGTGGTCCCCAGACAATATCGTCAATCTTTTGGAATACATCCTGAACTGCAGTACTTCCAGCTAATAAATTTGATAATAACATAAAAAAATCCCCCTAATTAATATTTGGAGGAGAATTGGACATTTATTCAATTAATAGTTAATTTTTATAATTGTTAATGCCTTTTTCCCCTGTCCTTTTACCTGAGAGTTTCAATTAAATAAAGTATTATTTAACTTTGCTCCTTCGGTGCCTATCCTGATAAGTCTCTCCAGAGGCTCGTCCAATGGCGGTCCTAATACCTGAAAGATTTCCCTCTTCGGTGTATTATTTTTTAATAATAACTCTCCCACCATCTTCATCCGAACGTTGTTTATATTTTCATTTGTTTATTCTAAGTATATAAATATTTTTTTACTTTTGCAAGATTTTTTAAATTTTTTGTTATATTATCAAATTAATTACTTTAGAAAAAGTTTTCATTTGTTATATTTCTTCCATTTTATTTTTCATTTTTAACTTTTTTATCAAAAAATTACATATATTTATTGTACAAAAATTTTATAATAATACTTGCAATTAATAATGTACAATTTCAAAAATAAAATCTTTATAATATTTCTTTTATACTTTTACATATATCATATAAATTTTAATCTCACAACATATATAATTTATTTTTAAGCAATATAATATAAAAACTATTCATGATAATTGTATTTATTACCATGAATAGTTATTTAAAAAATTTTTTTAATAATATTGTCATATGTATTAGTTTTTAAAGTATTCAACTAATTCTTTCATTGATTCATTAAACTCTTCCATAGATGAATTTTTAAATACTCTTAATTCAGGAATTCCTTCTGGCTTTTCAAAATTAATTCCTGATATGTACTTGTCCCAGTTTTCTAGTTTCCAAGTATCACGTTCTGAATTACGTTCTATCATTCTTTGATGACAAACTTCTTTATCAGTTTCAACCCAGATAACTACTAGTTCACAATCATGTTCAAGAAGCTTCTTTCTGAAATTGTCCATATATTCAAGATTTCTTATTTCTCTTGTGAATGGAGCATTTATCAATACTGTATCACAATAATCTAAAGCTTCAATCGCTAAATCAATTACTACTTCATATTCAGTATTCCTTATGTTTTCTTCAAAGAAATCAGAACTTCTGTTAATTTCTTCTCCTGCAGCTTTAAATACTTGATTAGATAATGGTATTAAAGTATCTTTATCTAAGTAAACAATTGGTTTAAGAGCTTTAGATACTTCTTTTGAAATAAATGTTTTACCACATGCTGGTGGTGATGTTACTAATATTAATCTTCTCATTTCTTATGTACACTCTCCGTCCAAATAAATATTAATACTATTTGATTAAAAATATAGTAGAACCTATTTATTAATAGATTCTACCTATTTTCGATTAATAAATTATAATATGCTTTCTATATTAAGAATAGAAATACATGTTGTGAGACTAATTGTCCTACCTGTTGTATTATATCATTTCCTACAATAATGTAAATAGTTTTTTAATCTTTTTACTTATAATTTATTTATATATATAATCTTTTTGTCCATATTTTAGAACTTTTTTTCTAATTAATTCAGCATTTCTTTATGACAAATACCTTGCTATATTTATTATTACATTTGTTTTCAATTTATATAACATAATATATATTGGTATTATCACTATATTATTATCTGACTCTCTATTTTTTATTTTTATTACTTCACTTTTATAATGTCAATACAATGATTCATAAAATATAATCCACTTTTCATCACTTTTCTCCATCAATAATCATTGAATAATTAGAGTTACTTTCTAACCTTATCAATATTATTTTTACACCTCTATCTCCTATTTTAGTTTCAAGAAGAAAAATAGACAATAATCACTGATTATCCTTTACATGTTAAAATAAGTAATTATAATATTGTTTTAATAAACAAATCAATATTTTCATTAAATTTTTAAGGAATTTAGAGTTAAAACTAAATATGTTTAAATATTAAATCTTTTTTATTACACTTTCATATATTTTAGAAAAAAAATAATAGCTGCATCTGATTACTTACATCACATACAGCTATCTATATTATTCTAATACTTATTAAATTATTAATTTTAATACACCTCATTAACTATTAACTATTGCATTGGACTCACCTTCTTACTACTAATCAATTTTTAATTTATAAAACAAATCAACTCATCCTCCTCTTCCAAAATATTTTTGAAAACTTCTTAAAATTGATAAGACCTATTATCAGCTCCCTGCACAACTATATAATATTACTTTATTACTAATTGTACATCGGTATCATCCCCTTATAAAAACTTTCATCTTCATATCTAATCTCTAATCTTATGTGCAATTTCAGATCTCTTAATGCCTTTATTACGCTCATTTACTAAATACATTGATATCTGCATTTCTATCTTACTATTGTTTTTTTAAATTAACTATTAGATGAATTTTTCACTCACTCCTTTCATTAATATTAAAAACACTGGGTTAAATTAAATAGTACACTGGTACCATCCCCTCGTCCTTTATATTTAAGGTAAGAATGATGTTTACTTTTTATTTGTATTTCTTATCTTGTATACATTATATTACCCCTCAATAGTAAAATACAGACTGTTTTTGAAAATTTTTTTATGTTATAATAAAATAGTTGGGGTCTATTTAAGAAGAATTTAATTTTAGAATAAAATGGTTTTGCCACCCTCACTTCATGGACAACACTTTAGCCTTTTCATTCCGTTCAATTTCTTGGTATGATAGGTTTCAGTTTAAAAATTTTTATAAATTTCTATGTATAAAAAAGAGTCACTAAACCAAATTAATTTATGCTTTATTACTTGTTGCATTTATAATTTCAGTTCAATAACTCTCTTTTCTATCTTTTAGATATCGCTTATAAGTATATTTAAAATTTTAGCATCTGTTAACGCTTCTACTCCATATGGCACACCTGATTCAAGAGCTAAAATATCTCCTTCATTTGCGATAACTTCATCAGTTTCCTTATATGATATCTTTATTTTTCCTTCAATTACTATAAATATTGATTCCATTTCATAAAATTCCTTATCTATATCTTCACCTTTAGCAAATGAAAAGAATCTTATTTCATGTTTATCATTATTTATTAACGATTTACTTGCAATTTTTTTCCCACTATGTGTAATCATATCACCAAGTTTTATCGGTTCATAAGGTTTTATGTTTCTTAAAAATTTCATATATTAATCCTCTTTTACAACTATTAAAAGCATTTTCATATTTTCTTTTGCAGTTACTTGGTGTGGAATATTTGCAGGCATTACTACAAGCTGTCCTTTATGAGCTTCAAGTTCTTTGTCTCCTACTTTTACTGATGCAATACCTTCATGAATATATATCATGGCATCGCCTTTAGCTGTATGTGGTCCAACTCCTTCTCCTTTTCCAAATGCAAGAGCTGTAACTCCAACTCCTTTTTTTTGTGCCATAGTAACTGTCTCAATTTGACCATCATTACAACTTACTAAACTGTCAAAATCTACTGCTTTTGCTTTTTCTATGTTTTTTATTAATTCATCCATTACTATCTCTCCTTTGATAATATGTTTTTTTATAGTATAACATACAATAATAAATTCAA
>NZ_CAKVKB010000045.1 GCF_934754915.1 uncultured Clostridium sp.
TACAATAACTGCATTTATTGAATTTTCAAATAATAAATCATAGCATGCTTCATTATTCAAAAGCATGGTTTTCATTTCATTTCTCTGTCTTCTTTTCTCTTCCAATTTATTATTCAATACATTTAATTTATTTTCTTTCTTCTCATTTTCATATTTGACTAAATCAACATAATATCCTAACACCCATCCTATTACCACAAAAATTCCAATTATTATTATATCATTCTGAAATGCTGCATTTATTCCATTTTTTATAGGAGCATATAACAAATCATTAATAAATATTAAAAGAGCTGATAAAAACGAAGTCCTTAGCCCATATTTTGACCCATATTGAATCGTACTTGACATAATAAGTAATAAAAATATATATTTATATTCACAATCATATTCATGAAAAATGTGTGATGGCATAGATATTAGAATTACAAATATAATATTTTCAATACTCCACTTTAGTTTAATATTATTGTTGTTACAATTTATACTTGTTAATATCAATTTTTGCAAAAAATATATAATCACTGTAAACAAAAGAAAAGATATGGATGCAAATATATTAATTTCATTACCTATATCTGTATTTAGAATTTCCCATTTTTCAGATGAATGTATATAAATAATTATTAAAACAAAAATTAATATAGATGTTTTTATCATCAAGATAATATCAGAAATATTCCTCTCATATTTTTTCAAAAATCACACCTTCTTCCACTATTGTTTATTAGCAGTAATATAAGACTGATGCATTCCTGAAACAAGAGTTATTTTATAAATACTATCAAATTTCTCGATTTGTTTTTAAGTAATCAGCCTTATATTCTAAATCTTACAATAAATAATTATTTTATTTATTTAAGCTTTTAGGTTCTTTAGGTTGATATGCTCCCCACATGCAAGCTGAAGCTGAAACAGAATATGCCATTTTTTCACAAACCTTAGCTATAGATTTCATAACAATTTTTGATTCTAATTTTTTCATAATTCTCACCTCCTTTCAATGCTTCTTATATTTGGTCCAAATTGAAATTTTCAGTATTTTTTACTGTTCATTTCAATGCAAAATTTTAGAATAAATGCAGACAATATAAATAATATTAATGATGGTATTCCATGTAACGCTTTTATATAAATATTAGAATGATTTGAAATTTGTATATCAAGTATGAAGCATATTACTATATTTACCAATTCGCATAACTGTAAAATTATAAAAGCTATTAATGTATTTCTAACTGCTTTAATAAAAGGTATACCTATTATTGTAAAAGCAATAATAGTCAATATAATATTTATTATTATATGCATTCCAAAAAGTGCAGGTAATAATCGTGATATATATATACAAAAACTCAAAACAAAACTCACAGTAATATATTTATATTTAATCACTCTTTTCTTTGATAATGTATATATTATAAAATTCAACACAAATGTCTCAGGAATAACTATAATCAGCATCTCAAGCAAATTTAATTTAAACATATTACTTTACTTTCACCACCACAAAAATGTATTTTAATATTTTATCCATCTTATTAATCATAAATATCCCTAAGTCAGTCAAAGTTATACACTGCCACAATTCGCCTAATATGAGACACTGAATAACCTTCAAAACAAATTTTTCGTAATAATTCTCATCAACTATTAAAAGTAAAGCAATACTTATAAATAAAGATATACAAAGTAAAATTATTGACTTAATTCTAAACTTCTTTCTAAGCTCTTCACTTCGTATGGGCTTTTCAATGCTATCTACAGGTGCTTTTTTTATAATTATATTTATATTTATTATTGTTATAATTACTACCATTATTATGCTTATTTTTAAATTCATATAAATGAATATCTTTTGAATCATTAATCCACCTATGACTGCAGTAATGGTTCCAATTGCTGCACATCTCATAGGTGAAGATGCATGTCCCCCTCCTGAATATTTTCTAAGAACTCCTGCACTTATAGAAAACATTAAAGATTCAAATAATGTTCCAGTTAAAAAACCAAATGCTATAACCCAAAAAATTGAATTAATTGTCTGCAATATATTTATAGCTCCATATACTATTATTTCAACTTGATCTGAATCTAAATTGAGATTTTCTTTTGTTTTATTACCAATAATCATAGCTATTTTCTCTATTGAACTCATCCATATCTCCATCCTTTATTATATAATAACATATTTTTTCAAAAAAGTATAATAATTATATAATTTTTATCTTAATTTTTTCTTTTTTATTCTAATATTTACATAGTATTAATAATTAAACATTTTATTCCAAATTATTTCTCTATTTTATAATTATTTTTCTACTGTAAACAATATTCAATTGAGATCAAGAACTTTCTATATTGATTAAGAATCTTAAAGATTTAATAAATTCATAAGTCGAGTCTATATTGGTTCTTATCAAAATTATAATCATCTCTAAAATACAAGAGATCCGGAAATAAATTTCCAGATCTCTCAATGAATTTCATATTATTTAAATATTCCAATATCTGTTCTACAGTAAGAATCTTTAAATGTTACATATTTAATATTTTCATAAGCTTCTTTTCTAGCTTCTTCAACATTTTTACCACAGCCAATGACTGATAATACTCTTCCTCCGTTTGTCTTTAAAACTCCATCTTCAAATTTAGCTCCAGCAAGAAATACTTTATCCTTTACTTTTTCATCAATTTTTATTTCATATCCCTTAGTAAAACTTCCTGGATATCCTTTAGATGCAAGCACTACGTTTATACATACACCATCTTTCCATTTTACTGTAGTTTTGTCTAACTCTTCTCGCAATGCAGCTTCTATAAGTTCAACAAGATCACTTTCCATTAAATAAAGAACTGATTGTGTTTCTGGATCTCCCATTCTTACATTATATTCTAAAAGATATACTCCTTTTTTAGTTATCATTATTCCAAAGAAAATTATTCCTTTAAAATCGAAACCTTCTTCGCGGATACCATTTAAAGTATTTGCCATTATGTTTTCTTCAAAATCCTTCATAACTTCATCTGTAACATATGGATTTGGAGCCATAACTCCCATTCCTCCAGTATTTGGTCCTTTTCCACCGTCATAGATTTGTTTATGATCTTTTCCTGATAGGAATGGAATTATTGTCTTTCCATCAGTAATAGATAAAATTGATGCTTCTACACCTTCTAAAAATTCTTCAATTACAATAGTATCTCCTGCTGATCCAAACTTTTCATCTACCATACATTCATTAACTGCTGCTACTGCTTCTTCTTTATTCTGGCAGATTATAACCCCTTTTCCTGCTGCAAGTCCATCAGCTTTTACTACTGTTGGATAAGGACATGTTTCAAGATATTTAAGCGCTTCATCAACATTTGTAAATGTTGCATATTCTGCAGTTCTCACACCATATTTTTTCATAAAATCCTTTGAAAAGCTTTTGCTGCCTTCAAGTCTTGCTCCATTTGCTGCTGGTCCAAATATTTTTAATCCTTCTTTTTTAAATTCATTTACTATTCCCTTTGTTAAAGGATCTTCAGGTCCAACTACTGTTAAATCTATGCATTCATCCTTAGCAAATTTTATTAAATCGCTTATTTCAGTAATATTTACATTTTCACATTTATTTTCTATTGCAGTACCACCATTACCAGGTGCTACAAATATCTTTTCAACCTTTTTGCTTTGTGCAAGTTTCCAAGCAAGTGCATGTTCTCTTCCACCTGATCCTATCAAAAGAAGTTTCATAATTAATTACCTCCAAATCTATTTTAAAAATGCCTCAGGGCTAATCCCTGAGGCTACTCTCAAGAGGGCTTCCCCTTAAACTTTACTTGTTGAATATATTGTTAAAATCCCTTATATTTTTTAAACCACTATATATTAAGCTGCCAACTTAACACTTTCATATTTTAATGTTTAAAATGTCTATATCCAGTAAATATCATTGCTATTCCATGTTCATTACATGCATCTATAGATTCCTGATCTCTTATAGATCCTCCTGGTTGAACTATTGCTTTTATTCCATATTTAGCTGCTGTATCAACAACATCCCTGAATGGGAAGAATGCATCTGAAGCTAATACTGTAGCTCCTTTTCCTCTTTCTAATGCATCTTGTGTTGGCCATAATCTATTAACCTGACCTCCACCTATACCTACAGCAACTCCGTTATGAGCAGTAACTATTGCATTAGATTTAACATATTTAACAACTTTCATTCCAAATAGCAAATCCTTCATTTCTTCATCTGTTGGTGCCTTTTCTGTAACTACCTTTATTTCATCTATAAGCTTCTTATCTTCTTCTTGTACAAGCATAGCTCCATCAACAGTTACCATATACTTTTCAGCTTTTGGAGTATTGTGGAATTTAAGAACTCTTAGATTCTTTTTAGTCTTTAATACTTCTAAAGCATCATCATCATAATCTGGTGCAGCTATTACTTCTAAGAAAATCTTAACCATTTCTTCAGCTGTCTTCTTATCAACTTTTCTATTAAATCCAACTATTCCACCAAATATAGAAGTTGGATCTACTTCATAAGCCTTCATGTAAGCTTCATTTATATCTTTTCCTATTGCAACTCCACAAGGTGTATTATGTTTTAATGCACAGCATGCTGGTTCATCAAATTCATTAACACATTTCCATGCTATATCTACATCCTTAAAATTGTTATATGATAATTCTTTACCATTCAAAGTTTCAAATGTATTCATTGCTCCATCAAGCATTGTTGATGAATAAACAGCAGCAGTCTGGTGAGAATTTTCACCATATCTTAATCCCTGCATCTTCTTATATGAAACTGAAAGATATTCTGGATATTCTTCATCATCATCAGCTAACATAAAGTTAGATATTGCAGCATCATAAGCACTCATAAGATTAAATACTTTTCCAGCTAATTTCTTTTTAAACTTATAGCTGACTTCTCCATTTTCATTGATTTCTTCCATAACTTTAGCATAATCATCTTTATTAGAAATTACAACGACATCCTGAAAATTCTTTGCTGCTGCTCTAAGCATAGTAGGTCCGCCAATATCTATAAATTCAACTTTTTCTTCAAAAGTCAAATCTTCTTTTACTTTTTCAAAGAATGGATAAAGATTTACTACAACATAATCTATTGTATGAATGTTTCTTTCTTTTAAAGTATCCATATGTTCTTTGTTATCTCTTATTGCCAATATTCCAGCATGTACTAATGGATGAAGAGTCTTAACTCTTCCATCAAGCATTTCTGGGAAATTAGTAACTTCATTTATTTCAATTACATCTATTCCATTTTCTTTCAAGTATCTATAAGTTCCACCTGTAGATACAATTTCAACATCTTTAGATACTAAGAATTTAGCAAAATCTAAAACTCCGTCTTTATCAAATACACTTATTAAAGCTCTCTTTTTCATGAAAAAGCTGCCTCCTGAATAATTTATTTATTTATTTTTGTTTTTCCGTTTATAAATTCAACTCTGCCCTCACTTATTAATTTAACTGCTTCTGGCAGAAGAATATGTTCTCTTTCAAGAATTCTCTTTTGAAGGGTTTCTGCATCATCTTCAAAATATACAGGAACTGCATCCTGAAGAAGTATTGCTCCTCCATCCACATCCTTGTTGACAAAATGAACAGTACATCCTGAATATTTAACTCCGCTTTTGATAACTGCTTCATGAACCTTCAATCCGTACATTCCAGGTCCACAGAAGGATGGAATAAGGGAAGGATGGATATTTATTATCTTATTTTCAAATTCATCAAGAATTCTGCCATCTAATATTGATAAAAATCCAGCAAGTACTATAAGATCAACTTTTCCTTTGACTAATTCCAAAATCTTATCACTTGATTTTTCACCATATTCTTTTCTTGATACAACATGAGTTTCTATTCCATGCTTCTTTGCTCTTTCTAACGCATAAATTCCATCTTTACTTGCAATAAGCATTTCAATTTTTACATTAAGCTGTTTGCTTTCTACTGCATCAATTATAGACTGAAAGTCAGTACCGCCTCCTGATGCTAAAACTGCTATTTTAAACAAACACCTTCACCTCCAGCTGTAACACAGCCTATTTCATATGCTTTTTCTCCCATTTCTTCTAAAGCTTTAATTACAGCTTCTGCATCTTTTGGATCAACAGCCATAACAAAACCTATTCCCATATTGAAAGTATTATACATATGATCTCTGTCTACACCTTTTTCCATAATCTTATCAAAGATTGGAGGAAGTGGATATGAATCTTTTTTGATTTCAGCAGTTAATTCTCTTCCATTAAACATTCTTGGAACATTTTCTATAAATCCTCCACCTGTTACATGAGCCATTCCTTTTATATCAAATTTTTCTAATAATTTAAGGACTGGTTTAACATAAATTTTTGTTGGAGTAAGTAATGTTTTCCAAACTGGTTCACCATTAAAGTCTTCATTTAAATCTGTAAATAACTTTCTTACTAGTGAGTATCCGTTTGAATGTATTCCAGATGAAGCTATACCTATTAATTTATTTCCAACTTCAATTTTACTTCCATCTATTATCTTATCTTTATCGGCAACACCAACTGCAAAACCAGCTATATCATATTCTCCTTCATCATAAAATCCTGGCATTTCAGCAGTTTCTCCACCAATTAATGCACATTCAGAATCAAGACATCCATCTGCAACACCTTTAACTAAATCAGAAGAAACTTCTGCTTCAAGTTTTCCACACGCAATATAGTCAAGGAAGAATAATGGTTTTGCACCATGACATAAAATATCATTTACGCACATAGCAACACAGTCAATACCAACTGTATCATATTTTCTATTCTTAAAAGCTATTTCAAGCTTAGTTCCTACACCATCAGTACCTGAAATAAGAACTGGTCTTTTGTAACCTTCTGGAATTTCAACCATGCCTGCAAAACTTCCTAATCCATTTAAAACATATTTGCTCATTGTTTTTGCAGCATATTCCTTTATTAATTTTACACTTCTGTATCCTTCTTCTATATTAACGCCTGCTTCTTTATATGTAATCATATTAACACTCCTCTTTATTCTTCTTTTTCAACTGGTGTAGCTACAGGATAAATTCCATTGAAACATCCCATACATAATCCTTCTTTGCCATCACAGCTTATCTTTACGCCTTCTTCACTTAAATATCCAAGATAATCAGCACCAATCATATCTCTTATTTCTTCAACTGTATGATTTGCTGCAATAAGCTCACTTCTGTATGGTGTATCAATTCCAAAATAACATGGATATTTAACACCTGGAGAAGCTATCAAAAAGTTAATTTCTTTTACTCCTGCTTTTCTAAGAGAATCAACAAGATGTTTTGATGTAGTTCCTCTTACAATTGAATCATCTATAAGAACAATGCTCTTTCCTTCAAGATTTACTTTTAAAGGATTCAATTTAACAGCTACGGCTCTTTCTCTTATTTCCTGAGATGGAGTAATAAAGGTTCTTCCAACATATCTGTTTTTTATAAAGCCTGTATCATATGGTATTCCTGAAGCTTTAGCATAACCTATAGCAGCTGGTATTCCTGAATCAGGAACTGCAACTACAAGGTCTGCTTTTAATGGATGTTCCTTATAAAGCTGCATTCCAGCCTGTACTCTTGTTGTATGAACATCTAATCCGTCTATTCTGGAATCGGGTCTTGCAAAATATATATATTCAAATGCACAAGTCTGACATTGAGTATTTTCTGAGTATCTGTAAGAATGTACTCCCTCTTCATCAATAACAACAATTTCACCAGGCTCAACATCACGAACAAGCTCAGCTCCAACTGCATCTAATGCACAACTTTCAGAAGTAAGAATATATCCTTCATCAATTTTTCCTAGTGAAAGTGGTCTTATACCATGAGGATCTCTAGCTCCTATTAATTTGTTCTGTGACATAATTACAAGTGCAAATGAACCTCTTACTGCTGACATAGCATCAATAACAGCTTTAGTAAGCCCTTTTTTAGCACTTCTAGCAATAAGACATGCTATTACTTCAGAATCTATTGATGTATGAAATATCTGTCCTGCATCTTCAAGAAGTTCTCTTATAACATCATCATTAACCAAATTTCCATTATGAGCCATAGCTATAGCTCCAATCTTAGATGTAGTAACTATTGGCTGAGCATTTTCTATTCCCTTGCCCCCAGCAGTTGAGTATCTTACATGTCCTACAGCAATATGACCTTTTAATTTATGCAGATCTTCAGGTTTGAAAGCATCAGTTATAAGTCCTAACCCCTTATGAACATCTATTTTTTCTCCATCTGCAACTGCAATTCCAGCACTTTCCTGACCTCTATGCTGAAGTGCATAAAGACCATAATATGTAATAGATGCAACATCAATAGGATTTTCCTTGTTTGCGTAAACACCAAAAACTCCACATTCGTCCTTAAATTTTTCCAAACTTGGATCCATAATTAATTCAAAATCCGTTTTTGTCATGAAACCTATCCCTTTCACTCAAATTATTTAAAATATTTATAGATGACACCAGAACCTGCATCAATGCGGGTTCTGGCAATTAAAATCAAGAAATAACTATAATCTTCCTCAATTTTATATATACTGTGTAATCATTAATATATATTACAATTAACAATATAATTTTTAATATGATTATTTAGATATTCTCTTTAATATTTCTATATAAGCATCTTCAACATTTCCAAGATCTCTTCTGAATCTGTCTTTATCTAATTTTTCTCCTGTTGTAGCATCCCAGAATCTGCATGTATCTGGAGAGATTTCATCTGCTAAAACAATTTCTCCATCAGCAGTCTTACCAAATTCAATCTTAAAGTCAATTAAATTGATATTTTCTTTTGCAAATGCTTCTTTTAAGATATTGTTGATTTTAGCTGTCATATCTAAAATAGTGTCTATTTCTTCAAAAGTTGCTGCTCCAATTGCTACTGCATGATAACTGTTTATTAATGGATCTCCTAATTCATCATCTTTATAAGAGAATTCAAATACAGTAGTTTTTAAAGCTGTTCCTTCTTCAAGTCCTAATCTCTTAGCCATGCTCCCTGCTGCAACATTTCTTACAATAACTTCAAGAGGTACTATAGTAACCTTCTTACATAATTGTTCTCTGTCATTTAACTTCTTTATAAAGTGAGTTTTAATTCCCTGCTTTTCTAATTGTTCAAAAAGTATTGAAGTTATATTGTTGTTCATAACTCCTTTATCATGTATCTGACCTTTCTTTTCACCGTTAAAAGCTGTTGCATCATCTTTATAATAAATTATTACTTCATCAGCCTTATCTGTAGCATATACTTGTTTTGCTTTTCCTTCATATAACATTTCTTTCTTTTCCATTATAGTTCCACTCCTTCAGCATTATCTTCAATAAATTTTTTCTTCATATTTACTCTATATTCTTTTAATTTATTTTTTAATTCTTCATTATTTACAGAAAGCATCTGTACTGCAAGCATCCCAGCATTGTAACTGTTATTTATTCCAACTGTTGCAACTGGTATTGATTTTGGCATCTGCACTATAGAATAAAGTGCATCAACTCCCTCAAGAGCTGCTTTTACTGGAATACCTATTACAGGTAAAACAGTCTTTGATGCTATTACTCCTGGTAAATGTGCTGCAAGACCAGCTCCAGCAATAATAACTTTGCATCCTTCTTTTTCAACTTGTTCTAATGTTTCTTCTAATTTCTCTGGTACTCTGTGAGCAGATAATACAAATGCCTTATATGTAATTCCAAATTCCTTTAATGCATTTGCAGCTCCTCTCATTACTTCTGTATCAGATTTGCTTCCAAAAAATATTGCTACTTCCATTTAGCAAGCCTCCTAAATTAACTGTATATAAATGATTAATATAAAATCATTTAGTAAACTTCGATACTCTTTAAATATCTGTTTTAACTGACACAAACTACATAGCTGTGCCAGTTAAAATATTATTTAAAGTATTTAACACCTGATTCAAATATCTTTTGATCATAATTTCCAGGAATATTTTTGAAGATATCTTCTCCACTTCTTTCACTGTGGCCCATCTTACCAAGAACTCTTCCATCTGGACTTGTTATTCCTTCTATTCCATACATTGATCCATTTGGATTATATGGCATATCTAATGAAACATTTCCTTCTAAATCAACATACTGAGTTGCAACCTGTCCATTTTTAACTAATTCTTGAATTAGACTTTCTGGAGCAACAAATCTTCCTTCACCATGTGAAATTGCTACTGAATGAATATCTCCAGCTTTAACTTCACTAAACCATGGTGATTTATTTGAAGTAACTCTTGTTCTTACAATTGAACTCATATGTCTGTTTATACTGTTATAAGTCAATGTTGCCATATCTTCTTTAATATCAACAATTTCACCATATGGCACTAAGCCTAACTTTATCAATGCCTGGAATCCGTTACAGATACCTAGAGCTAATCCATCTCTATTTTTTAATAATTCCATAACTTCATTAGCTATCTTTTCATTTCTTAATGCATTTGCTATAAATTTACCTGATCCATCTGGTTCATCACCTGCTGAAAATCCTCCTGGTATCATAAGTATCTGCGCAGTTGAAATTTCCTTTGCTAATCTGTCTATTGAATCTTTTAATGCTTCCTTTGTAATGTTTCTGAATATAACCTGTGTAACATCTGCTCCGGCCTTTTTAAATGCTCTTTCACAATCATATTCACAGTTGTTCCCTGGAAATACTGGAATTACAACCTTTGGTTTTACCACTTTAACTTTAGGTGACGCATAAGATTTAGCTTCAAATAATGGTGTATCTATCTTTTCACCTGTTTTCTTTGTTTCAATTGGATATACAGATTTAAGTTTTTCTTCATAAGTCTTTTCCAATGAATCTATATCAAATTTAAAGTCGTATTCCTTGCTTGATACTATATTTTCTGCTACTGTTTTACCAATAACTTTATATTCTGCACCAGCTAATGCTTCACTTACATTTACATCTTCCTTGACTTCAGCTACTACAGATCCGTAATTAAATCCAAATAAATCTTCTTTAGTCAAGTTTTCAATTTCTGCTCCAATTTTATTTCCAAGAGCCATCTTAGTTATACATTCAGATACTCCTCCGAATTTAACTGCTGAAGCTGAAATTATCTTTCCATCCTGAATTAATTTATATAAAATATCTAAATTCTTTTTATATTTATCTATATTTATTGTTCCATCAGCACACTTTTCCACAGTAAATAATACTAATTTTGAACCAGCTTTCTTAAATTCTGGTGAAATAATTTTTTTAGCTTTTTCAACACCTACTGCAAAAGATACTAATGTTGGAGGTACATCTAAATCACCGAAACTTCCTGACATTGAATCCTTACCGCCAATAGCTGCAATTTCAAGATCCATTTGTGCTTCATAAGCTCCAAGTAATGCTGCAAAAGGCTTGCCCCATCTGCTGCTGTCTTTTCCAAGCTTTTCAAAATATTCTTGGAATGTAAGATGAGCTGTTCTAAAATTACCACCCATAGCTGCAAGCTTTGTTACGCTTTCAATTACTGAATAGTATGCCATATGATATGGACTCCACATTCCAAGTTCTGGATTCAATCCGAATGTCATAAGAGTTGCATCTTTGCTTTCTCCACCTGGAACTACTATTTTAGCAGCCATACCTTCTGCTGGAGTCTTTGCATACTTACCACCAAATGGCATAAGAACTGTTCCTCCACCTATTGTAGAATCAAACCTTTCGCTCAATCCCTGTTGTGATGCAACATTTAATTTCTTTAAATTATTTAACCATTCTTCTTTTACGTCTATATCCTTAACTTCAAATGGATAAGCAGCAGGAGATTTAACTGTTACTTCAGTCTTTTGTGTAGCTCCATTTGTATCTAAGAAAGTTCTCTTTAAATCTACTATGTTCTTTCCTCTCCAGAAAAGTCTTAACCTGTCTGTATCAGTAACTTTTGCAACTAATGTAGCTTCTAGATTTTCTTCATTTGAAAGTCTTATGAATTCATCAGCATTTTCCTTTGTTACTACAACTGCCATTCTTTCTTGAGATTCTGAAACTGCTAATTCTGTTCCATCAAGTCCTTCATATTTTTTTGTAACTTTATCTAAATCTATATCTAAGCCTCTGCAAAGCTCACCAATTGCAACCGAAACTCCACCTGCTCCAAAGTCATTACATCTCTTAATCATCTTAGCTACTTTAGGATTTCTGAATAATCTTTGAAGTTTTCTCTCTGTAGGTGCATTACCTTTTTGAACTTCTGCACCACATTCACTTAATGAATCAACTGTATGTTCCTTTGATGAACCAGTTGCTCCACCAACACCATCTCTTCCTGTTCTTCCTCCAAGAAGAATTATTACATCTCCAAGGCTTGGTTCTTCACGTATTACATTTTCCTTTGGTGCTGATGCAATAACAGCTCCAACTTCCATTCTTTTTGCTGCATAATTAGGATGATAAACTTCCTGAACTTGACCTGTTGCAAGACCAATCTGGTTACCATATGAGCTGTATCCATGCGCTGCTCCAAGTACTATCTTTCTTTGAGGAAGTTTTCCTTCCATTGTATCTTTAACAGGAACTGTTGGATCTGCTGCCCCTGTAACTCTCATTGCCTGATATACATAAGTTCTTCCTGAAAGAGGATCTCTTATAGCTCCTCCAAGACATGTTGCTGCACCACCAAATGGTTCAATTTCAGTTGGATGGTTATGAGTTTCATTTTTAAACATTACAAGATAATCTTCCATTCCCTTGTCTGTTTCAACCTTAACATTTATAGAACATGCATTGATTTCTTCTGATATATCTAAATCATTAAGCTTTCCTCTTTTTTTAAGCTCTTTCATAGCTATTGTTCCAATATCCATAAGAGTCTTATTTTTCTTCTTATCAGTATAGAGATATTCTCTTGATTTCAAATATTCTTCATAACTCTTTTTAACAGGTTCTGTATAAATTCCATCTTCTATATGTACATCTTCTAAAACTGTTGAGAATGTTGTATGTCTGCAGTGATCTGACCAATATGTGTCTATAACCTTAATTTCTGTTATAGTTGGTTCACGTTTTTCTTCTTTGAAATAATCCTGGATCATAATAAGATCATCGATACTCATTGCAAGTCCATTTTCTTTATGGAATGTCTGCAATTCATCGACTGTTTTTTGAGTAAATCCATTTAAGACTTGAACATCTTTAGGCTGGTTTGAAATTGCTGATAATTCTTTACTGTTTATATCCACTTCACGAGAATCTACTGGATTAATGTAGTACTTCTTAATCTTTTCAATATCACTTTTAGAAAGATTTCCTTTTAAGACAACAATTTTTGCTGATTTTATTTCTACTTTATCTTCAGCAGTTAAAAGTGCTAAACATTCAGAAGCTGAATCTGCTCTTTGATCGTATTGACCGGGTAAAAATTCAACTCCAAAAGCTACTTCTCCTTCATTAATTGGTAAATTTTCTTCATAAATTTTATCAACTGTAAGTTCTGCAAAGATTGTATGTAATGCTTTCTTGTAGTAATCCTCTGCTATTTCAGAGATTAAATACTTATTTATAACTCTTACATCTTCAAGATTTGTTATACCTAAGTTTTCTTTAAAATCTCTTAATAAACCTTGAGCTTCAACATTAAATCCACTCTTCTTTTCTACAAATACGCTTCTAATATTTGACATCTTAATTCCTCCAAAATATTATGAGATTTAGCTTATCACCACGGCTTCGTGATGCGAATATTTTAATTTTAATATTTTTTAATTTTCGTGTTTCTAAATTAAGATTATCATTTAACACGGACATTGTCAACTAACATAATGTATTTTTTTAGTCTTTCTTCTATTTTTACGAACTTTAAAAGTCTATATTGCCAAATTAATTCGTGCGTTTTTCATTTTTCCTAACATTTCACAATATAAATTTAATTTAAAATTAATTCAAGCAAAATTTTTTCCTTAATTCGACCTTTAATTTTTATAAAATACAAAATTAAAGACAGTATACTGAAAATTCAATACACTGTCTTTTAATATTTGTCTATTTTACATAGCTTTATCAGAAATTAATTCTGAACAAATATCCTTATCATCCGGCATAGTCATGGTAAACGGATTTAATATTTTTTCTAATTGAGTTTCAGATAATATCTTTTCATCTAATACTATCTTTCTCACAGGAATTCCGTTTCTTAGTGATTTTTTAGCAATTGCTGCACTTCTCTTATACCCTATATATGGACATAATGCTGTGACAATGCCAACGCTGCTTTCTAATAATTCTTTACATCTATATTTGTTTGCAGTAATTCCTGAAATACAGTTATCAATTAAAGTTGATATGGCATTTTCAAGAGTTTCTATTGATTCAAATAAATTATAAAATAAAACTGGTTCAAATGCATTGAGTTCCAATTGTCCCGATTCAGCTGCCATAGTTATAGTAAAATCATTTCCTATAATATTGAAAGCCACCTGTGAAACTACTTCAGGTATTACTGGATTTACTTTCCCTGGCATTATTGAAGATCCATTTTGCATTGCTGGAAGATTTATTTCTGCAATACCTGTTTTTGGACCACTTGATAATAATCTTAAATCATTGCACATCTTTGATAAATCTACAGCACATGTTTTTAAGGCTCCTGATACAACTACAAATCCATCAAGATTTTGTGTTGCATCAATCAAATCCTGTGCTTGAACCACATCAAAACCACATACCTTTTTTAAATTTACAACTATATTTTTTAAATATTCTGGACTTGTATTTATGGAAGTTCCTATTGCTGTGGCTCCCATATTTAATGTAAGCATTTCTTTCTCTGCTTTCTTTAACCTTTCAATATCACGTTTTATCATTGACGCAAACGCATGAAATGATTGACCTAATCTTATTGGGACTGCATCCTGTAACTGAGTACGTCCCATTTTTATTACATCATTAAATTCAAATGATTTAAATTCTAATTGATTATATAATCTCTGCAATTCATAAACAGCTCCTGGAATCATTTTTAAAATTGTAAGTTTCCCTGCTGTTGGAAATACATCATTTGTTGACTGAGCCATATTCACATCATCATTTGGATGTATTATACTGTAATCTCCTTTTTTTCCTCCAAGCAGTTCAATTGCACGATTTGCAATAACCTCATTTGCATTCATATTAGCAGATGTACCAGCTCCACCTTGTATAGGATCCACAATAAACTGATCATGAAATTTTCCACATATTATTTCATCACATGCATTTATTATTGCATTTGCAATATGTATCTTTAAAAGACCTGCATTTTTATTTGTAATAGCAGCTGCTTTTTTTATTTCCGCAAGACTTATTATTAATTTTTCATGCATATGTTTTTTAGTTATTGGAAAATTATTTTTAGCTCTTAAAGTTTGCACTCCATAATATGCAGATTCTGGCACTTCCATACTTCCTATTGAATCATATTCCACCCTTGTTTTCATTTTTAATTCCCCTTTTCTTTTAAAATTCGTCTTTTACTCTTTTTTATCATTATCAAAAAATAAATATTTTTTATATTCCTCTTTACACTTAATATTTTTAATCAGTGTTTCAAAATTGTTTTTTTATTTTCAACCTTTTCTTCCTGACACTCATAGCTTATCATTACTGACTTTCAAAGTAAATATATGACTGAATTTTATGAATAAAGAAAACTTTTCTATTTTAAAACTTAATTATTCTTAATCTCATCATTTGTCATCTTAATTTTTTAAAGTGTATTTATTTTTTCTATTTCGCGCAGAATAACGAATATTGAAACATGTTTTTTTATTATTGTTCTTTTTTATTTTGTATATAAAAAACAGCAATAACTATTATTTTAGTATATTGCTGTTTTATTTTTATATATTAATATACAAATAAAATTACTACATAAAATTCTAATTGCTCATTTTCCTGCACAAAATTTTAATATTCTTCCCACTTTTTTATAAATAATTTTTTTAGTTTTCATCAATAATTTCTTTGGCCATATCAATCATATCTTGCTGACTTAATTCATCATAATTAGTATTCATAATTAAATATGACATTCCATCTTCATACCATGCTACACATTGCATATTATTTTCAGATTCTTCTTTACTTCCATATCCAATTTGTAAACTTCCATTTTCACAAAGTTGTTTTTCTTCTTCAGTTGGTTCATAATTTTCATCTACTGCCTTATATTTGAAATTAGAATATTCAAGGTCAATTCCTTTATATGAACTCTTCACTGCATTGTTAAGTTGATTTTCATCAATATATTTCTTATCAATTTTTTCAATAGTTATTGTCAAATCTTGATTTTTTTGAGTTCCATCTTTTTCATAAGAAAATTCTGCACTCTTAAAATTTTCAATCGCATTTCCTTTTTCATCTCTTATTTCATCATTAGAATAATTGAAAGTTTTAAATTTAAATCCATTACTGAATTTTTCTATATACTTAGGTTCAAAACCAACCTTTTCTTTTACTTTGCTTTCATCTGGAAAGCTTTTAGTTTGTGTCAATATTGATGAACTTGAATACCATCCTGAAAGATTAGTGGCTGCAACACATGTTACAGTTGTAAGTACACATAATGCTCCTGTAATTAGTATTGTTCTTGGTCTTAGTATTTTAGATTTCATATTAAACACTCCTTCTTCTTCTCTTTTCATAATTTCACTTCTGATTTTAAAGAACATATCTTCCGGAACTGAAGTTTTATCTGTTACATTCTTTAAACACTGCCTTATGTCTTTATCTAAATTTTCATTATACTTTCTCTTCATCTAACTTCACACTCCTTAACAATTCCATGTCCATATTCATCAGATCTCATTAAATTTTTTTTCAATTTCCTTCTTGCACTGTGCAGACGTGATTTTACTGTTCCTTCAAAACACCCCATAACATGTGCAATTTCCTTTATTGTAAGTTCATTAAAATAGTAAAGAATTATTACAGTTTTCTGCTTTACATCAAGTTTTTCAATTTCTGAATGAAGCATATCCGATTGTTCTTTTCTTATATATTCATTTACATATTCATCTAATTTATTGCTATCTGCCTTTTCAAATATATCATCAACAGGTACAGCTTTCTTTTCTTTGTTTGAATACTTCCAAGCAAGTCTTGTAAGTATTTTAAAAAACCATGATTTAAATTGTTCAATATTTTTTAAATTCTTTATGTTAGTATAACACTGCACAAATGCTTCCTGAACAATATCTTCACTTAAATCCTCTTTTCCTGTAATAAGATATGAATATTTATATGCTTCATTTTTATATATTTCAAACAATTCTGCAAAAGCATTCATGTCACCAGACTGGATTTTTAATATAAGCTTCTTTTCATCCACTTTTTTAAGTCCCCCCTTTGACGCTTATTATCGATGCATCTATATATTAGAGCTTTTTAAACTTAAATTGGTTCATTTTCAATTTAAGTTTTTTATATTTTTTAATATCAGACTTCAAATTTAATAATTAATGTCTATTCTTACTGTGTATTTATACCGTTTTCAAAAATTATCCTTATCCTTCTTATAAATATAATTTCCTATAAAACAAAAAATTGTCTCACCAGAAAATTTTCATTACTATACATGACTAAAAATCATATATGTTATACTGTAAATCATCTATGTGAGACAATCCTATTTTTATTCTAATATTATTTAAAATTTTTACTCTGCATTTCTATTGATGTATTCTGCTTTAATTTTTGAATACATTATCTTTTGACTTGAATACAAACTATAATAGCCAGATTCCATATAACTTACTCCACACGCTATTGCAAATAATATTATATTACCAGCACCAAAAAGTTCTATACTTAAAATCACAGATGTTATCAATGTATTTACAACTCCACAAAATAAAGCTACTAATCCTACAGCAGCACCAAAACATGGATTTAATCCCAGCAGACTTCCAAAAACACATCCAAAAGTTGATCCTATGAAAAAAGTAGGGACAATTTCACCGCCCTTATACCCTACACCTATAGTGATTGCAGTAAAAATCATTTTTAACACAAATGCTTCAGGCCTTGCATTTCCATTTATGGCATTTGATATTATGTCCATTCCGGCTCCATTATAATCTCTATTTCCTACTATTAATGTCATAGCAACAATTATTGCTCCACCTATAAATACACGGACATAACTATTAGCCATATATTTTTTGAATAACTTATTACTTTTATGCAAAACTTCACAAAAAATAATACTAACCAAAGCACATAAACTTCCAAGCACCATTACCTTAACTATATTAATAACAGATAATTCAGGAAATATATTCAAATTAAATTTAACAGGTGTTAATCCAAAATATAACGATACAGCATATGCAGTTAAAGATGACACTATACAGGGTACAAATGCAGAGTAATGTATTATCCCAATACTTATTACTTCCATAGAAAAAAAAGTTGCAGTCAGTGGAGTTCCAAATAATGCAGAAAAAACCCCACTCATTCCACATAAAGTTATAAGATGCATATCCTTTTCATCAAGTCCCATAAGATTTCCAATTTGAGATCCGATACTTCCTCCAAGTTGCAGCGCTGCTCCCTCTCTTCCTGCTGAACCTCCAAAAAGATGTGTAATTACTGTTCCAATGAAAATAAGTGGAGCCATTAAAAATGGAATTTTCCCATCTGTTCTAATAGAATTTATAACAAGATTGGTTCCCGGATCTTCATTCATTCCTTTTTTATACAGAAATACTATTATCAGTCCTCCAAATGGAAGCAAATATAATATTCCAGGATAATGATTCCTTGTATTTGTTGCAAATTCTACGCTCAAATGAAATATGCTCCCAATTACACCTCCGATAAATCCAGTGATTCCAGCAATTATTATCCATTTAAAAAATGCTATTATATTTAATTGTATTACTCTTAATCTATCATTCATGTTCTTCTCCAATTCAGCTATCAATTAAAACTTTAAAAATCCATTTTTTAAAAATTATCTATTAAATTTAAATATACAACGCTTCAATTAACAATAGACGTTTAAATATTTTCAAGATTTGTTTAATTACTATGTATTTTCATACTTCTTAATCAGTGATATTACTGTATTAAGTTTTTAAAAAAACTACAATTTCTTATATAATAAAAAAATCTGCTTCGCAGACTGTGTGTTTCTGCCCCCTTCAAAAGTTATCCACAGATTGTTCGAAAATATAATTTCCTATAGAAGAACAAAGTGGCTTCGCCACGCCCACTTCGTGGATAACTATTTAGCCTTTTCATACCTCTCACTCCATTGGTATAACTAGGTTTCAAATTTAAAAATTTTTATATTTTCCTATACATAAATAAAGACCATAAGAAAATATCTTACGGTCTCGAAATCAACTATTATTTGTCAAAGTTTCTGTTGTTTCTTTGAGCTTTTCTAGCTTTTCTGCATTCAGGACATCTAACTGGATCGTTATCAAATCCTTTTTCTTTGAAGAATTCTTGTTCACCTACTGAGAATATGAATTCCTTTCCACAATCTTTACATACTAAAGTCTTATCTTCCATTATATAAATCCTCCTTTTCAAAGATTAACCCCATACTTTAAACAATCTCTGAAACAGAGGCAATTTTACGAGTACTGATTAAATCTTGAATTTTATTACACTCTTAGAATAGCATATTTTCCTTTATAATTCAACAAATTTATTACAAATTACCCCTCAAATATTAAGCCATTTTCAATTTTTCCTAAATTCATAGAAACTATTCTATCGCTTACATTTTTGGCAAAATCCATATCATGAGTTATTATCATCATACTCATTCCTTTTCCACTAAGACTTTTAATAAGATTTGCAACTTCTCCTGTAAGTCCTGGATCAAGAGCAGAAGTGGGTTCATCAAAGCACATTATTTTAGGTTCAAGAACAAGTGCTCTTCCTATTGCAACTCTCTGCTTCTGTCCCCCTGATAATTCGCAAGGGTAATTATCCTTTTTATCAAGAAGACCTAAAAAACCTAATGTTTCTTCTGCCTTTTCAATCGCTTTCTTCTTAGAAATCCCTAATACTCTCTGAGGTGCTTCTATGAGATTTTCCAAAACACTCATATGAGGAAAAAGATTAAAATTCTGAAATACAAATCCTATATCTTTTCTTATTTCTCTAAGTTCATTTTTGTTTACATATTTTCCATCTTTACACAGAAATCTGCCATTAATCTCTATATCTCCCTCATCACAATGTTCCAATGCATTGACACATCTTAAAAATGTAGTCTTTCCGCCTCCAGAATGTCCTACTATAACTACTATTTCACCTTCATTTATTTCAAGGTCAACGCCTTTCAATACTTCAGTATTTCCAAATTTCTTTTTTAAATTCTTAACTTTAAGCATTTAATCTTCCTCCTATTTATAATAGTCATACCTTTTCTCAAGCCTTTTTAATATCTTGCTTAAAATTCCAATAACTATTAAATAAACAGCACCTACAATTATAAGCGGCCATAATGAAACATCTCTATTAGATGCAATCTTACCGATTTTAAGAAGTTCATCCATACCAACTATATAAACTAGTGATGTATCCTTTACCAAAGTAGTTATTTCATTTGCTACTGGTGGCAGTACTGTTTTAAATGCCTGTGGAAGCACTATTCTAAAAAAAGTATCTTTGGGTTTTATTCCTAAAACTTCAGCAGCCTCTACTTGCCCTTCATCAATAGATTGTATACCAGCTCTGAAAATCTCTCCAAAATATGCACCATAATTTAAAGTAAAAGCTATTATGGCTGATGGGAATCTTTCAAAAGTTATCCCAACCAAAGGAAGCCCAAAAAATATAACTATTATTTGAAGCAAAAGAGGAGTTCCTCTCATTATAAGGACATATGCTCCACTCAACTTGCTCAATATAAATAGTTTTGATGTCCGCATCAACCCTACAATTATTCCTAGAGGAATAGATAATACTAATGTAAGTGCAAAAATTTCTAAAGTAACCTTTAACCCTTCAAGTACTTGGGGCATCAATCCTAATATATAACTCAAATTTACTCCTCCTCACCAAACTTCAAAACAACAGTTTTATTTTACTATTATATCTTCATCGAACCATTTTTTTGATATTTCAGCTGCTTCTCCATCATTTATGACTTCATCCAATGCCTTATTAAATTCTTCAACAAATTTAGTATCGTCTTTTCTTATTCCTACAGCATATTGTTCATTACCAAAATTTTCAGTTAAGATTTTATATTTTCCTTCTCCTCTTGCTTTAATATAGTATCTTGCTAAAATTTCATCAACAACTATTGCATCAAGCCTTCCAGCTTCCAAATCCATTAAAGCCTGATTATTATCTTCAAATGTAATTAAACTTCCTCCATCAAAAGTACTCATTATATTTCCATCAGCTTCAACTGCATCAACTGCTGTGGATTCATTTTGAGCACCTACTTTTTTACCTGCAAGATCTGCTTTTGTATTTATAGATGAATCTGCTAATGTTACAATAATTTGAGTATTATTTAAATAAGGCTTTGAAAATTCAACTTTTTCTTTTCTCTCATCATTTATTGAATATCCATTCCATATTAAATCAATATTTCCTCCATTAAGTTCTGTTTCTTTCATGCTCCAGTCTATAGCCTGAAACTTTATTTTTTTATTTAATTTTTCACTTACTGCTTTTGCAAGATCAACATCAAATCCTACAATTTCTCCACTTTCATCTTTAAATCCCATAGGTACAAATGTATCGTCAAATCCTATTACCAATTCATCCTTATCACTTGTACTGCTATCACTTTTAGCGCTTGTCTCAGATGAACTTCCTGCATTTTTACTGTTTCCACATCCGATACATGTTACCCCTATAGCTAATGCTATTCCTAATGTTGCTAGTCTTTTAACCAATTTATTCATATTCATTATTATTTCCCCCTTAATTATCCGCTTTTTCTATTCATTACTTTACCACACTAAAGTATTATATTCAAGCATTTTTTTCATTTTCTTTACTATTTTATTATTTTTATCTACAAACATTAATTTTCTAAATTGATTTTACACACAATAAAAAAAGCCGCAATAAAGAAACTCTACATCCTCTGTTTCCATACTACAGCTTATCATTTTATTCCCCAAATCTATTTAAAGCATTTTCAAGATTACTCATATGCGATTTTAACTGATCTACTGAATCACTTACTTTTTCTTTATCAACAGGATTTTCAATATTGTCAATCCTATCTTTTGTATCATCTGCTTTTTCTTTTAATTCATCTATCTTTTCATTTAATTCATCGACCTTGTCAATTATATCTTCACTTTTCCCTTCAAAATCTGCATTATTAATAGTATCTTTAAGTTCCTCCATTTTATCATTAAGCTCATCAATCTTATCTTTTGTCTCACTATCTGTATCATCTAATTTATCACTTATTTCTGATGGAGTCGTCTTTAATTTATCCATTAATTCTGCTACCTTCTCTGATTCAAAAATTTCATCCACTTTATCACCAGATGGCTTTTCATCAGTATTTTCTTTTACTTCTAATATGTAGTCATCCTGCAGGTTTAAATTGCATCCTACAAAAGCAGATTGTAATGCAAGTATTGTACACATTGCAATAACTTTTTTTATCTTCATTCTTCCACCTCAATTGGTTATTTTGTACTAACAAGTATATATTAATACTTTTTTATTTATTATGCAATCAATAATCCTTCTTTAAAATATACTATAAAAGGGAATCTTTATGCTGATTAATATGGCATAAAAATTCCCTTTTATAATCTAAAATATTTAATTTTGTCTTATTCTGATTTCTTTGAATCTTTCAATACATCTGCAATTGCTGCAATACTTCCTAGTGAAGATAAAGTATCATTTGGAAGTATAAGCTTATTAGCTGGACCTGCTGCCATTTCTTTAAGTGCTTCAACCTGCTTTAATGCAATAACTCTTTCATCAGTTCCTGATTCAAGTATAGCTTTATTTACTTTCATGATAGCTTCTGCTTCTGCAACTGCAATCTGTTCAATTGCTTTTGCTTTACCTTCTGCTTCTAATAACTGTGATTCTCTTAAACCTTCTGCTCTTCTTATATTTGCTTCTTTTTCTGCTTCTGCTTTTAATATCTGAGCTCTCTTTTCACCTTCTGCCTTTTCAACCTGAGACTGTCTTAAACCTTCTGCTTGAAGAATCATTGCTCTTTTATCTCTTTCAGCTTTCATTTGCTTTTCCATGGCTTCCTGAATTTCTGCTGGAGGTACTATATTTTTAATTTCTACAGATAGAATTTTTATTCCATATGCATCTGTAACTTCATCTATTATTGTAAGAAGATCTTGATTTATTTTATCTCTTCCAGATAAAACTTCATCCAATGTCATATTACCTATTATATTTCTTATATTTGTTGTTGCTGAATAAACTATACCTGCTTTATAGTCTTCTATATTGTAGACTGCATCTTTAGGATTTAGTAATTTATAAAATATAACATTATCCACTGAAATTTTTACATTATCTTTTGTAATAACTGATTGTGGTGGCACATCTAATATTTGTTGTTTTGTTGATACCTTTTTTCTTACAAAATCAATAAACGGAATTATAAAATGCCATCCTGGTTCTAAAATTTTGTAAAACTGTCCAAATCTCTCTACTACGTATAAATAACCTGTATTTACTATTTTAATTGATGATAATATTACTATTACAACCATAAGCAATAGTATAGCTAAAATTATTGATAATATCATTTTCTATTCCTCCTTTAACTTTTCAATCAACAGCTTTATTCCTTCAATTCCTATTATTTTGAATTTATCTCCTGTTTTTATCTTTTTACCTTTATTTATAGCTGTCCAATATTCTCCCCCCACTTTTATCATTGCCTTATCATTTATTTCTTTCTTTGCTTCAAAAATTTCTCCTATGTACTTTTCTTCCATTAAAGGTGTTCTCACAAAACCTTTTTTCATTTTCTTCTTAAGATAAGGATAACCTACTGATATTGATATTATGTTTACAATTGCAAATACTATCACTTGAATTGTAATATTCATCCCCATTACTTCACACATTATAGCAGCAACAGATCCTACTGCCAATAATACAAAACAAAAACTGCTGGATAATATATCAATTACAAATGCACCAACTGCAATTAATATCCATAAAATCATATACTCCATATTTAATCCCCCTTTCAATAATTATTATACTATTTAATATAAGTATTTATATATTTTTTTCTACAAAATAATTATACAGTATTTAAAATTTTATTTCAAGTTTTTTAATATCTTAAAAAGAGTTAATGAATAACTTTTAATGTCACTCTAATCTTTTTAGCTCATTTTTAATTAAAAATTTAAAGCACCATATCATTAAAACAAATACATCTTAAATGCAAAATATCAGCTATATTATATAACTAGACTTGTGCAGTAAATAGGAAAAATTTAAGCTACTAGTCCTAATTTGGAAATAGTAGACTCT
>NZ_CAKVKB010000046.1 GCF_934754915.1 uncultured Clostridium sp.
ATAAGGATAGACTCTCAACGCAATTAGATTATATCTTAATTGGGTGGTTAATTCAAGGAGGATTAATTACCAATGAATATAAATACATTAAAAAATTACATAGAGAAGTGTAATTCTCACAACGTTATACCAACCCTAAAGGGAGCAGTAATATATAAAAGATTTGGGGTGGTTAGATAATGAGTAGAATGAGATTAGTTAAAAACCTAAATGGTAAGCCAGTAATAGTAAAAAAGGAACTGGAAGAGTATTTAGGTACAAGCGTTAGTAAGTATATAAAAAACCTTATACCTTGTGTTGAGTTTAATGGATTAGGTCAAGGAGCTTTAAGAGTGCAATTTGAAGAATATAATAATGTTTTTTATGAAGATGAAACTATTATATATCTGACACTTGCAGGAGCATTAAAGATAAAAAGAATATTGATGGATAAAAACATAATAAGCTTAGATATAAATATGCTAAGAAATAGATTGGAGCAAGGCTTAATATTAAGATTAGAGGGAATGGTGGGATAATATGATAATAATAAATACAAAAGATATTTTTTATAATATTGCTAGAGGGTATTTTGGAGTTAAGGAGAAAAAAATAAAAAATGCAAGATAAGAAAATAGATGAAATAATAATTAAATTATTAGAGATTCAAAATAAATTAAAATAATAACTTAAAGAGGATAACGTAAATTTGGCGTTATCCTTTTTTTATTATTTATAAAAGGAAAAATAATATATAGCTATAAAAACGACCACAAGATTATTAGATAAAATTTAATACAAATACATATTAAAACATTAAATAAAAATAAAAAACTCTTATATTAGCAAATAAGCAGAAAATATTTAAAAATAAAAAGCAGTAATTGACATAATATAAAATTAATAATAAAATTAATAATAAAATTAATAATGCAAAATATTTTTTAATATAGTTTTAAATGACCCCTTTTAATGGGTTGGGGTAGACTATATCCAATTACAATAGAAATGTCCACTTTGAATGGGTTGGGGTAAACTATATCCAATTACAATAGAAATGTTACTTTTTTATGGGTTGGGGTAAACTATATCCATTTTTAATATGAATAACAAAGATCATCTTATTTTTAGCGATAAGATGGTCTTTTTTTGTATTCTAATTTGTCCGTAAAAAAGAAATGGAGAAATGAAAGTATTTATAAAAATATGATGTAAAATTTAATACAAATACAAGTTAAAACAAAAATAATAACAATAAAGGGGGATGAGGATATGGAGAACGATTTTTCTTTAAGTGATGCTGAAAAAGAAGAGAAGATATGAAAGAGAATATTATTCTAAGAATAAAGAGAAAAGAAGGGAATATCAAAGGGAGTATTATAACAAAAATAAAGAAAAGAAAAGAGAATATTTTAAGCAATATTATCAAGAAAATAAAGATAAGAGAAAAGAATGGAATAAAAGGTACTGGAATAGGAGAGCAGTAAAAAATGAAAAATAGAAGAATTAATTATAGTTTAGAGGAATGGGAATTAATATTTTATAAGTTTAGAGTTATTGAGAAGTTATCTATAGGAGTTTCATATAAAGCGTTAGCAGTAGATTTAAAGGAAAATGGATATCTATGTACTGGAGAAGCAGTTAGAAAAGCAGTTGCAATGATAGAAACACATACTTATAAAGAAATTGCAGCAATAACAGGAATATCAAAAAGTACATTGATTAGATATATGAAAAATAATAGAAATTAAAGTTAAATATATATAATCAGTAAAATATAAATTTTAGAGATTATTAGTATAAAAATACTCAAAGCATACTTTTTTATATTAATAGCTCCTTTTTTATATACTTTACTAAATAATACTCATAAAAAACTATTTTACGGGGTGACGGATATAGAAATAAAATAAAAATAGAAAAAGAAATAAAAATAAAAATAAAAAGGTGTGAGAGTTGTGGAGCAAGAGAAAGTAGCAGAGCAAAGAGCTATTGAAGAAAGAAGAAGGTATTACAGAGAATACTACAAGAGAAATCCAGATAAAAGAAAAAAATATATAGAAAATTATTGGAAGAAAAAAGCTTTGGGAAAAGAGAATTATAAATAAAAGGGAGAGAAAATAATGAGCTATTCTTATGAGTTTATAAAAGAAATAATAGAAAGAATTGATAAAGGAGAAAACCTAAAAAATATAGCACTTGAATTAAGAATGAATGAAGAGTATTTAAGGAAAATAATAAGGGAGAAAGGCTTTAAATATAGCAAGAAGTTAGGGATGCATTACCATAAAGATTATCATAATGAAGTAATTCAGCAAGAACCTTTTGAGAGATGTATGGAGTTATGGTTTAAGAGATATAAAGGCATAGATACAAAGAATCACTATGGAGATATTCCAAGAGATGAATACTGTAGTTGTGAAACAATAATAATTGAATCAGAATTAAGTATTCAATTAGCTAATGAATTAATTCAAGAAGCAGAAGAAAGAGTGCTACCAGTATCTTTAATAATTGAAGAAAAACTATTAGATCAATTAGAGAAAAATAGGCCAACTACAGATAATAAGCTTAAAGATAAATATATAGATACTATGTGCGAATATGCACATGTTTTTAGAGATGATAATGAGAAAATAGAAACATTAAAAGAAATGAAGGACAATATCTCTAAGTATTCAATTAAATTTACTTATAAGGATATATGGGAAGACATTGACACTTATAAGAGATATTACTTAATGGCACAAGGATATTCATTAGAGCAAGTTAGTGATTTAGTAAAAGATATTGATTTATTAGAAGAGCATTATAGAATTCAAAAGGAATCTGGTGGAAATATGAACTATGAAGATGTTGAATCAGAAATATAAAAATATATTACTGATTAGATACTAAAACCGTAAAAAAATAATTGGTGTGTATTCAAAGAGTGAAATGAAAATTACTACATATATATGCACTAAAAAATATATATCCGTAATCGTACCCCATATTACCGATTCATATAAATACAATAAATTATTGATAAGCTTAGTAAAATCAATGCTTAAGGGGATATTTCAATAAAGGTAAAAAAAATTAAAAATTTAAAATTATAAAATTAAATAATTATTTCCCAAAATTTAAAATAGTTTTGGTCAGATAGTGGACATTTTGGACAAAATAAAAGGAGGTGGGGAAATTGGGAAAGTAAATATAATGGAACATCTTGAAAGTATTGCAACATGGGCATTAGAGGGATATTCAGAAAAACAAATAGCAGAAAAATTAGGCATATCAGATAGAACTTTAAGGCGTTATAAGCAAAAAAATAAGGAAGTTTTGTCCGCTTTGGACAAGTCAAAAATAAGGGCAAACATGAATGTAGAATTAACGTTATTAAATAGTGCTTTAGGCTATGAATATGAAGAAGAAGAAGTATCAAAAGAACGGATAGTTTATTTTGACGAGAATGGTAAGAAGGTAATAAAAGAAACCCCAGTAGTAATAAAGGTTACAAAAAGAGCCAAGCCTGATATAGTAGCACAGAAATATTGGTTAAATAATAGGAAAGCAAGGTATTGGAATGACAATCCACATAAAGTAATTAATGATAAAGAGTTACTGGAGCTTAAGAAGAAAGAGCTTGAAAGCAAAGGAATTGATTATTAAGAATATAGAAGTAAATATATTTGAATAAAAGGTACACATACCAAAAACACTATTATCTGCTTAAAGTTCATTTGTTCCTATAAAACAATATAGCAATAATTATATTTTTAAAAATAAACAATACTCTAGCGCTATGTACTAGGGTACAATACCCCGGGGCCTATAAAAATGTTGAAAAAGAAAGCTAAAAAAACCCGATTTCAACTTTTTCTTAAAAAAATCCCCGAAAATAAGAAAATTTAATATGAAAATATAAAAAATATGATTAAGAGGTGGTAAAAGTATGGTTAAAAATTATGATAAAGAGTCAACTAAGATTTTTGAGGAGTATAGTAAGAAACAAAAAAAAATTGAAAATGAAATTAATATCAGAGAAGAAAAGGAAAAACTGTTACAAGAAGAATTAAAAAAAGTAGAATTAGAAATGGTTGCAAGCCTAAATGAAGAAGATAATGATAAAAGATTAATTAAAGCATTTGAATTTAAAAAGAAAATAAAAGTATTAAAAAATGATATTTCGGAAAATAATGAAGAGATTCAATTTTTAAGAGATAGTATTGCTGGATTATTTGCTGGGGATATATTAAAAATGGTTAATGATATAGAAAAGGTAGAATCTAAATATGATGAACAATTAAATGCAGCTATTGAGAAGTTAAATAAAATAAAAGAAGAAGAAAAAAAAATTAAGAATGAAATAGTTTATATCAAAGGGAGAAAACATTTTTTAAAAAAGAAATGTTTTAAATATTCAAGCAATGTATTAAAAGGGGCTAATGTTAATGGAGAAGGAAAAAATGAAATTTATTTAAAGTGTTGGGCAGATCCTGATATTGTTTATGAAACATTAAGAAATATAATCAAAAACAGATAGGTGAACATTATATGGAAATTAAAATAAAAAAAGATTACATTACTGTAGATGGGTATGTAAATGTAGTAGCTAGAGATAGCAAAAAAATATATTCTCCTACTGGTTGCTTTATTGAACAGGTATTACCCAGGGGTTGGAGCAGGGCATTAAGAAAAGCTGATGATGTTAAATTATTATTTAATCATGAAAAAGATAGAGAATTAGGTTCAATTGAAAAAGGTAATTTAGAACTATATGAAGATGCAATAGGGTTAAGAGTAAAGTGTAAAATTTATGATAAAGAAGTTATCAAAGAATCTAGATTAAAGAATATTAAAGGTTGGTCATTTGGTTTTGTTGCTAAAAAAGATAGGTGGGAAAATATCAAAAATGGTTTAAAAAGAAGATACCTAGTAGATATTGATTTAATAGAGGTATCGATTTTAACAGAAGAGCCAGCTTATACTGGTTGTTTGGCAGAAGTTAGGGGAAGTACGGAATGGGAAATAAGATATGTATTTGATTCAGAATTAGAAGAATTAAGAGCTTTTCATGAACAAATTACATATATGTTAGATTTAAAAGAGTGATAAGTGAGATTAGTAATGAATTATAATCTATTAAAAAAGAAGATAATCTACTTAAAATATGTAATATGACTTTGATTATGTATTAGTTTAATGGTGGTGGATTCAGCAACAGAAGCATTAGACGAAAGCGAAGTACCACAAGATGGTAGATTTTTATTAGTTACTCCAGCAACATATAGAGTAATGAAAAAATCAAAAGATATAGCAATGGAAACTGATATAGGTCATGATATGAGAATAAAAGGGATAGTAGCTGAATATGATGGAATGTCTGTTTTAAAAGTACCATCAAATAGAGTGCCTGAAGAGTGTGGCTTTTTAATAGGTCATCCAATGGCAACAACTTCACCAGTAAAATTAGCTGAATATAAAATACATGAAGACCCACCAGGAATTAGTGGGGATTTAATAGAGGATAGAGTGTACTATGATGCATTTGTACCAAAAAATAAAAAGAAAGCTCTTTACTATCAAAAGAAGCTTACAACTGTATTAAAAGCCAAAGGTAAATAAATCTGTAGTAAAATTTGTTGTAAAATAATTTAATATTCTCTCTTTCTAAATAAAAAGATGATGTCTTGAAATAGGGTATCATCTTTTTTTTGTATCATTAAACTATATTTTAATAAATGTACTAAAAAACCATATCAAAAGTGGTTAGTTATTTATATTGTTTTTACTATACTTTTTAAAATTTTTATGGAAATAAATAAGGTTTTTTGATACAGATAAATATAAAAAGTATAAATTACCATTTTTATATTGGTAATATCATTTAAGCATTTTTAATTGAGAATTTTTAAAGTAGGTAGAATAAGAAAACATTAAATAGATTTTAATATAAGAGCAATATTAATTGATTTTTTACTAAATGAGAATAAAGGAAAAAGATTTAATACTATAAAAGGGTATATGAACGCTATATTAGATTTTGATTTTTACCTTAAGTTTATAAATAAGAGTTGGAACAGAGTAATAGAACAAGATTTATTTTTATATTCAGAAATTTTAAAGAAAGTAGATATTGAGCGAAGGGGAATAAAACTTAGGGTTAATTATGTAAGGAGTTTTCTAAAATATTATGAAAGTAACAAGTTTAAGAAAAAATTTTTATAGCAGAAAGTGGATAGATGATTTCAAGATACAAGTTACACCAGAAGATTTAGGAATGGGGTTTATAGTAAGTTTTATAATAGATTGGGGAAATGATAAAAATATGACACAAGAAACTATTGATACCTATTTTAGAGAGTGGGGCGAATTAGAAAAGTTTTGTGCGTTGATAAATAAGGATATAGGGTATCTCAATATGAGTGATATGGAATTATATAAATTATTATTAGAGCGTAAAGGGTATATAAAAAGAACTGTAACTAAGAAGTTTGGACAAGCTATGTTTATTGCAATACTACACATGAAGTATGAAGAGCATGGCATACTTTTATATCCAAGCAGAAAAAACAAAAAGAAAGTAAGAGAAAGAAGAAAGATAGAAATGAAACGAAAGGAGGTAGAAAAGTTAAAACAAAAAGAAATTGAATTATTAGAGAAAATCAAAGAATATGATGAAGAAACTTATAAAGAAGGGGATAAAATAAATAAAATTTTAATTAAAATATGGCTAGATCCATCAGAATATGATTTAGTAAATGAATGGGCTAAATGTAAATGGAACATTGATAAGCTTTCAAAAAAAAGATTTTTAACTAAAAGAAATACAGAAAATCAAGTATCAAAGGTAATAACAAAGTTAAAACCAGTTGTTTTTACAAATGAAAATAATCCTTTTATAAAAGAAAAAAATATAAAAGTAAATAAAAATATTTGTTTTGCAGATAAGGTTATTGATGTATTTCTGAAAGAAGATATTGTATTAATATCCAAAGATGAATATGTAAAACTTTTGGAGTTAATAACACTAAAAGTGAATTAAAAATAAAGGAATTTTACAATAATAAAAAAAGTGTATCAAAAAACGAACGTTTAACGATGCGTGGAGAATTTAAGAGAAAACACCTAATAAATGGCTTAAAATCGTTATTAAATATGTATCATTATACTTAATGGGTTTGATGATACATATTATAATTAACTCATAAGAATTGATAGAGTGAGGAGTTAAAAATGATAGTAAGTTATTTAAGAGTAAGTACATTAAATCAAGAAGTGGGTAGACAAGAATATCAATTAGATAAATTAAATATAAAGTTTGATAAGGAATATATAGATAAATGTACTGGAAAAAATAAAGAAAGACCACAATTAATTAAAATGATGAATGAATTAAAAGAAGGAGATATTCTTTATTGTGAAAGTATCAGCAGATTAGGAAGAAACCTAAAGGACTTAATTGAGATAGTAGAGCAATTAATTAATAAAGGCGTTAGAGTTATTTTAGTAAAAGAGGGTATCGACACTAGCACAACAACCTATAAGTTATTAATAGGTATATTTGGAGCAATAGCAGAAATGGAAAGAGAAACTATCCAAGAAAGAACATTACAGAGTATAGAAAGATTAAAAGAGATAAAATCAAATACTGGTGAAGTTGCTACCAAGAGTGGTAAATGGTTTGGTAGAGAAGAAAAGAAAGTTAGTGATTTACCGAAAGACTTTAAAAAATATTATGACAAAATGTTAAATAAAGAAATAACAAAAGTAGAAATGGCTAAGTTATTAGGTGTTGGTAGAGCAACTCTTTACAGATGGATTAAATTATATGAGGAATAATAAATATATTGCAACGGTGATTTTTAATCAGCGTTGCAATATAAAAAATCTCCACATGTGGGGAAAGCGCCAATTTGACGGTATCAATATAACTAAAAGAGGACGGCAAAATATTTTGCTGCCCTCTTTTTATATTAAATGTTTTAGGTGTTGGAAATACCAACAACGGAAATTTAACTATTAACTCTAAAATCGGTATTGACGATTTTAAAAGTAGGAAATTACGACCTTTGAATTTCATAAATATAAGCTGACCCGGTGAATTACAGGGTCATGTATCAAGATAATACATCATATATTTTAAAATTTAAGTTGTGGTCAATTAAATTGACCTCGGATTTTTCTGAAATAGTTTTTTAAAGGCATTCTAAAGAGTGTATTATGCATTTTAAAATATTTTTTTATATTTTGAAAATTTATTATGAAGGTGGTGAAATTTTTCCCGATAAGTTGGGAAAGAGTATTTATAAAATTCGGAAATGAAATCTCGATACTAGGTTTAAATTATGAGTTAAAGGCTTAAATAAATCTAAGCTATAAGTATATAGTGAATATAAAAATATTTAAAAGTGGGTCGGTTTGCTCGACCGACTCATCTGAAGATGCGTCGTCCGACGTCGCCCCCCTAGAAAAAGAAAATATATATTATAAATATTTTATACAAACTAAACGGATATATCTGTTTAGTATTATATTAACCTATCCTATTCTTACCTAATCTATCCTTACCTAACCTGTGTATCCAAATTGTATACATATGGTATACCAAACTATGGACTAATTATTATATTTGGAACGTAGCATTTTAATCGGTGCAAACTTGCACTCAGCAAAGCAAAAAAAATAAGTCCTTCAAAAAGACTTGTTTTAGCTGGGGGAACGATTTGTTCACTCAGATGTAATTTACAGTTAGAAAAAATAATAGAAGAATTTAAAAGTGGGTGAACATAAATCACTCACTTTAATATAGAAATAGATGAGTGAATGTAAAAGTAGGACTATCCCAATTTGAATAGTGATAAACTAGCTTATAGGATATTTTTATAAAGATATAAAAATAAATTACCCAAGAGAAATATTTCACTGGGAAGCATTGGAGGAAAAAGAAGAATGAAAGAGAATTTAAGAAAAGATTATATAGCTTATGATGGAACATTAAAGGATATTAAAAAGTATTATGCAGAAAAGATACAAGCTAGTGAAAAAGTAAGAATTGATATAAATAAGTCGAGTGATCCATTTGAAATGTTAGATTTAAGCCTACTATGTATTTACTTTTTAACTGGAGATAAATTATTTTACGAGCAGAATAGACAGAAATTAATAAACATTATTGCCAGTTATGATGGAAAAAGATTTAATTTTGAAAATTAAAATTATTGAAAATATAAGTATTAAAAAGTGGAATATTTGGAAATGTGATGGTATAATAAATTTAAACAATAAAAAAAGACCTCGCACTTTTAAATATACTGCAAATATATTTAAAAGTTACTTAATAGGTAACCGTACTACCTAAAAAGCATTGAAGCCTTTTAACTAAGGACAGTATAGCATTTAGTTAAAGAATTTTCAAGCCTTTTAGGATAATAATACCTAGAAGGCTTTTTTGTTGAACTAAATGAAGAGAGGTTATATAAATGGGAATATTAAAATTAGAATATGATTTAGGATTTACACATATAGTACAAGCTTCAAAGGGAACAATGAAAAGACTTGAAGCAATTAGTCCAATAGAAATAAATTCAGAAGAATATAAAAATAAAAAAGATATATATTACACGCCTAATACGTTCAATTCTCCAATAAGAAGAGAAAGAGAATATTTATGGCAATTACATAGATTTTATATTGATATAGACCATAAAACAGGTACTGAACCAATAGACCAATTTGAAGTAGTTGGAGCAGTAGAGCAGTTAGTTGAAGAAAAGAAAATTCCACAACCAACAGAATATATAAATAGTGGTAGAGGAATACATATATATTGGGATATTAATAACTGTCATATAATGCTTTTAGACCTTTGGGAAAAGATAGAGAATTATTTATTTAACATAATAAAAGAATTGGAAAGAAGTATAAAAAATATATCAGTAGATAGTAGAGTAAAAGACCCTACAAGACTTTTAAGGTTACCAGGAAGTATAAACAGTAAAAGTAATAGCAAATGTTATAGTATGCTTAAAAACAATGGCAATATATATAATATATTTGATTTAAAAAAGGCTTATATTAAGGTGAATAAGCAATATAAAAATAATAAAAGTAAAATTACTTATTTACCTACAAAAAACTTATATACGTTAAATATGAGCCGTATAGAAGATTTTAAGCATATAGTGAGTTTAAGAAATGGAGATATTAAAGGGTACAGAAATACTTTAATTATGCTTTATAGTTATCATTATAGGCTTGTAAATGAGGTTACAGTTGAAGAGTTAATTAAAGTTACTAAGGAGTTTAATAAAAGCTTTAAAGAGCCATATAAAGCAAAAGAATTAATATCAGTATGCAGAAGTGTAAATAGAACAGTAAAACACTTTCAAGAGGATAATAACAAAGGATATAAATTCACTAATAAATATATAATTAATGCTTTAGATTTAGAAGAGCAGGAGCAAAGAAAACTATTAACTATTATATCTACTTGTGAGAAATATAGAAGAAAGAATGAAAAAAGAACGCCAAGAAATAAAGAGGGATTAACACCAAAACAAGCAAAGATACAGGAATTAAAGAGGAATATAGCTGATTTAAAGAGAGAAAATTTTACTAATACAATAATAGCAAAACAATTAAATATACCAATAAAAACGTTAGAAAGGCATATAACTAACATGAGGAAAGAGGGGCTTTTATAGATACCCTCAAAAAATGGTCTTTAATAAAGTGTGTATAGTGCTATTTGCATCTATTATTAGAATACTATATTTAAATAGATATTAAGTACCGGGGTTTAATATTGAGTGATTAGGATATGAGGGTTTTCCCTTGTATCTTTTTTTATTTAAATTTTTACTGTATTATTTTTAATAAGTGAACAATATCATTTATTATAAATGAACAAATTTAGGGGGGATTATGAGTACAGAATATTATTTAAGAGAAAGTAATGATAAAACATTAAAACAATTCTTTAATAGATTTTATTGCATACCTAAAGATATTAATTTAACTAAGGAGCAAAAAGAATTTTTAGAGAGCGTTAATCATACACCAGTAAGTGAAAATGTATTAAACGGAAAAGATGGTTATATAGTATTTAGAAAAGGTAAAAAATTAAGTGCTGAACAAGTAGAGCAGATTAAAAATGATACTGGAAGCTATAGAGCAAAGGCAAAGAAATATAAAGTATCCCTTGGTACAATAAGTAAGATTATGAATGATAAATATTAAAGTAACGTTGCAGTAACGTTACAGTAACGCAATAGAAGAAGAAAGAGAATAAGAAAGAGAAAAATAATTAATATAACTCGGAAAGATTTCCGTCATTACATAAAATAAGAATATATTATCAAGGTAATATTTGGTAATATAATATATTATAATAGTTTATTTTTGTAATATATGTATTTTAGGGGGTTACAGATGAATAGAGAGGAATTTAACCAATTGGATATAAAAGGTCAAGTTGATTATTTCAATGAGGAATTAAAGCAGGAGAATAATAATTTTAATGCTATATGTAAGAGCCTAGGAATATCAAAAAATACTATATTAAATAGATTTAAGGTTAATGGGTTTGAGCCATTAAGAGCAGGACAAAGGATAATAGGATTTTCCCATCACGTTGGGAAAGAAGAAAATAAGAAAACTTTAGAGTCGGATAACATGACTTTAACCGCTCAAAATTGTTCAGTTGAAATAAAAAATTTAACTGCCGAAAATTCGGCTGTCAAAAATCCAATTTTGGATAGCGAAAAGTTGATGGTGAAAAATAAAAGTAAGGCGAGTGATCCAAAAGATATAAATTTAATTTTAAAGAGAATTGAGTTGCTGGAGAAGAAAGTTGAAGAGTATAACACAAAATTATGTTGTACTAAAGAATATCTAAACGGAGACCTCCGTTCAGATAAAAATTTTATAAATAGTTATGAGAATACCACAACTAAAACGTTCAAAATTGATGTAGAAGTATATCAAGAACTAGAAAATTTATTTGATAAATACAAGATGTATAAAAGGCAGGATATAGTTAGTAGCTTATTAAAATATGCCTTAGATAATATTGAGTAATATTTTATAATATTTAGTAATATAGTAAAATAGCCATATTATAAAAGTTTATTACTGTTGTAATATTAAGTAATATTTAGACAACAAGTTGGCGAAATGGTGATTTATATTCACCGTTATTAACCACCGAAAAATTCCGTTAGTTAATATCAAACTGCGCGTTTTATCTAATAAAAATGCGTAAAAAATCAATATTATAAAAATAATATTTTGTAAGTCTAGTAATATCAAGGCTTTAATAAAAAACTGCGTGATTTAAATATTCTGCGCAGTTTTTTTCATTTCTATTTTTTTAAATTTACGGTTTTAAGCCATTATTATCAATTTGATAACACAACTTTACAGTAAAGTTTTTGCTTAGATCTCTATATCATTTAGATGTTACTTTATTCAAATAATAAAATAAATAAATCCAAGCTATAATAATAAAAAGCATTATTAAGAATATTATTATTTTTATTAACAAAGTTAAAAATTTTTGCATATATACAACTCCTTAAACTAAATAAAGATTAATTTTATAACTAAAAAAATTATGGTATAATTTAATGTATTATCAAATTATACCATAAATAGGGGGAGGATTATGAAATTCATTTATACTAATACTATTGATCAATATACTAATTACTTAAAATTAGAAAAATTGAAACTTAAAATATTAAAAAAAATATTTCCAATAATTTTTTTAATAATTTTTTTAATAGGTTGTTTTTTTTGGTTTAATCATAAAATAACAAATATACAAATAATATTAGTTTCACTTGAAACTTTAATTCCTGCTATATTCTTTTTATATTTTCCTGAGATATACTTTTCAATTTCAAAAAAAATAATTAAAAGATTAATATTATCATATAAGGTTCTACCAGAAAAAGAATTAGAAGTATGTAAACATGAAATAATCTATAAATTCTCTAATAATCACGTAGATAAATTTTCATTTGATAATATAAAAAATATTTTAGAATTTGAAGATTCTATATATATATTAAGAAATGATAATAACTCTTTAATATATACTCCAATTATTCCAATTAGTACGTTTGAAAATGAAGAAGCTAAAAAAGAATTTATAGAATTACTTTCAAAAAAATAAAAATAAAAAAATATTAGGGGATTGGAGATTATTTCAATACTATTAAAAACTGTTTAAAAACAATAAAAAAGACTGCGTAGGGCTATATTCTGCGCAGTTTTTTTGTTATGCTTAAAATTTAATTCTGGCCTGATAAAATATAAGGGTAACTGAAATAATTTCATTATTAATTTTAATTGGTGCAAACCTGAACTAATCACCAAAGGAGCATAAGGGGAATTTCCACTTATCCAATAAAGTAATTGGAGAGGAAGTTTCCCTTTGAGTAATACCCCCTAAAAATATTTTAGTGGTTAATTTTAAAGAAAATACTCCCTTTTTAAAGGGGCAGGATAAGGAGGTGTGAATTTTTAGCACATATTCAACGCAAAGCCTTGAGATTACTAGCTTTTAAGGTGGTGAATAAGGTGTGAACTTTTATAAAGTGTGGTGAAATAGTGTGAAGATATAGCCAAAAGTGGCTTAAATACAAGGGTTGTGATGTGATGAAAAAAAGAATAATAGAAATATTAAAAAAAATATTGACATAGCCGTACTAGTACGGCTATAATAATTACAGGAGGTGAGGAAATGGAAAAACAAAAGAAAGTTAGATTTGAATTAAAAATAACAGAAGATGAAAAAAGAATGTTAAAAGCTTCAGCAGCTCAAAATGGAAAACCAGTTAATAAGTATGTTATTGATTTAGTAAAAGAAGATAATAAGAAAAAAGAAGAATAAAAAAAAGCCCACCCATAAGGATAGACTCTCAACGCAATTAGATTATATCTTAATTGGGTGGTTAATTCAAGGAGGATTAATTACCAATGAACATAAAAACATTAAAAAACTACATAGAGAAGTGTAATTCTCATAATGTTATACCAACCCTAAAGGGAGCAGTAATATATAAGAGATTTGGGGTGGTTAGATAATGGATAAGGAATTTAAGAAAGAATGGATAATTAAGATAATTAATAAAATTGAGGATAAAGAATATTTAGATTTTCTTTTCGGTTTTACTAAGGGATATGTTGATATTCAAAGAAAGAAAAGGGGAAATAAAAATGAAAAATAATAATTTAGATGAAATAATAATTAAATTATTAGAGATTCAAAATAAATTTAAATAATAACTTAAAGAGGATAACGCAAATTTGGCGTTATCCTTTTTTAAAAAAAATTTCCCGCGGTGTCTACGAATGAATAAAATAAAATTAATATATTACATTTAGTAAATTAAGGAGCATTTTATATGGATAATAATAAGATACATGGATTTAGAAAAAGAGGAACTGAATTAGCATTTAAAAGATATGCAGGAAACATAATAGAAGTTAAAAAAGATATAATTTCTTATCTTCCAAGACAATATGAGTATCAAAATTATATGAGTAATTTTATTATGGCAGGTCGACCAGTAAGGAAGGGGATACTTATTGCAGAAAAGTTATTGGAAGAATTAGAAAAAGAAGCAGTAAAAAAAGATGTTGATTTATCAAGCTTAATAAGTACATATTTACTTGAACAATTAGAAAGAAATAAACGAACAAGTATACTTGGAAAAGGGAAAACTAAAGGTAAATTAGCATATATTTTAAATAATTTGTATGAGGGGTCTAATTTTATACAATATGTAGAAAGTAAAAAAGAATTTGAAGAGAATATATTTTCAAACAGAGAAATAGAGGAAGCCTTAACATATGAAACCACTATTTTTGATGAATATATTTATATAGAAAATTATTTGAAAGGAAAAGGCTACACTAAAGAGCAGATAGAAAAATTACAAAAAGAAGAATGGGAAGAGTATGGAACAATTGTAAATAATGGAATTACTATGGTAAAGCCATATTCAATAGAACTAGAAATAAGGTTAGAGTTTAATGGGAAAGTATTAAAAGAACTTACACACAACCATATAGTTCCTGTGTTTGTATCTGCTAGACTAGGATTTCATTATGTTTTTATGAAGGGAAAAAATACACCAAAAACATATGAAGAAATAGAAGAATTAATAAATGAGGGGGGATATAAGATTTGGGATTATTACGCAAAATTTTTAGAAATAGAGTTCAACAAGAAGAACAATCCTCAAAAAGAAGAGTAGAAGTAATGAACGGTGGACCTGCAATATTTACACAGTTTAGTGGTAATGCATATGAAAGTGATATTTACAGGTCAGCCGTTGATTCAATAGCGAGAAATGTGGCTAAGTTAAAGCCAGTTCATGTTGTAACAATAGAGAGAAACAGAAAAGATGGAGATAATTCCTTAAATAGAATATTACAAGTAAGACCTAATCAATATATGACTTCATACGATATGATCTACAAGATAGTAACTCATTATTATTTATACAATAATGCATTTGCTTATCTACAGAAAGATGAAAATGGAAAATTAACAGGCATATATCCATTAAGTCCAGTAAACATGGAATACTTAACAGACTTAACAGGAGAATTATATTGTAGATTTTTCTTTGCTGGAGATAAGCAGGTAACACTACCTTTTAGAGATGTTTTCACCATAAGAAGATTTTATAATTCAAATGATTTATTAGGTGATAAAAATACGGCAATATTAAATACTTTGGATTTAGCACATACACAGAATGAAGGTATAGCAAATTCTATAAAATCTAGTGCGACAATAAAAGGATTATTAAAGTATAACCAGATATTAAGTCCAGAGAACTTAAAGAAGGAAAAAGAAGAGTTTATCAAAGATTATTTATCTATAAGCAATAATGGAGGAATAGCCGCATTAGATAGCAAAATGGATTATGTTCCTTTAGAAATTAAAGGTGTAGCCATTGATAATGAGCAAATGTCAGCAATAAAGCAAAAAATATATGATTACTTAGGAGTATCAGAGAAAATCGTTAATAGTACATACAATGAAGATGAATGGTCAGCTTTTTATGAAAGTGTAGTAGAAGCATTAGGAGTTCAAATTTCATTAGAATTAACCGATAAAATATTTACTCAAAGGGAACAAGCCTTTGGTAATTCAATACTTATGGAAGCTAATAGATTGCAATTTGCTAGTAATACAACAAAAGTAAATATGATAAAAGAATTATTCCCATTAGGCTTATTTACAGTAAATCAAGCATTAGAAATATTAAATCTACCTAGCATAGAAGATGGGGAGAGAAGGGTACAGACCTTAAATGTTGCTAATACAAAAATAGTTGATGAATACCAAATGAATAAGAAAGGGGTAAAAAATGAAGGAAATAAGAAACACCAAAATACAGAGCAATAATGAATTGGAGTTAATAGGAACACCAATCGTATTTGACCAAGAAACAATAATTAATGACCCTATGGGAAGTTATAAAGAAGTCATAAAGCGTGGGGCTTTGGATTCGGCAGACCTAAGCGACATACGTTTATTATATAATCATGATTTTAATAAATTACCACTTGCAAGAGTACCAAAGACAATGCAATTCAGCGTTGATGATAAGGGTCTTCATATGAGGGCAGTTTTACCAAACACCGAAGAAGCTAGGGCAGTACATACGGCAGTATGCAGGGGTGATTTAACAGGTATGAGTTTTGCTTTTAAAGTACCAAAAGACGGCAGTTTTTATGATAGTAAAACTAATACTAGAACAATAACAAAAATAGAAAAAGTTTATGAATGTAGCGTAGTTCCTTTTCAAGCTTATCAAACTACATCAGTTGAAGCTAGAAATCAAATAATAGCAGAGCAGGACAAGGACAAGCAAAAAGATGAATTAAGAATAAAAATAAATCAAATTTTGAAAGGAAGTATTTAAAAATGAAATTTAAAAATATAGCAGAAGCATTTAATTATTATAGAAATCATAGCATAGCAGACATTGAAAAGAGAACGGCAGAGATAGGGAATTTAATTAATACAGACCCTAATATAAATATTCAAGAATTAAATATTGAACTAGAAGGTTTAAAACAAGCTAAGGAAAATATTGAAGAAAGAAGCCAAGGGAATCCACAGTTTAACCCAATAACAGGAATGAATTTTAATAGAGGAACAGAAAGAGTGCCAGGTGATGTATTTGAAAGTACAGAATACAGAAATGCGTTTTTTAAAACAATGTTAGGGCAAAAGTTAACAGTTGAAGAAGAAAGAACTTTTAAAAGAGCTATGGAAATAGTTGATACAGAAAAAAGAGCAGATGCATTTAGTACAACAACTAATAGTGCTGCAATTTTACCAACTCATACATTAAATGAAATAATTAAAAAAGCTAGAACAATGGGAGGTTTAATATCTCATTGCAGAAGTTTTAATATTCCATCTAATATATCAGTACCTATTGGAACACCTAGCACAAAAGCAAAGTGGCATACAGAAGGTGAAAAAGTAGATTCAGAAAATCCAGCAGAAAACATTGCTAAAGTTTCATTTGCTGGATATGAAATAATAAAAATATTCTCTATTTCAGCAAGTTCAAAGAAAATGAGTATTTCAGCATTTGAAAGCTATATTATCGAAGAATTAACAAATTGTGTTATGGAATGTATAGCAGATTCATTAGTAAACGGAACTGGAACAAATCAAGGGACTGGAATAGCAACAGGAATTACATGGAATAATAAAAATAGCTTTACATTTACAGATAATGTGGCTTATACAGATTTAACTAAAATGTTAGCGAAATTAAAAAGAGGATATTCAGCAGGAGCAAAATGGGCTATGAATAATGCAACTCTATATAATTCAATCTATGGACTTGTAGATGGTACAGGCAGACCGATATTTATATCAGACCCAAAGAATGAGAATATAGGATACATATTGGGTAAGCCTGTTATCATTGATGACAATATAGCAGATGACACTATATTCTTAGGGAACTTTAATTACTTAGGTTTCAACATTCCAGAGGGCATAGTTATAGAAACATCAAGAGAAAGTAGTTTCAAATATGGAATAATTGATTACAGAGCATTAGCAATAGCAGACACTAAGCCATTAGTTGCAGAAGCATTTATAAAATTATCAAAATAAGGATAAAATCAAAGGGTGTCCGATTTGGACACCTTTTTAATAAAGAAGGTGAAGAAGTGATATTAACACTAGAAGAAGCAAAGTTAAACTTAAGGATGAGTCTTGAAGATGACTTTGATGACAAACTTATAACAGGACTTATAAAATCAATTCCAGATTACTTAGAAACTAAAACAGGCTCGAGATGGGAAGAAGAGCCGATTAATCCATTAGTTAAAACTCTAGCAGGATATTTAATATGTTCAATGTATGACCAAAATTTTGAGCATTATGAAAAACCTATAAATAACCTTTTGATGGTATTAAGTTCAATGGCGAGGACTGAAAATGAGTGAAGCAATAAAAAGTAAAATAAAAGGATATAGGAAGCTAGAGGAAAAGATAATTAAAAAACATAATGAAAAAATACAGAAAATTGAAAAAATAATTAATATCCTAGAAAATAAATCTCAAATAAAAGAAGATGATAATTTTGAAACTATAGTATTTAAAAAATATTTAGAGTTAGAAAGTGTAAGAGCAGTAGCCAATTACATAAACGAATTAGGATATAGAGTTAAAACAAATAGTTATATTGGAGAAAGAAAATATATAGGCACAGATATAACAAAAATAATTTTAAGTGATTTAGATATAGATAAAGAGCTTAAAGAAGTTGTAAAACTTATTCAAGAATTAAATTATGAACATATGTCAAAAAAATGGGGGTGATGTAATGACAGAGCCTATAAAAGATAAGAGCGTAGTAAAAAATATAATGAAAAGTTTAGAAGGTGAAAACCAAAGAAACGCCATTATGTTTGGATTAGGGATATATTGCGGATTCAGAATAAGCGATATTTTAAATTTAAAAGTAAAAGATGTAAGAAGAAAGTGGAATTTAAAAATAAAGCAACAAAAAACAGGAAAGATGATAAATATTCCATTAAATAGAGAATTAAAGAAATTAATTGATGAATATACAGAAGATATGAAAGATGATGATTATTTAATCAAGAGCAGGAAAGGAATTAATCAACCAATAACAAGGACACAAGCTTATAGGATTATGAAAGAGATAGAAGAGTATTTTAATATAGAGAACTTAGGGTGTCATGGAACAAGAAAGACATTTGCATATTGGTTATATATGGACAATAAGAAGGATATAGGATTAGTTCAAAAGGCATTAGGACATCAATCAAGTGCAACAACATTAGCGTATATTGGTATGGATACAGAGAGATTAAATAATGCAATAAAGAAAATAAAATATTAATTTAGATTAAATAAGTAATGTTTTTTATATGAGGTTACATTGATATTTAAGAGTGTTAATAAATGGCATAGTATCAATTGCTAAGGTGGTGTAGGTGGGAGGTAACATTCTCATAGTAAAAATACATTCAAGGCATAAAAAATTATATAAATAAAGGAGTAATAATGGCTAAAGAATATGCAAAAGGCTTCTACAATAGTATTCAATGGATTAAGTGTAGAAGTTCATTTATGAAGAGTAAGAATTATATTTGTGAAAGATGTGGAGGATTAGCAAAGATAGTTCATCATAAGAAACATATAACACCAATGAATATAAATGACTTTAATATAACTTTAAATTGGGATAACTTACAAGCCTTATGTTTAGAGTGCCACAATAGTGTTCATGGAATTGGTGGAGCAACAGTTGATGGTGTAGCATTTGATGAAAATGGAGATTTAATTTATACCCCCCCACATAACAAGGATATTATTTAACCAGCCACGCCGAGTGGCTACCTAATTAAACCCCTCCAAGAAATTTTAAATTTTAGGGTAGGGTAAAACAAAGAAAGTAGGTGAATTTTAAGAAATGTTTGAGAAAAATAAAGATATATCAAAAGAGATGAAGCAACTTAAAAAGTTTTGAAATTAATTCCAAAAGATAGGCTACCAATAGCACAAAATATTTATAATGAACTTTTATTCATTCAAAGAACTTTAGATAAATTGAAAGAAGAAGTTGAAACACAAGGTACAACAACATTATTTAAGCAAGGGCAACAAGAATTTTTAAGAGAGAATCCAGCATTAAAGGGATATAATACAACATTAAAAAATTATAGTAATTTATCAAAACAATTAGTAGATTTATTACCACCAGTTAAAATAGTAGAAGAAGCAGATCCATTAATGACTTTCATTAAGGAGCAACAAAAATAATGAATTATGTTATTGAATATTTTGAGAAAATAAAAGCTGGTGAATATGTTGTATCTAATAGAGTGTACAAGCAATATGAAAAAATGGTAAATGATATTTATAATTCAGACAAATATATATTTGATGAAGAAAGAGCATTAAGACCAATAAAATTTATTGAAACATTTTGTAAGCATAGTAAAGGTGAGTGGGCTGGAAAACCTGTAATACTAGAATTATTTCAAAAGGCGTATATATCAGCATTATTTGGTTTTATAGATAAAGAAACTAATTTAAGAAGATATAAAGAAAGTATGTTTTATGTAGCAAGGAAAAATGGAAAGTCAACAATGCTTAGTGGGATAGCTGCTTACATGATGATAGCAGATAATGAAGCAGGAGCAGAGATATATTCATGTGCTACAAAGAAAGACCAAGCAAAGCTAGTATTTGATGAAACATTAAATATGATAAACCAAAGCCCTTATCTATCAAAGCATATCAAGAAGAGAAAGAGTGATTTATATTTCCCTTTAACCATGAGTAAGTTCCAACCGCTTGGAAAAAATTCTGACACATTAGACGGATTAAATGCACATTGTGTAATTATAGATGAATTACATGGCGTAAAAGATAGAAATTTATATGAGGTAATGCAACAATCACAATCAGCAAGAAGGCAACCGTTATTAATAATGATAACTACTGCTGGAACAGTAAGAGAGTGTATTTTTGATGATATTTATGAGTATTCATGCAATATTGTAGATGGAACTTTCGAAGATGATACATTTTTGCCGATAATATATGAATTAGATAAAAAAGAGGAATGGTTAGATGAAAGATGTTGGAGCAAATCGAATCCATCATTAGGAGCAATAAAAAAGCTAGATGACCTAAAAAGGAAAGTAGAAAAAGCAAAGAATAGTCCGAAAGATTTAAGCGGGGTATTAACTAAGGATTTTAATATAAGAAATACCCTAAGTAATGCATGGTTAAACTTTGATGATATTAATAATACAGAAACTTTTGATATAGAAAATTTTAAAAATTTCTATGCAATAGGGGGAGCGGATTTATCCATCACAACAGATTTAACATGTGCAACATTATTATTTATAGATAAGGAAACAGAAAAAAGATATATACATCAAATGTATTGGCTACCTAGTGAAAATTTTAATGAAAGAGTTAAGATTGAAAAAATACCATATGATAAATGGTTAGAAAGAGGATTAATAAGGCTATGTAATGGTAATAGCATTAATTATAGTGATGTTACGGCTTGGTTTATTGAAATGCTCAATAATTATGGAATAACACCTTTATGGATTTACTATGATAATTATTCAGCTAAATACTGGGTTGAGGAAATGAAATCTCATGGCTTTAAAATGGAAAGATGTATTCAAGGGGCAAAAACTTTGAGCCTACCAATGCAACAACTAGGGGCAGACCTTAAAGCAAAAAAGATTAATTATAATAATAATCCAATTTTAAAATGGTGCTTAACTAATACGGGAGTTAAAGAAGATAGAAACGGGAATATAGTACCAATTAAGAATCAATCAGCAAAGCAGAGAATTGATGGCGTAGCTTCAATGTTAGACGCTTATGTTGGATTATATGAACATTATGAGGAATTTATAAGAGCATTATAATTGCAGGAGGTATGAATGATTAAAGAAATAGAAAATAATTTAAGAGCCAAATACATAGAGCATAAAGGGAAAGCAAAACAATATTATTATTCAGAAATGATAAAAGCTAGTGAAAAGGTTAGAGTTGATATTAATAAAGAAGATGATCCATTGAAGATGTTAGATTTAAGTCTATTATGTATTTACTTTTTAACTGGTGATAAATCTTTTTATAAACAGAATAGGGACAAGATTATAAAATTTATTGCCGAATATAATTATAAATCCATATAAAAAGTATTATTTTCAAGACTTATATATTTTATAAAACCAACAATAAAAAGTCAAATAATGTTTTATACAGTAAAATTTTAATTTTATATGGTATGAGTACGTAAATAATATGAATTATTTCAATGAAATGTAATTAAAAAAGTTGAAATTAAAGTAAAAGGTACTGTATCATTATTTTATGGGTATATAACACTAGGAGGACGATGAAATGAAAATAATAAGAACATATGGAATATTTGGAATACATGAGGTATAATATATTTAAATTTAAAAATAAAAAAAAGACCTCATGCTTTCAAATATACTGCGAATATATTTAAAAGCAACTAAATAGGTAACCGTACTACCTAAAAAGCTTTGAAGTCATTTAGATGATGTTATTTTAACACCTTTTTTGATGAATTTCAATAGCCTTTTTAGGGTTACACCTAGAAGGGCTTTTTTTTGTACATCAGAAAGGGAGAAAAAAATGGGAATAGCACAATTAGAATATGATTTAGGATTTACACATATAGTACAAGCTTCAAATGGAACAATGAAAAGACTTGAAGCAATTAGTCCAGCAGAAATAAATTCAAAAGAATATAAAAATAAAAAAGATATATATTACACGCCTAATACATTCAATTCGCCAATAAAAAGGGAAAGAGAATATTTATGGCAATTACATAGATTTTATATTGATATAGACCATAAAACAGGTACTGAACCAATAGACCAATTTGAAGTAGTTGGAGCAGTAGAGCAGTTAGTTGAAGAAAAGAAAATTCCACAACCAACAGAATATATAAATAGTGGTAGAGGAATACATATATATTGGGATATTAATAACTGTCATATAATGCTTTTAGACCTTTGGGAAAAGATAGAGAATTATTTATTTAACATAATAAAAGAATTGGAAAGAAGTATAAAAAATATATCAGTAGATAGTAGAGTAAAAGACCCTACAAGACTTTTAAGGTTACCAGGAAGTATAAACAGTAAAAGTAATAGCAAATGTTATAGTATGCTTAAAAACAATGGCAATATATATAATATATTTGATTTAAAAAAGGCTTATATTAAGGTGAATAAGCAATATAAAAATAATAAAAGTAAAATTACTTATTTACCTACAAAAAACTTATATACGTTAAATATGAGCCGTATAGAAGATTTTAAGCATATAGTGAGTTTAAGAAATGGAGATATTAAAGGGTACAGAAATACTTTAATTATGCTTTATAGTTATCATTATAGGCTTGTAAATGAGGTTACAGTTGAAGAGTTAATTAAAGTTACTAAGGAGTTTAATAAAAGCTTTAAAGAGCCATATAAAGCAAAAGAATTAATATCAGTATGCAGAAGTGTAAATAGAACAGTAAAACACTTTCAAGAGGATAATAACAAAGGATATAAATTCACTAATAAATATATAATTAATGCTTTAGATTTAGAAGAGCAGGAGCAAAGAAAACTATTAACTATTATATCTACTTGTGAGAAATATAGAAGAAAGAATGAAAAAAGAACGCCAAGAAATAAAGAGGGATTAACACCAAAACAAGCAAAGATACAGGAATTAAAGAGGAATATAGCTGATTTAAAGAGAGAAAATTTTACTAATACAATAATAGCAAAACAATTAAATATACCAATAAAAACGTTAGAAAGGCATATAACTAACATGAGGAAAGAGGGGCTTTTATAGATACCCTCAAAAAATGGTCTTTAATAAAGTGTGTATAGTGCTATTTGCATCTATTATTAGAATACTATATTTAAATAGATATTAAGTACCGGGGTTTAATATTGAGTGATTAGGATATGAGGGTTTTCCCTTGTATCTTTTTTTATTTAAATTTTTACTGTATTATTTTTAATAAGTGAACAATATCATTTATTATAAATGAACAAATTTAGGGGGGATTATGAGTACAGAATATTATTTAAGAGAAAGTAATGATAAAACATTAAAACAATTCTTTAATAGATTTTATTGCATACCTAAAGATATTAATTTAACTAAGGAGCAAAAAGAATTTTTAGAGAGCGTTAATCATACACCAGTAAGTGAAAATGTATTAAACGGAAAAGATGGTTATATAGTATTTAGAAAAGGTAAAAAATT
>NZ_CAKVKB010000047.1 GCF_934754915.1 uncultured Clostridium sp.
CCTTATATTCTTCTTGTGTATATAATACATTATAACATTTTTCGGAGTGTATCTATGAATATTTTATCATCCCTTTTATTATGTACTGCTATGAATATGGATACTCTTAAATATTCATCTAATCAAAAAAATAAAAACTGCAATTTTACTTTTTTTAAATGCAGCATATTATTTCCTTCAATATTTACTACTTTTATAACTTTTCTATCATTTTGTCTTGGAATACTCATAAATTCATATTTCACTAAGAATTTAAGCTGGATATTTGGAGCTGTTCTCCTTGGATTTATTGGAGTATATTATTTAATCGAACATATACGAATAAAAATGTATAAGGATGGTTTTGACACTTCTCATTACGTTGAAAACTTTAAGAAATATAAAGAAATAATTGAAGATAAAGATTTATGCTTTCACTCATTTTCATTGAAAAATCTCATAAACATTTCAATAGGATTAAGTATTAATAATATATGGCCATCAATTGCTGGAAGCCTTGCGGGTATATCAATATCCCACTTATTAGTCTTCAATTTTATTATATATATATTTTTTTATATTATTGGATCATTATTTTATTACACAAAAACAATTAGATTTTTATCTTTCAATTACTGCCTTATCACAAGTATATTATTACTACTCATATCATTATTACAATTTTTCTATTAATCTTCATTATTTAATTTTAGTACTTTATTGAATTTCAAAATAATATTAATTACACAAATTTATTTTTTTACAAAATAATCTAAATTTATACTTGTAGATATTTCATAATTATAATTTTATATGATTTGATTCAATATATAGTATCTATATTTATTTGATGTATACTATATATTGAATTGAAATTTGCAATTATGCAAATATGAAAAATCCTCACTAACATGAAATTTTTCATTTATGTTTTTAATAAAAATTTTGATTTCATATTACACCATATATTATGTTGTAATATTTCATATGAAACATACCAATTTTCAAAGATGCTTTATCTCAAGATTATCAGCATCAATATAAAATCTATCACCCATAGGAATGCTTAAACTAGGAAGATAATGCCCACAAGCCAGATTCATTATTGTTGGTCTATTCTCTGGAACTATAATATCTTCAAAAACCTCTTTCAGAGTAAGGCTTCTTCTAATGTCACTTGCAGAGCATCCTTTCCACATTCCTAAAACTATACCGCATGCATCTTTAAACTTATTTCCCATTTTTAACTGCATAAGCATCCTATCTATCTTATAAGGCGGTTCATCAACATCTTCAAGAAACAATATTTTACCTTTTGTATCAATTTCATATGGAGTTCCCATTAAAGATGTTATAACAGAAAGGTTTCCACCTGTAATTTTCCCATAAGCTTTTCCTCCTACTAAACATTCCATTTTTATATTAGTTGGATTTAATATGTTATAACTGATATTTCTTTGAAATATATTATTTTTAAAAGATTTTAAAGTATAATCATCTGATTTTTTATAAAATTCTGTACATACCATAGGAGTATGAAATGTTGTCATATTACATCTTTGATTTATTGAAATATGAAGTGCTGTAACATCACTATATCCTGTAAATATTTTAGGATTTTTCTTTATATTTTCAAAATCAATCAAGTTTAATATTCTGGAACATCCATATCCTCCCCTTAATACAAATATTCCTCTTATTTCTTTATCCTTGAACATACTATTAACATCATAAGCACGTATACTGTCATCTCCACATAAATAGCCATAAGTTTTATAAACACTTTTACCAAATTTCACTTTAAGTCCTAAAGATTGAATCCATCTTACTGCCGGCTCAATTCTCTCTTTTTCAGGAGGTCCTGATGTACCTATGATTCCTATAACATCATCTTTTTTTAAAGGTTTTGGACGTATCATATAAAATCTCCTTTAGCACCGCTTTCTATTAATTTATTCTTGTATTTATGAAAAATATGCATAAAAATATTCAGCAAATTATAGTCAATTATAATCTGCTGAATATTTTTAAGAATTTATATATGACTCTAACAAATTGTCTGCCTCACATTCTGATATTTTTTTAGATTGAACTATTTCATCGATAAGTATCTTTTTAGTATTTCTAAGAATCATCTTTTCCATAGAATTCAAATTGTGTATTGACTTCAGTTGTGTTAGATTATATATTATCTCAAGCTGTTCCTTCAATGTTCCTGATTTTATCTTGCTTGTATACATTTCATTTCTTTCCTTATAATTTGTTTTTGCAAGTTGTTTTATGTCTTCTAAAGTTTTTCTTTTATTGTTAAGATTATAATCCAAAGTCTGTGAATCACTTATAAGCCGTATATTAGATGCTTTTAATCTACTTAAGGGAAGTGATAATTTCATTGTATTATTAATAAGATGAATTTTATAATACTTTTCTTTTATTCCATTAAACTCCTTTTCTTCAATTACATCTATAATTCCAACTCCTTGATTTGGATAAACTATCTTATCACCAATATTGAAATCATGCAAAACTTTCACCTCTTTATTAAATATTTCCTTTAATCGTATTTTTTACAAATATGCTATAAAATATTCATTTATTATTAATTATATTTATCTTTAGTCAATATATATTTCAATCAATAATGTATAACAGATAATAAAAGATAAAATCTTAGCAGAGATTTCTTTAATTATTATGTAGTTTTATTGTTAAAACATATATAATAATCATCTTTATAAATAAAATCAATATACAGCATAGAATAACAAATATACTATATATTGATTTTAAAAAGATACCTAACAATATTATTTAGTGCATCATAATATATATTATATAATAACAAAATTTTTATTTATCTGAACTTCTTTTTGTCTCTTCACTATAGCATATTATAGGTGTTCCATCTTCAATATTTTCAAATATTGTTTTTGCCAAATATTTAGGCATGTTTACACATCCATGAGTTCCATTATCTACATATATGTTACCTCCAAACGAACTTCTCCAGCTTGCATCATGAAGCCCTATATTCCCATTAAAAGGCATCCAATATGAAACATCTGAACTATATCCATTTCCTTTTAAAGTAGCTCCCTTTTGTTTATAGTTTAATCCATAAACTCCTAAATGTGTGGGTGTATTTTTACTTTTACATCCTGTAACTACATCACCTTCAATTAATAAATTACCATTTTTGTAAAACCAAACATGCTGACGTGTTATATTTACTTCAACATATGTATCTCCAATATCATTTTCACTTCTTGAAACAGCTTTTTGAGAATATAAAGGTTCTTTAAATATATTCTGACCTTTTTCTATATTATTAATTAATTCTTTTATTTCATCTCTTCTGTTTATCTTCCACCCATAATACCCCCCTTTTACAATTACAGTTTTTCCTACACTGCTTTCAAATCTTCTTCCTATCCCTATGGTATCATATTTTTTTGAAAGTTCTTTTATATATTCTTTTACAGCACACTCATCTATATATGGCTTCATATCTTCGCTTATGTGAATCCATTTAGATATAACTGTTCCATCAACCACTTCAACATTTTCACCAAATAAATATACTACTTTAGATGATACATATTTATCCATAATGTTTTTTGCTTCTTTTACTTCTTCAGAATCAGCAGTATATTGCGGTTTTTCATAACACTGTTCATTTTCAATATCAATCTTCTTTTTTCCGATTTCTAATGCTTCCTTTATAAGATTGATGAATTTTTCATGATTTATTTTATTTCCTTGAACTTCTTTTAAAATTATATAACTCCCATCTGTATATTGAAACTTCGGATTTTCAGGTTCTACTATATCTGATTGATTTAAAGAATTAAGATTATTTATCCTACTTTCAAGTATGTCATCATCATATGAGAATAATTTTACATTCTTAAAATCATTATTATAAATTAATGCTGATACCCATTTAAATGGTTTCTGTTTCTTCTTTATATCATTAATTTTACTATCACCTTCATACCTGAGATTTATTTGATTACAATCTATTTCATCAGTCAGACCATTTCTTCCACTGATCATCAAACTATAATTCCCAATATTATTATAAATTTTATCTTTTGCACCTTCTATTGTTTTACATGATATATTAATTCCATCTATAGATGTTCCTATAAAAAAATGATTTTTAAAATACGCACATCCTAAAAAATATATAAAAATTATTATTATTAAAAATATCCCACTCAATCTTACGCTTTTATCTTTAATAAATTCCTTCATCCCATATTTACATCCTTTCAAGCAAGTTTAATGATTATTATAAATGTTTTATTTCCACTACTATGCTTATGTTAAAAAGGATGTATTTAAAACTTAAAATAAAACAAACCTGAAAAATCCAACTTTCTCTCAAGTCAAACTTTTCAGGTTTCAAATTTATTCTTTCATACTTATTATTGACACTTTCCATCCCATCCAAGAGTATATCCATCAATAACTCCATTTGTGACCATTGCACCATATTGATTTAAATAATACCATGAACCGTTATACTTAATCCAGCCTTTCTGCATTATTCCATCTTCATTTAAATAATACCATAAACCTCCATCTTCAATCCATCCTGTATGCATGTTTCCCCATTGTCCTACATAATAATATGATCCTTCAACTTTTACCCAATTTGTAGCCATAATTCCATCATCTTTTAAATAATACCACTTACCGCCTACTTTACACCATGATGATCTTACCATGTTTCCTAATCCATCATAAAGACTATAAGTACCATCAGCATTTTGAATCCAACCTACATTATATCTGTCAAGATCATCATCTTCATTTTCAACTTTCTTGATCTTATTAGATTTAACTACTTCGTCCGACTTATCCGCTTCTGTTGTTTGTTCACTTAATTGAGTATCATTTCCAGATAAATCTATAATTTCTTCTGCAAAAGCAACAGCTGGTACAGCTGATAACAACATACTTAATCCCAAAATCATAATATTTCTTTTTAACATAATATCCCCCTTAACACTCAAAACATAAATTTATATTACGTATTCGTCAAATACTTTTTTATCATTTCCTCTACAATCATAATACTAATCATAATATTCATTATATCAAATTTAACCATATTATGAAATAATTAATGACATAAAATATGTGTTATACTTTTGCTTTACTATTTATGAATTAAATTACTAATTGCTATATTTCTACATTTTTGAATTACAAACTTATACAATTCAATTTGTACATAATAATATTACTCAACATTGCACTATATATAGATTTATTTTTAATATAAATAATCCTAACTATCACACAATAATGATTATTTAAATTGAATATAAATTTTGAAAAAACATATAATACTAAAATAATAAGTTTAGGTACATTTAAATGAAAAAAACAATTTAACCTAAAACAAATATGGAGGATATATTATGAACAGTAAATATATTGATTTATTTCATAAACTAATAGACTCATACTACAATGGAACTTTTGAGGAGACTTTATCTAAAATAATGGTTTGTCATGAAAAATCTCCTCAAGAAACATTTAAAATCTTAACATCTCTTTGTGGTGTAGACGTAAAATTTGATAATAACTATATATTCAACTTAAAAAAATCAATTTGTACATATTCTACAAATAACAAAATAGTAAAAAAGCTTAATTGTTCAGGCATCAACTGTGCAAAGACTGATAATAAATTTTCATGCGAATCTGCATGTCCATTTAATGCTATAAAATATGATAGTAATAATAAAACAACATATATAGATTATAAATCATGTATAAATTGTGGATTATGTATTGATTCATGCAAAAAAGGCCGTATTCTTGACAAGGTTGAATTTATTCCTGTAATAAACCTTTTAAAAGAAAATAAAACTGTAATTGCTGCTGTTGCTCCCTCTATTACAGGCCAGTTTGGAGATAATATAACAATGGATATGCTTAGAGAAGCCTTTATAAAAATAGGTTTTTCAGATATGATTGAAGTTGCATTTGCTGCCGATATTCTTTCTGTAAAAGAAGCATGTGAATTTAACAGTCACATAAATAAAAAAGAAGATTTAATGTTAACCTCATGCTGCTGCCCAATGTGGATAGGAATGCTTAGAAAAGTGTATTCTCCATTAATAAATAATCTATCTCCTTCTGTTTCACCAATGATTGCTGCTGGACGTGTAATAAAAAAATTAAATCCTCAAGCTAAAGTAGTTTTTATAGGTCCTTGTGTAGCAAAAAAGGCAGAAGCAAAAGAAAAAGATGTTGCTGATGCAATTGATTTTGTATTGACATATAAAGAATTAGATGAAATATTCAATGCTTTACAAATAAATCTTCTTTCTTTAAAAGGAATACCTTCTTTAGATTATACTTCAAGTGGGGGAAGGCTTTATGCCAGAAGTGGTGGTGTCTCTATTGCTGTATGTGATATAGTTAAAGAATTATATCCTGAAAAATTTAAATATTTTAAAACTGCAAAGGCCGAAGGTGTTAAAGAATGTAAAGAAATTCTGCAAAAAGCTATAAACAAAGAGATTAATGCTACTTTTATTGAAGGCATGGGATGCATAGGCGGCTGTGTAGGTGGTCCTAAAACTCTTATTTCTTCAGAAAATGGCAGAAAGGCCGTAGATGAGTTTGCTTCCGATTCACCTATAAAATTTCCTTTACATAGTGAAACATTAATTAAAGTTTTAAAAGATATAGATATAAATTCAATAGACGATTTTTTAAACAAGAAAAATATGCTTATATTTGAAAGAAATTTTAATGATAATAATTGAAGATTTTCAAGTGTTTAAAAAAATTTTTTTGTAAACTTTCTTTTGACCTATTCTATCACTAAAGAAATCTGAATCTAATATCAATGTCAACACCAGACATAAGCCTTGTAATTTAGTGTTTATGTTGATAAAAGATTCAGATAAACTTTAATTTTCCTTATTTTATTCTGGTTGTTTTTTAGGAAGTATTATTGTAAATTTGCTTCCTTCATTAACTTTGCTTTCAGCAAATATACTTCCATGATGAAGACCTACAATAAGCTTTGTAATTGTTAAGCCTAATCCACTTCCACCTTTAACTTCTCTGTTTGAATCGATAACCTGATTAAATCTATTAAATATGTTTTTTAGATACTTTTCTTCTATCCCTATGCCTGTATCAGTTACCATTATTTTAACCTCATTTTCCATTTCTTCGAGAGAAACTAATATTTTTCCACCTTCATTAGTAAATTTAGCTGCATTATTAACAAGATTAATTATACAACGTTCTATTTCAGTAGCATCACATTCAATAAAACATTCTTCTACTTCAGGATCAATAATCAGCTCTATATTTTTACTTTCCACATAATCTTTAAGAGATAATGCTGTATCTTCTACTATATAAACAATATTATGTTTTCCTATGTCTATATGATAATTTCCATGCTCTATTTTTGATGTGTCAATTAAATCATTTATAAGCTTAAGAAGCCTCTTTACATTTTTATCCATTATCTGCATGTAATGATTAAGTTTTTCTCTTTCAATTCCTTCCTCACTTTTATTTAGCTCATTTATTAACTGTTGTATTGAAGAAAGAACATTTAATGGGGTCCTTAATTCATGTGAAATATTAACAAGATACGCATTCTTCCGCTTCTCCAGCTTAATAACTTTATTTAAAAGTTCTGTGTTTTTATTCATTTCTTCCATTAATTCTTTTGTTCGTTTATTCACCATTTGATCTAATATTTTCATTTTTTCATTTTTTTTCTTCAATATAATTGTTGCTATTGTTATTATAATTACTACACAGATAATTATAAATTTTGCACTTTTCCATAATGGAGGTTTAATTACAAAAGAAAAACTTCCTATATTACTAAAATCACTATTATTGCTTTTTGCAATATTTTTGTAATTAACAATTTCATCAGTGTATATATCTGTTTTGCTTACTCCACCTATAGTTCCATCACACAGACCTCCTCTATAGTCCTCCATCAATGATAAAATATAATTATTTGCAATACTATTCTCTTTATGTGACTCATTTCTATACCTTCCTAATTCATAACCATCATATCTGCATAATCCATCATTAGTTCCAAACCATATATAACCTCTACTGTCTTGAATCATACATTCTACAGGTACTTGAGGTAGACTATATTTCATTGTTATATTTTTAAATACTATGTCATTGTATGCTTTACACTGCACAATATTTATATTCAACGCTATATATACAGCGAAAAACAATGTTGAGATTCTGCAGATTTTTCTAAAAAATCTCTTTTGTCTCATTAAAATTCTCCTTTTATTATAATTGTGATTTAAATCTAATTGATAAATAATACTATTTATATTTATATATAATACCATAACATTCTACATTTTTCTATCTTTTCTTTAAAATTCATTTATTGTTATGGTATTTTTTGTCTTTTGTTGAATATCTTCTCTTTAAATTGTCGATTTTTATTGATTTTATTAATGTGTAATCATTTTGTTTTATAATTAAATTAAATTGCATTTGTTATTTTTTATATAATCGGCTAAAATTTATGTCTGTAGTATTATAAGTAATCCTATAATACTGCTGATAGAATACTTATATTTAAAAATACTCATAAAAAAGAAAGTATTCTTTCATATTTCATAAATCATCAAGAATACTCTCTTATTTTCTATCTATTATCTATTTTTTTAAGAATAATAATTTTCTATTATATTTTTCACCTTTGGAACAACATAGTGACTTCCACCTTTTTCTTTTACATCTTCAATCATCATTGTTATTAAGATTTTATTTTCTTCTTCTGTAGTCATTCCCACAAACCATCCCAATTCTGTTCCATTTGCATCATCTTGACTATTTTTAATTTCAGCTGTTCCTGTTTTTCCTGCTATTTTTAATTTTTCACTATATGCTTGATGTCCTGTTCCTGCAGGATTTTCCACTATTGCCACAAGATCTTTTAAAACTTCAGATGCACTTTCTTTTGACACTGCATTTTCTTTCCATACATCTGTTTTAATATTATCAGTCATAAATAAATGAGGTGCAATTATGCTTCCATTATTTAAAAACATTGTATACATAGATGTAAGATGTATAGGATTAACCATAACCTCTCCTTGTCCATATCCTGTATCAGCAAGCTGTACACCTTCTTTTATGCCATCGCTGTTTGAATATTGAGAATTATACAGTGAAAATTCAAAAGGTATTTTTTCACAAAAACCAAACTCTTTAAGTTTTTCTTCCAAAAGACTGCTACCAATTTCAGTTGCAGCCTGAGCAAAATATATATTATCAGAATAAACAAGAGCTTTTTCTAGATTTACTTCTTCAACATCGCTTGTTCTTGTCACATAATAATCTCCAAAACTACTATCCTTCTGCCATGAAATACCTTGAATTTTATTTACTTTTTCTGGATCTATTATTTTGCTGTCTACGCCTATTGCAGCAATTATAGGTTTAAATGACGAGCCTGGAACTGCTGTTCCTTGAAATCTATTATATAATGGCTTATTTTTATTATTATTTAAATTATTCCATTGTTCATCTGACATTCCAAGTATAAAATCATTTGGATTGTAAGAGGGTGTACTCGCCATTCCTAAGATTTCTCCAGTTTCAGGATTCATTGCTATTGCACATCCATTATCATTTCCAAGCTGTTCATTAAGCTTCTTCTGAATATTTATATCAATTGTAAGTTTCAAATCCTGTCCATTTTTAGCTTCTTTACATAAAAGTTCACTTTTCTTTTCTCCTTCATTACTCTGTATATATATTTCCGCTCCATCAATGGCTCTAAGTTGTTCTTCATACATCTTTTCAAGACCGCTCTTTCCAATAAGTGATTCTGATGTATATTCCTTTCCTTCATTTTGCTCAAGTTCTTCAGCATTTATAGATTGAACATATCCTGTTATGTGTGCTGCCTGTGCTCCATATGGATAATTTCTCGAATCTTTATCCTTTATCATCACACCTGGAATCTTCAATAACTCCACTATTCGTTCATCTCCATAAGGAATATCTTTTATAGGAATAAACATATCATCTGTAACATATTTTTCACTTAAGGATTTATTTATACTTTCAGAACTGCATTTTAACATAGATGCAATCTTATTTATATTTTCATCTTTATTTTGTCCCAACTTTCCAGGCACTATGCCTACATTAGAAAGATAAGAATCAGTAGCAAGAACATCACCATTTCTATCAAATATATTTCCACGACGACCTTTCAATATTTTTACCCTCACTTTATCACTGTCATCCAGATCCGGAAATATATTTTTAGACGACCATCTTATGGTATACCCTTTGCCAAGTTCATTTGATATTTTTACACTATTATCAAAATCCATGTTGCCAGCTAAAGTATTCATTTTTGTATTATAATCAATAATTGAATAATTATCAGACTTTGATATAGAATTAATATTTATTTCAATATTTTCTGCTTCAATTCCTTCATATATATTTTTATTTCTTGCGACAAAATCATCTCTACTTATTTTGGCATGTGTAGTACTATCTAAAAGATCATACATTTTATCATATTCTTTGTTTTCAAGAAGCTCAACATATTCCATCCATTTCTTTTCAGGTGTGTGTATCCTATTATAGACAATATACATCGCTCCGCATATTATTAGTGGTATTATTACTATACCAAATCCAGCTATCATATAAATATTTTTTTTATTATCCATAAAAATAACTCCTCCTGTTAACAAAACATCAAAGCAAAAACAAATAAGCTATTAAAACAAGAATTAACCTTTTATTTTAATAGCTTTTCTACTTTGTAATAAAATAGTAAACTTTATACACTTATTAAAACTATATATCATGTTTAGGAGATTTGTGCACCTTATTTATAGCTTTTGTCACTTCAACTACTACAGTTGTCTCGTTCTGTTGATCCATAGACTTGACTTTAGTCATAACTTCACCAATCTCAGTTGTAACATAAAGAGGTTTTAAATTATTTAATGCAATTGCCATCATGTCATTTCTACATTTGTCACATTTACATCCATTACTATCTTCTAATAATTTGTCCAAACATTCCTTTACGATTATTTCCATACAATTAACAATTTTTTTCATTTCTTATCTCCCATCATAAACTCAACATATTGCTGAATTCTAATTATTTTACCTTTTATACCTTAAAGTTATATTAATATTATATTACATATTAGTATATTTTTACATACCTTCATAATTAATATTACAAAAATTTTAATCCATATCCATATTTATATCAAAATATGTCCCTTTTCATTTTTAATTTTGCCATTTCAATGATCTTCTCTCGTGAATTAAGATTATTATTTTTAATTATTTTGTCCAATAAATAGTTTAACATAATCCCTATATTTTTTCCATTTATTATTCCTATCTTAATAAGGTCTTTTCCATTAATGTCCATTTGCTGTATAGAAAAACACTCATTATTTAATATAATTTCATTATACATCTTTTGAACTTCAATTAACTTGCTTTTCTCTTTTTCATCACAAATATATTCTGCATAAACATATCTTATTTTTATTAGATCTTCAACTAAAATTTTCCCCATAATATTTAATGCTTTTTTTATATCTATTTTATCTTCTAGCTTAATATTATAATACATAATCAATGTTTTTACTTTCTTTATAGTATTCTTGTCATATTTTAAAATTCTCAATATATCCTCTGCTTTATCTGAAGTTTCACTCTTTATTGAATTATTATATATTTCTTTTTCTATAAGATTTTCTTTTTCACATGTATACTCATCTATTAAATTCACACAATTAAGAATTACAGCAATCCTTAAATATATCTCACTGTCAACTTTGTCAGCACATGACAAACAGCATTCATAAATGCTCTTATTTTTATATTTATAATTCTTTAACTTTCCATATCCTTCTATAATATAATCCAATATACCACAATTATTAAGCATATCTATTCCTTTAGGATTTTTTAGTATTATTTTATTAAATTCTTCTCTTATTCTTTCTTTTGATATATTTTTAATATTTCCACTTAAAATTTCTATAGACTTGAAAACATTCTCATCAATTTTAAAATCAAGCTGCACTGCAAATCTTACTGCCCTAAGCATTCTTAAAGCATCTTCTTCAAATCTTTTTTCAGGTTCTCCCACTGTTCGTATAATTTTATTTTTAAGATCTGAAACTCCTCCAAAAAAATCAATAAGACCTTTTTCATCATTATATGCCATAGAATTTATTGTAAAATCCCTTCTTGAAAGATCTTCTTTTATATCGGTTACAAATTGTACCTCTTTGGGATGCCTATTATCTTCATATTTCCCATCTTTTCTATAAGTTGTCACTTCATACATTTCGTCATTTATCACAACTGTAACAGTTCCATGTTTTAAACCCGTCAATATTACTTTTTCAAAAATAGAAGCAACAACATCTGGCTGTGCATTTGTAGTAATATCATAATCATTAGGTTTTCTTCCTAATATTAAATCCCTTACACATCCTCCCACCATATATCCTTCATATCCATTTTCATATAAAACATCAAGAATATATTGCACATCTGATGGAATTTTTAAATTATAATTCATAAATATGCCTCTCTTCTTTATGTCATTTAAAAGGGTTTTAAAGCAAACTTTCTAAAAAGTTCTTTAAAACCCTCAAATCAAAAATATATTAATCATCCGCTACATTTTTATTGTTTATTGAATACACATTATAATTCTTCCATATCTGTTCAAGATTAGAAAACGTATCTGATATGCTCTCTTTCTCTCTCATTCCTACAGCTATTATAAGCGCATTCACAACTGAAAGAGGTGCTACAAGCGAGTCTACAAATGAAGCCATATTGCTTTGAGCTATTAGTGTATAATCTGCTTTTGTTGCAAGAGGTGATAAAAGACTATCTGTCAAAGCAACAACTTTCGCTCCCCTGTCCTGTGAAAATTCTAATGCATCTATTGTCTTTGCAGCATATCTTGGAAACCCTATCCCTATGACAAGATCTCCCTCTCCTACATTTATCATCTGTTCAAATACATCAGAAATTCCATAACTCACAACTTTAACATTCTGAAGTATTATATTCAGATAGAAACCTAAAAACTCAGCAATGGCAGTAGAACTTCTAAGTCCTATTATGTATATTCTCTTTGCTTCAAAAATGCTTTTAACTACATCCTGAAATGTATTTTGATTTATTTTTTCAAGAGTTGCCCTTATGTTTTCCATATCTGCTTTTAATACTCCTTTAAGCGCATCTCCATCTGAAAAATAATCATTTCTAAGTTCAAGTCTCTGAACTGTTGTTAATTTATTTTTTATAAGTTCCTGAAGAGCTTTCTGTAGTTTGGGATATCCTGAAAACCCTAATTCTATAGCAAATCTTACAACTGTTGATTCTGAAACCCCCACAGCATTTCCAAGTTTAGCAGCAGTCATAAATGCTGCCTTATCATAATTTTTCAATATGTACTCTGCTATAAGCTTCTGCCCTTTACTCAGTCTTATAAATTTTCCTTGAATTAACCTCATTAAATCTCTGCTATTTTCATTATTTAAATCATCCATACCTTGCCTTCCTAATAACTAATTGAATACTATATAAAATAATTCTATCATTATTATTAAAAATATTCAATAAAATGAGTAGTATTTCCATTTATACAAGAATTTCATGCAAGTTTTTAAAATTTCACTTTCAATTACTGTAAAATTGACTCATATAATTAATTATTTTTTTATAACGACTTTAAATATTGCAATTCTTCTTTATTTAATTCTCTATACTCTCCTTTTCTTAACTGGCCAAGTCTTATATTTCCTATAGATACTCTTTTTAAAGATACAACATCATGCCCTAATACTGAACACATCCTTCTTATCTGTCTATTCTTTCCTTCATGTATACATACTTCAATAGTAGATATATCTCTTCTGCGGCTATATTCCAGCATTTTTAATTTTGCAGGTGCTGTAATGTATCCTCCAATGTCAATTCCATTTTCAAATTTTTCTTTATCTTCAATAGAAACCTCACCTTTTACAAGTGCAACATATTTTTTATCTATTTCAACTCTAGGATGTATTATCCTGTTATAAAGTTCTCCATCATTAGTCATTATTATAAGACCACTACTATCATAATCCAGTCTTCCCACTGGAAATATTCTTTCTTCTGTTTTTACTATATCTATTACTGTTTCTCTTCCCTTTTCATCTTTTACAGTTGTAACAACACCTTCTGGTTTATTGAGAATTATGTATACTTTTTTTTCTTCTTTTTTTATTATCTTTCCATCAAGTTCTACTATATCTTTGGATGCATCTACTTTGCACCCAAGTTCTTTAATTACAATTCCATTTACTTTTACTCTATTCTCAAGAATAATTTCTTCACATTTTCTTCTTGATGCAATTCCACAAGCTGCCATATATTTTTGTAATCTTTCTTCCATTTTTTTCTCCTTATTATTTATTTGGTAAATATCTTATTATTCTAAAAACATTAATTCAAATTATAAAAATACATTTAATAATAAAATTTCAATAACTATTATATATAACTTTATATGTATTTTACAATTACCAATTGATAATTGAAGATTTTTCATATTAGCATAAATGCAAAACCCAGCTCAGCATATAGTATATATTAAATAACTGCATACACTATATCTTGAGCTAAATCATATAAAATTATAATTATGAAATATCCTCAATTAAATATTATATTATTAAATATTAAAATTTCTTGATAATTATAGTTATTTCTCACTTAGATAAAAAACTGCCGTTGAAAATTCATATCTGCTATACAGGTATTGTAAAAAATACCTGTATAATATAGCAAAAATCAATTTTTATACGACAGTTCATTTCATATTATACAATGTACCTCTTAATAATTCTTTCTCCATATTGAAGGACTGAACATTATTAACATTGGATATATTTCAAGCCTTCCTGCAAGCATACAGAAAGATAAAATCAATTTACTCAAAGATGAAAAAGCCGAAAAGTTTCCAGCAGGACCGACCATCTCAAGTCCAGGCCCTATATTACTCATTGTTGTAATAACACTTGTTACAGTTGTCAAAACATCAAAATTATCAAATGAAATTATAAATATAGCAATAAGACTTATTATTATATATGCTCCTATAAAAAGAAATACTCCATGTATTATTTCTTCATCTATTGCTTTACCATCTATCTTTACACTATTTATTCTTTTAGGATGAACTATTTTATTTATTTCACGTTTGATCGCCTTTAAAATTATTACAATTCTTACAGTTTTTATTCCTCCTCCTGTAGACCCTGCCATTGCTCCTACAAACATAAGCATTATTATTATCATTTTACTTAAAGTAGGCCAGAAATTATAATCAACTGTAGCAAATCCAGTTGATGTGATAATTGAAGATACCTGAAATGCTGATTGTCTTATTGAAAGCATTATATCTCCTCTATTTAATTTCAATATATTAAAAGTTATAAATATAAATGCACAAAATATTGTTAAAAGATAATATCTTAATTCTTCATTTTTTAAAAAACCTTTTATATTTCCTTTAAGGATTTGAAAATATAATGCAAAGTTTATACCAAATATAATCATAAATATTGTTATTATCCACTCTATCAAAGGACTATGAAATGCAGCTACACTTTCATTCATATTTGAAAATCCACCAGTTCCCGCTGTTCCCATTGCATGTATAAGTGCGTCATATAAATTCATTCCTGCAAACATAAGAAATAATGCCTCGACTATTGTCAATACAAAATATATTAAATATAATATCTTTGCAGTTTCTTTTATTTTAGGAACAATCTTTCCTGGAGAAGGTCCTGGACTTTCTGCCTTAAGAAGATGTATTGAATTACTCCCAAGAGACGGAATTAATGCAAGCATAAATATAAGAAATCCCATTCCTCCTATCCAATGAGTAAAATTTCTCCAAAACAGTATTCCTCTTGGAAGTCCTTCTATTTGTGTAAGTATTGTTGCACCTGTTGTTGTAAATCCTGATACTGTTTCAAAAAATGCATCAATAAAATTTGGTATTGCTCTACTGATAACAAACGGAATAGCTCCTATGACTGAAATCATTATCCACGCCAATCCTACTATGAGAAAACCTTCTTTTGCATATATAGCTTTTCTTTCTGCTTTTATACAGCTTAATAAATGTGCAAGGGGTACTCCTATTATCATTGTTATAAAAAATGCTTTTGCGTCTCCATCTCCATAATATAAAGCTATAAGAAATGGAATAACAAGAAGAGCTATCATATATTTTATTACATTTCCAAGTATACGTAATACAACTCTATAATTCATTCTTTCTGCCACCTCCAGCAAATATGCCGCTTAGACTTAAAAGATTTCCATTTTTTGTGACAACAACTACTCTATCCCTAGGTTTTAATACATCATCACCACTTGGAATTATTGTTTCTCCATTTCTCACAATAGTTGCAATGAGGCTGTCATGTCTAAAATTAAGATTTTTGAGTTTTACATTTATATATTCTGTGCTTTCCTTAACAATAAATTCAATTGCTTCAGCTTTCTCATTACATATCTTATATACATTTTCTATAGGACATTTCTTCATGTTTTTTATTGTCCTTACATATTTTATTATTTTGTTTGCAGTAACCAGTTTAGGATTTATTGTTGAATTAATTCCTATTGTTTTAGCAATTTCATTATAATTATCCCTTGTTATTTTAGTAATTATATTTTTAACTTTATTTTTGGAAGCAAAAAGTGCTGCAATTAAATTATCTTCATCTCTTCCTGTTAATGTTATAAAACTGTCAACCTCTTCAAGACTTTCAGATAAAAGCAGTTCCTGATCAAGGCCATCTCCATTTATTATTACAGAATTGGGAAGAAGTTCTGTAAGTTCTTCACATTTGCTTAAATCATTTTCTATAACTTTGCAATGAACACCTGCTTCATTTATTATCTTAGCAAGATAATAGCTTATCTTTCCTCCTCCTATAATCATAGAACTTCTAACTTTCTTTCTATATTTTCCAAATCTTTTGAACATATCCTGTATATTTCTATGCTCCCCAATTACATACGCTCTATCTGATTTTTGAAACACATAATCTCCTTTGGGTATTATCATTTCTCCATTTCTTTCAATTCCACAAAAAAGGATATTTCCTCTAAGATACGTAAGTTCTGAAATCATTTTCCCAACAAGCCCTGTATCCTCAGAAATATCAAATCCAATCATATTTACCTTTCCATGAGCGAAATTATCAATACTGCATACTGAAGGATATTTTATTAATTTTGATATTTCAACAGCAGCTGCTTTTTCTGGGTTTATCACAAGATCTATTCCTACTGCCTCTGTAAGAAGTGTAATATCTTCATCATAACCAGGATTTCTTACTCTTGCTACAGTATGTTTTGCTCCGAGTTTTTTTCCTGCTAATGAGCAAAGCATATTTAATTCATCACTATTTGTAACAGTTATAAGAAGATCTGCTTTATCTATTCCTGCTTCGTTTAAAACTTTTAAACTCGTACAATTTCCCTTTACACACATTACATCTAAATTATTATTTATTCGTTCTAATGCATACATCTTATTATCAATAATAGTTACATTATCTGCTTCATCAGAAAGGTTTTTAGCTATGGCATAACCAACTTTTCCTGCTCCAACTATAATAATATTCATTATGTTTTCTCCTCATATTTAAACATTGACTTAAATTTCACATAACATATTATACATTAAGTGCTATATTAACTCAAAGATATTCTTTTCCTTGTGGTCTTGTTTTATAAATTTGTCTGCACATATCGTTTTTTTTCATTCTTTTATTTGTATTTTCATATTTATTTTTGTTCATTTATATACAAATTTATACGTTCATCTTTGCAACTCTATATTTATAACTAACTGTAGAACTTTCATAATTATATGCATATTATATAAAAACAATATTTTGAAGGTATGAAATGATATACATCCTGGATATCAAACAATGTAAATTCTTAGGCAAAGGACATGAAGGTGCTGTATATCTCACCCCGGAAGGTTATGCATTAAAAATTTTCTATAAAAAGAAAAAAGCAAAAAATGAAGTTTCAATACTTGAATTCGTAAAAGGAAGTCGTTTTTTTCCAAAGGTTATATTTATTGCAGGAAATATGATTTTGCGGGAATATGTAGAAGGAATTACCCTATATGATTATCTAAGCAAAAATGGGCTTTCTTATAAACTTTCATGTGAGATTATAGATCTTGTTGAAGAGTTTAAAAATTTAAAATTCAAAAGAATAAATATACGAAATGCTCATATTTTTGTTGATAAATATGAAAATATAAAAGTTATAGATCCTCGAAAAATTTTCAGCAAAAATACTCCTTATCCTAAAGATATAATTAAAATCCTTGTAAAATTGAATCTTTTTGATGATTTTTTAAAAAATGTTGCAGAATACAGGCCAGATCTTCTTCAATATTATGCCGATAGTTACAACTATTATGTATATATGTCTAAAAAAAGCATACACATTAATATGTATACTAATGAAATATGTTCATAAATTAAAGGCTGTTCTTATAAATTTGAACAGCCTTTAATTTGCTAAATATTAATTATTTTTAAACGCGGTTATTTGTATAATTTCATTTTGAAAAGCCTTTAGCAACGCTTTTTCCAATATTTTTTCTGTATCAAAATTTTCAACATCCCTACATTCTGCAAAAACTTTATTAAGTATGCCATTTGCATTTGTATAAGTTAATGTAACATAAGGTTTTTCATATTTTACATCAACAATTTTTAATCCCCATGATATTTGGGCATACTCACCATCAATACTTAAATGAGTAAGACTCTTAAATTTTTCTGTTTCCTTATTAGGATCATTTACTATTATCAATTCATCTCCTACTTTGTATTTCGACATATTCTTCCTCCGTAAATATATTTATAAGTGTTATCATATAACTATGATGTATAATCAATTTAACATAAATCTATGTTTTTATCTATATTTTTATTTTAATTAAATAGACTGACACTTTTTATTTATATATACGCATTGATTTTTTATTGTTAATTATGAATAACTTTATATTTCTATACTATATTATTAAGTAACTTAATATTATTTTTCATCCTTTAAATATCCTGCAATATTAAATGCATGATCTGAAATTCTTTCCAAATTACTTATTATATCCATAAACAATACTCCACTTTCAATATTACACTCCTTATCAAGCAGCCTTGATATATATCTCTCACGTATATCTTTTTCTATAAGATCTACTTCATCTTCATATTTCAATACTTCTGAAATAAGCTCTGCATTTCCTGTTTTTCGTGCTTCAATTGATGCATTAAAAGACTTTATTACCATTTCATTCATTCTCTTTAATTCAGCAATTACTTTTTCAGAAAATTTAAGATTATCTTTTTTCATGGTTTCTGCAAACTCTGCTATATTTTTCGCATGATCTCCTATACGTTCAAGATCATTTATAGTATACAGGAAATTCTTTACAAGTGTATGCTGTGTGTCATTAAGACTTAAATTATTAATTTTTACAAGATATGATGCTATCGATTTCTCATATCTATTTATTATAACTTCATTTTCATACACTTTCTGTATATCCTCATCTCTTCCATACATAGCAGCTTTTATTGACAATTCAGTATTTTCACATGCAATAGTACCCATTTCATTTATTTCTTTCAAAGTAGTTTCAAGTGCAAAAGAAGGTGTTTTCATTATTCTATCATCAAGATGATTTTCAAAACCATCAACTTCTTTAGTCTTCATTTCATCTTTTCCATCTTTCACTATCATACAAGATGCTTTAACAAGAAAATTGGCTATTGGAAACATTATTACAGTATTAACAACATTAAACACTGTATGAAAAATAGAAATCTGTACACTATCTATTGTTGAACTTGCTAATGTTTTATTTATTGTAAATATTGTAAATCCTGCTACTGCAAATAATATAACTCCAAAGCAATTGAATAACAGATTTATTATTGCAGCTCTCTTGGAATTTTTTGAAGCTCCTATACTCGAAAGAAGTGCAGTATAACATGACCCTATATTAGATCCAAGACATATGTATAAAGCGGCATTTGCAGTAACCACACCATTCATAGCCAGTGTTTGAAGAACTCCTACTGACGCAGATGAACTCTGCATTACAGCTGTTACTACAGCTCCAACAAGTACCCCTAAAAAAGGATTTCCTCCTAGAAGCGCAAATGCTTTAGAAAATATAGGTGCATCTGTATAAGGCTTTATAGAACCAGACATCCAATCAAGCCCTACAAAAAGCAATCCTAATGATATTAATATCTCTCCTATATTTTTCTTTCTTTCTTTTTTGCCAAACATGACAAGAAGTGCACCAATTCCAATCATAAGAGGTGCATAAAAACTTGGTTTCATAATTGTAAAAGCTTCTCCAAGCTGCCCTGCTGATACTATCCATGCTGTAATTGTTGTACCAATATTGGCACCCATTATAACTCCTACAGTCTGAAAAAGATTCATAAGCCCTGCATTTACAAAACCGATAACCATTACAGTAGTTGCACCTGAACTTTGTATAATTGCTGTTATAAGTGCACCAACAAGTATTCCCATAAAACGATTGTTAGTAAGAACACCCAAAAGATGTTTCATCTTATCTCCAGCCGTCTTTTGAAGTCCTGATGCCATCATCTGCATCCCATAGAGGAACATACCTAATCCTCCAATAAACTGGAACAACATCGAAAAATCATTAAAAGTCATAACTTTCTTCTCCTTAAATTCAGAAAAACTCATCTGTCCTATAGACTATATTTTTAATCTATATAACTCATCAATTTTCTATTATACGACAAATATTTATTTTATTCTATATCTTTATTACTTTTGTATATAATTTTCTAACTTAACCGTATAACTCAGTTTTAATTTCTTTTTCTGAATACACCTATTCTCATATCTACAGTTATATCCAGTTTGTCATACTTTTCTAATTTTTCTTTATTTTCTGGAGTTGATTTCCAATAATGAGGAGTCATCTTCAAGAGACTTGTAAATTCTTCATTATTTAGATGAAGTTTATATGTAACATTTACTTCATTGATGTAATCATCTTTTTCACTATCAGGTTTATATACCTTATCATTAAGATTTACCACTGAATAAATTATATTTCTAAGTTCTATAAGGTGATTCACTCTCGGAAGAACTCTTACAAAAATCCCATCTTTTTTAAGAACTCTATTTATTTCATCAATATCGATTGGGCTAAATACAGATAATATGCAATCTATAGAATTATCCTCTGCTGGTATATGATAATTATTTGCTACTGCAAAAAGGCATTCTTTTTCACTTCTTGAGGCATATTTAACTGCCTCTTTCGATACATCCATTCCATAAAAGTCACATTTTATATTATTTTTCTTTATGCTTTCCTTTAAATTGGTAAGATAATATCCCTCACCACATCCTACATCTAAAAAATTAATCTTTTCATTTGAGCCTTTAAAATACTCGCATATTGTTTCATTTATTTTATCACTTACCTTTTTGTAAAAACCTCTTCTTAAAAATTCAACTCTGGAAAGAACCATTTCCTTTGAATCCCCTGGATTTTTACTTCTTTTCATATTGCTTATTAAAAGATTTACATATCCTTGTTTTGCTATATCATATGAATGATTATTAATACATCTGAATGTCTTCTCTTCACTATTTTTACATAAATGTTTATTACAAATTGGACATGTTAATAAAATTTCATCATTTAAACCTTTCATAATATTACAACTCTCTCTTTCTTCCATTCTATGAACTATATATTCATTTGCATAATTACTTAATTAATATACACTTTTTCTTTAATGTTAACAACATTTATGTACTCATTATCTGATTTATTTGTATATATTACATTATTTTTTTATTATATATGCTCAATTAACAAATATATAGTTGACAATCTAATGATGAAATCTTTACAAGGTATCTTTAATTATTAACTGTTTTTATTGTTTAAAACAAATAAATAAAGTATTTTTTAAATTGGTTTAAATTGTCAATTCATTGATTCATATAAAAAAGAAGCTGCAATACATAAAAACTTAAACAAATACACAGAAAATTTCTGTATCATAATTTAAAATTTATAAATATTCAGCTTCTCATATTTATTTTTTCTTCTTTAAATATTTAAATGTAAGCATTGTTATATCATCTGTTTGTTTTTCCCCCTTACAGAATTTATCAATGTCTTTTCTCACCATAGGAATCATTCCATATATGTCTATATATTTCATACTTTCTTTATTGAGAACTTCTTTTAATTTTTCCATTCCATATAAATTGCCAAATGAATTCATTGCTTCTGTAACTCCATCAGTATAGGCAAAAAGCATATCATTTTTTCTCAATTCAATCTCCTGTTTTTCAAAATCAGCATTAGGAATTATTCCAAGTATACAATTATTTTTTATATTTATATATTCAAATTTTCCAAAATCATGTTTCAATAAAGGAGGGGTGTGGCCTGCATTTACATATGTTAGAATCCCTTCTTTAAGATTTATTATTCCAAGAAATGCTGTAACAAACATAAGTGCTTCATTATTTTCACAAAGTTCATTATTAACTCTTCTTACAACTTCCCTTATATCAGAGGAAGATGCAAAGGCATTTTTAATAACACTTTTTGCTGTCATCATGAATAATGCTGCTGGTACTCCTTTTCCTGATACATCTGCAATTACAAACGCTAATTTGTCTCCAAAAAGATAAAAATCATAAAAATCTCCACTTATTCCTTTTGCAGGCCTCATATTAGCAAAAATCTCAAAATCATCTCTTTGAGGAAATGCAGGAAAAATATTAGGAAGAAGAGATGATTGTATTTTGGTTGCTGCCATAAGTTCTGCTTCAACTTTCTCTTTTTCAAGAGAAGCTTCTTTAATATTCTTTACATATTCCTGTATATCCGACATCATTTTGCAGAAAGCTATAGACAATTCTTCTATTTCATCCCCAGTTTTTATTCCTTCACATGTTTCCTTAAGTTCTTCAACATCTATTTTTTCATTTTCACTTTTTGAAAATGTAGTTACAACATTAAACAATATCTGTAGTGGTACTGTTATTGTATTTTCAACATATTTTAATGCTATTATTGCTAATGCAAAAACAAAGTAACTTACAAGACTTATTGCAAGATAAACCTGACTGTCTCTTTCTGCATCCAAATAATTTTTAAGCGATATATATCCCAAAAAATATAAAAGAAATATCAGTACTATAACAAACACCAAAAGCCCTATAGTTACTTTTCCTTTTATTGAAAATGCACCTCGTATTTTCGATATTTCAACAGCATTATCTTTGTTAACAATTGGACTTGCAAGAAACATTACTAGACATCCATATGAAAGCAGCAGCATTATAATTGATATATATTTTCCATTATTAACCGAATCATTTTTCAACAAAATCATTCCACATAAAGAAAAAATTCCAATTGCATAAACAATATATTCATAATGAAAATTCTTTAATAAATTTGACTTTGTCTTTGGTATATGAGGACGTATTTCAGTAGTAGAAAATATGATAAGTACTATTATTCCTATTATGCACTGAAAATTATAGTTATTGAAAAATTCTATAAAAATCATTTTGAGATTAATTTTATCGTTTGTAATAATATGAAATGATAATTTTGATATAAACATCATTGATGCAGAATCAATAAACACAATGTATGCATAACGAAGAATTCCACCTATGTCATCCAAATTAGGTATTTCACATTTTTCTTTTATATTAAATGTATACCATAATTTATAAGGTATATAACCATATGCAAAATATGATACAAATTTTATAAACAGCAATCCTGGTTCAATCTGTCCCTGCATTATAGATGCACATATCTCTCCACATGCACATGCTAAAGCACCTGCAGCTCCAAAATATAATCCAAAAACTGGAGGAAAAACATTTTCCATTTTTATTTCTATTATACTAGGCAAAAAACTACTTATACTGCGAAATATGAAGGTCCCTGTC
>NZ_CAKVKB010000048.1 GCF_934754915.1 uncultured Clostridium sp.
ATTTAGTTGCAGACTTCAAGGTAAAAGAGCTAATAAAGCTAAAAAGATGATTAAGGAGTTGGTTGAGGATGATAAAGTGGTTTGGTCACGCTGATTATTATGATTTTAATAAGGAATTCAGTGAAAAAGAAGGAATTAATTCTCTTGAAATTGGAGAAAAATTTAATTTCACATATAAAGCTACTGCTAGATAAATATAAATAAAAATTATTCACAGGTCAGTATGGGAAAAGAATAAATATCTGTGGATTATTATTATATAATTGTGGATAAATTAAAACATATATTTATTAAAAAGTTGGTGATTAAAATATATGATTTTAAAAAAAGAATTTTATAGAAGTGGCGCTTTAGAATTAGCTAAAGAATTACTAGGTAAAATAATAGTGCGCAAGGTTGATGGAAAAATATTAAGAGGAAAGATAGTTGAAACGGAAGCGTACATTGGAGCTATAGATAAGGCGTCCCATGCGTATAATGGAAGAAGAACAGAAAGAACAGAACCTTTATTTCATGAAGGTGGAATAGCTTATGTATATTTTATATATGGCCTTTATCATTGTTTTAATGTAATAAGTGGAGAAAAAGATAAAGGTGAGGGAGTTCTTATAAGAGCCATTGAACCTTTAAATGAATTTGATTACATTTCACAAAAAAGATTTAAAAAAAATTTTTGTGAATTATCTAATGCAAAGAAAAAAACATTGACTAATGGACCAGCTAAACTCTGTATGGCATACTCTATTGATAAGTCCGATAACTATAAAAAATTATATGAGGATGGTGACTTTTATATAGAGGATTCTGATGAAAAAAATTTTGATATAGTGGAAACTACACGAATTGGAATAGATTATGCAGAGGAAGCTGTGGAATTTCCGTGGAGATTTTATATAAAAGATAATTCATATATATCTGTAAAGTAAATAAAAATTAGAGAACTATTGTATTAAAGATTGAAGTTACAATATTTTAGTATTATTTCTTTAAATAAAGTGCTGAATATTGAGTGATTTAATCTTTGTGCTATGGTTCTTTATTTTTATGACTGATTCATTTAAATTAAGTAATTTTTAGAATTTTCGATAAATACTTATGGATATTAAATGTATTTAATGAATGATTGTTTAAGTAATGGTTATCTGATAGAAATATTTATTATTAATAAAGGTGATTTTCATGATATTAAGAGTTGAGCGGAAAGAAACAAAAAATTATAATAACTCTAATGATGAAAGATATATTGAAGCTGATTTTATTAAGAGACATGAACTTACTTTTGGAGAGATACTTACTAAGATAAAACTTTTAAAAAGAAAAAATACTAAAAGAAAAAAAATAAATATAAAAAGATATACAAAGAAAAAAGATAAATTTGCAATGCTTCCAGTAAACGTTACTTTTAGAAAAGCTATATGTTTAGAAGAAAACAAACTTGTAGAGGACATGTATGTTTATAATACATATATAGATAAGGATAATGATAAAAAAATTTCTTTTAATAGTAATGAATTTGAAAAATGGAAAGAAAAACATAACAAATATTTTTTCCCTATGTTAGATGCTCCATGGCAAGTAAGACGTATTTTTAGAGTTATGGAAGAAAATTTAGGGGATTTTGAAAAAGAAAGATTGTTAAAATTGAAATTTGAATTATGGATATATGTAAATAAACCTATGATTCTTCAAGATAAGGTTTTAGATATAATGTACAATAATAGAGAGCGACCTGATTATGATAAGTTTGTTATGGGAAAAATAATAAATATATTAAAGAAATTAAATTCTATAAATGGCTATATAGAACTTATTAAATATATATCTGAGAAAAGGGAATGTGTTTATATTACAGATAAAAGCAAATCCATACAAACTGATATAAATATACTCTCATCAATAGAACAACAATTAAAAAGATACGTTTTAGACAGTATTATAAATGATGAGATAAAAAATTTGAAAATAAGACCTAATTATCTTTTGAATAAATATAGGATAAATAATTTTTATAATTAGAATATTTTTAAATATTAATAATAAAGACTTTTAAAACTTCTTTTAATACAAAGATATTCTATGTTAATTGAAAAGTCAGGATTGCCAACACCTAATATACAGAAGCTTAGAAAATATATAGTTCAATATGAAAACAAATATTATTGTAGTTAGAAATTAATTAGAGAATGTCAGTGATAATTATGAGTTTTGCTATATTTAGCATATAAATAATTTATTCTGATATTCTTTTTTTGTTGTAAATAATTTATATTTTTGAATTTTTTAGATGATAGGTACATATTATTTTAATAGCATTATGGTTATTATAAGGTTTTTTATTGCATAAATAACTTGAGGAGATAAACATTTAAATATATGTATTATCTTAAAAATTTTTAAATGATTTTCTTAAAAAGGGTGATTTATCAATGAATTGTAATTTAAATTATTTAAACATAAAAAAATATAAGAATGTATATAGAAATTTAAGTGTACCAGAACTTGTTGATTTTTCAATTAAACGAGGCGAAGGAATATTATCTAATAATGGAGCTTTAGCAGTGTACACTGGTAAATATACAGGAAGATCTCCCAAAGATAGATTTATAGTGAGAAACAAAATAACAGATAAAATATTAAACTGGAGTAATGTTAATTTGCCAATAGAAGAAAAGGTTTTTGATAAGATAAATAAAGATGTATTAAAATATATTGAAGGAAAGGATCTGTTTGTATTTGATGGCTTTTCAGGTGCTTCAGAAAAATATAGACTTCCAATAAGAGTTATATGTGAATATGCATATCAAGCTATGTTTGCCAATCAAATGTTTGTAAGAGCTGATGAAAAGCAGCTTAAAAATCACAATCCAGAATTTAATATTATTGTTGTGCCAGGATTTAAAGCTCAAGGAAGTAAAGATGGTTTAAATTCAGAAGCATTTATATTGATTAACTTTTCAAAAAAAATGATTTTAATTGGAGGAACAGCTTATTCTGGAGAAATAAAAAAAGCAGTATTTTCAGTTATGAATTTTTTACTTCCACAAAAAGGTGTTCTTCCTATGCATTGTTCAGCTAATAAAGGTGAAAATGGAGATACAGTAATATTTTTTGGATTATCAGGAACAGGAAAAACAACCCTTTCAACAGATCCATCAAGAAAGTTAATTGGAGATGATGAACATGGTTGGTGTGAAGAAGGAATATTCAATTTTGAAGGAGGATGTTATGCAAAAGCTATAGGACTGGATAGAGAAAAAGAAGTAGAAATATTTAATGCTATAAAATTTGGCGCAGTTCTTGAAAATGTAGTTCTTAATAAAAATAGATTACCAGATTATAATGATAAAAAATTTACTGAAAATACACGAGTAGCTTATCCTTTAGATCATATTGAAAAAGTTGATTTAAGTGGAATTGGTAATATACCTAAAAAGATAATATTTTTAACAGCAGATGCAACAGGAATAATGCCTCCAATAAGCAAATTGAGTAAAGAAGCTGCTATGTATCATTTTATGTCTGGTTATACAAGCAAAGTAGCTGGAACAGAAAGGGGAATAACAGAACCTAAAGCAACATTTTCAGATTGTTTTGGAGGCCCATTTATGCTCCTTGATCCTATAATATATGCTCATCTATTGGGAGAAAAAATAAATAAATTCAATACGGAAGTTTATCTTATAAATACAGGATGGATAGGAGGAAAATATGGAGTAGGAAAGAGAATCAATTTATTATATACAAGGGAAATGGTTAATGCGGTTATTGAAGATAAACTAAAGGATGTAAAATTTTATGATCATCCAATATTCAATTTATCGATACCATTGGAGTGCCCTAATGTTCCTAGTTCTATTCTCAACCCAAGAGAATTGTGGAGCAATAAAGTTGAATATGATAAAAAAGCTTTAGAATTAGCTGAAAGTTTTAAAGAAAATTTTAAGAAATTTAAAAATGTATCTAAGGAAATTATTAATGCTGGAATAAAGTAAAGGGGTTATTGTGAGGATTTATAATTATTGATAAAAATTTCTTTTCAATTATAAAAGATATATTATTTAATAAACAATATTATAATAAAAAAACCCTTATTATGAAAATAAATACATTTTATACCTTAAAAAGGTATAAAATTACATCTTTATATGGTATAATATATCCTAATGGGTAGGGAAAAATTAATATTGAGGGAAAAGGGGATTGGGGTATATGGAAGATAAAAATACTATAGATGATTTACGTTCTATTTTAGATGCAATTCCTTATGATATTACAGTAAGGGATTTGGAGGGAAACTATAAGTATTGTAATAAAAAATTTTTACAGATTCTTAATTTTAATTCTGAGGAAAAATTTGTGAATAGAAATATTAAATCAGTTTTTGATGAAGATAATTGTAAAGAAATAAGGTCATTGGAAGAAGAGGTTCTTAATAAAAATAAAGGCGATTTTTTTGAACGATGCTTAAGAAGGATAAATGATAAAGAACGATGGTTTAATATATATAAAGCACCTATAATGTTAAACAATGAAAAGAGTATCCTTACATTGTCTAGAGAAGTTACATTTAATAAAGAAATATCAAATTTAATGGATTATGAATTAGAAAAGGATTCTAAAGATATTTTTGGATATCACGATATAATGTATAATTGTAATGAGAATGGCAATGTATCTGACGACGAATATAATGATAGAATAAAGTTATTATGTAAAAGTTTAATTAATGAATTGGAAGCTGAATATATAAACATATATTTATATAATCAAGAAAATAATTCTTTAAATCTATATGTAGATACAAAAGAAGAAGATTATTATATAAGAAAAAATATTGAATTTGGAACTGAACGTTTTGAGAAATTTACGGATTCAAAGGTAATAATAAATTATCCGTTGGTATATAATTTATTTGATAAGGATGAATATGAATTAAAAATATATGAAATAAAATATGGAAATAATATAATTGGAATAATGAATATATACTATGAAAAAAATTCAGTAGTAAAATTTGAACAAAATGATTTGATAAAATCTACATGTTATAAATTTGGATTGATATTTCAGAATAGAATTATAAGCAGAAAGCTTAGAGAAGAAGAAGCCAAAAAAATAAAATATAAACAAGCTTTAGATGAAGAAATGATGAAAACAGAATTTTTTGCAGGGGTATCTCATGAAATTAGGACACCACTAAATATTATATTGACTGCAACACAATTAATAACTGAAATATTGAATGATTGTACATTTGATAAAAAAGATGTTATTTTAAAAAATATAAGTTATATTAAACAAAATTCTAAAAGACTTATGAGATTGATGAATAATATAATTGATATAAATAAAATTGAAGCAGGGTATAACAGTATACATTATTCAAATATTAATATTGTTGAGCTTGTAGAAGATATAGTATTGTCTGTAGCAGATTATATCAAACTTTCAGGAAGGAATGTTATATTTGATACAGAAGAAGAAGAAATAATATTAGCTTGTGATGAAGAAAAAATTGAACGTATAATGCTCAATTTATTATCTAACGCTATAAAATACAGTTATGAAAATACCGATATAATAGTTAAAATAAAACTAGATAGAGATTCAGAAAATGTAATAATATCAGTATGGGATGATGGGATTTCTATAGATAATCAAGATTGTGAAAGAATTTTTGGTAAATCTGTTCAGCTAAATAGATTATTAAATAGACCTTGTGAAGGCAGTGGACTTGGGTTATATTTGTCTAAATTATTTGTAGAACTTCATAAGGGTAACATATGGGTTAATAATCATGTTGATAATGGTGTTGAATTTGATTTTACTCTTCCAATAAAAACAATAAAAAAGAAAAATGTCTATAATTATAATTTTAATAAAGAAGAAAAAGTAGAAGAATGCAGTATTGAATTTTCTGATATATATTCGTTATAGATAGAAAATCATAATTAGGGAATATAATTGTCATTTATAACAATTATATTCCCTAATCTTTATTATACAGATAAAAAAACTGATATTTATACTCACACAATTAGGTGAGAAAAATATCAGCTGTTTAAAAAATATAGAACTAGAATTCGCTGTTTCCAGGAGTTCTTGGGAATGGTATTACGTCTCTGATGTTAGTCATACCAGTGATATACATAATCAATCTTTCAAATCCTAAACCGAAACCAGCATGTTTAGTTTCTCCGTATTTTCTTAATTCCAAGTACCACCAGTAATCTTCCTTAGCAAGACCTAATTCAGCCATTCTAGCTTCTAAAACATCAAGTCTTTCTTCTCTCTGGCTTCCACCAATTATTTCACCAATTCCAGGTACAAGAAGGTCTGTTGCAGCAACTGTTTTATTGTCGTCATTCATTCTCATATAGAATGCTTTTATATCTTTTGGATAATCAGTTACAAATAAAGGTTTTTTAAAGTGTTCTTCTGTAAGATATCTTTCATGTTCTGTTTGAAGATCAATTCCCCATGATACAGGGTAATCAAATTTCTTTCCGCATTTTTCAAGAATTTCAACAGCTTCTGTATAAGTAACTCTTGCAAAATCAGAAGAAACAACATGGTTTAATCTTTCTAATAATCCTTTATCAACAAATGAATTAAAGAACTGCATTTCTTCTGGACATTCTTCCATTACATATTTAATTACATATTTAAGCATTGCTTCTGCAAGTTCCATATCATCTTCTAAATCAGCAAATGCTATTTCTGGTTCTATCATCCAAAATTCAGCAGCATGTCTAGTAGTATTAGAATTTTCAGCTCTAAATGTTGGTCCAAATGTGTATATATTTCTGAAAGCTAAAGCAAAACATTCAGCATTTAATTGTCCAGAAACAGTAAGATTAGTTTCTTTACCAAAGAAATCTTTAGAGTAATCTACATTTCCATCTTCAGTTAATTCTGGATTTTTTGGATCAAGAGTTGTTATTCTAAACATTTCTCCAGCACCTTCACAATCGCTTCCTGTGATTATTGGTGTATGTGTATATACAAAGTTTTGTTCTTGGAAGAATTTATGTATTGCATAAGCAGCAACAGAACGAACTCTAAATGTTGCAGAAAATGCATTACTTCTTGGTCTTAAATGAGCAATAGTTCTTAAATATTCAAATGTGTGTCGTTTCTTTTGTAGAGGGTAATCTGAGTTTGACATACCTTCAATTATTACTTCTTTTGCTTGTATTTCAAATGGTTGTTTTGCATCAGGAGTAGCAACTAAAGTACCAGTTACAGTAAGAGAAGAGCTTATAGGTAATTTTGATATTTCCTTGAAATTTGATAATTTTTCATCAAACACTACTTGAATGTTTTTGAAAAATGAACCATCATTGATTTCGATAAATCCAAATGCATTAGAAGCTCTTAATGTTCTAATCCATCCTGATATTGTTACATCCTTTGATAAGAAATCATCAGTATTCCTATAAAGGCTTCTAATTAATGTTGATTTTGCCATAATATATGACCTCCATTTTAATGATTAATTTCTTAGATTTATGAAAAATTTTTTTCATAAAAATTCTATTGGAATATAAAATTAATATTGTATTTATTTAGCATAAGCCAATAAAATATTCATAAATGAAATATAGAAGCAATCTAATATACTATTAGATTGCCCAATGTATACTATTACGGTTAATGCTAAATAAATTTTACAATACTTTCTTATTCAATGCAATATAACATGTAGTATATTATAGCAAGTGTATATTATTCTATACCTGTTTCGAACGAATGAATCAATGATTGTGGAAAATCAAGCATGGTCATATCTTTAACTATTTTTTTGGTTTCATAAGTTAATTCTTTAATTTTAACTTGAACTCCATTAGATTTTGTTATGTCCATGATGCAATATGTAGGATTTGGTCTTCCAATCTTTGGCTTTCCAACACTTCCACAATTCACAAGAAGCTTGTTCTTAAATTCTTTAGCGCAAGGTATATGTGTATGTGCACAGACAAGAATATCTTCTTTTAATAAATTCATAACTTCAACAGTATTATCGTTATCTTGAAGAAGATATTCATTTATTTTAGTTGGACTTCCATGAACAAATAGAATATTTTTACCTTCTATATTTAGCGAAAGAGTAGATGGAAGATTATCCAAATAAAGTCTATTTTCTTCTCTTAGTTCATTTACAGCCCAAGGCATGGAAAAGGAATTTATTGCATTTTCTCTTATAAAGGAATATTCATTATCTACAACTGAACTATCATAATTTCCTTTTATACAAAGAATATGGCGTCTTCTTATGGTAGATATAACTTCATTAGGGTGTGGACCATATCCAACTAAATCCCCCAGACAAATTATAGTATCCACTCTTTCATCATCAATATCTTCTAGAACAGTCATAAGTGCATAAATATTAGCATGAATATCTGATATTACAGCTATTTTCATAAGTTACCCTCCTTGAATGCATATATATTAAGTCATTAATTATTCACTAATAATATTATTATAGCATTTAGATTTTAAGTGAGAATATTAATTTTTGTATAAAAGTTATATAATGAAGAAAAAATCCTAATATAAACTAGGTATATAAATAGGAGGTTTAAAAGAATGAAGAGCCAAAGATTGTTAAATGTTATAAGAGAAATGGAAAAAAAGGATATTTCTCAAATGATAATATCTTCAGCTGCATCCATTTACTATCTTACAGGAAAATGGATATGTGCTGGAGAAAGAATGATAGCTTTATATTTAAATAAAAACGGAAATCATAAATTTATAGTCAATAAATTATTTCCCATTGAAGAAGACTTAGGAATTGATATTATATGGTATGGAGATGATGAGGATCCAATAAAAATATTAAGTAAAGTGCTTGATAAAAATGAAATATTAGGAGTTGATAAATTTTGGCCAGCTCAATATCTTATAAGGCTTATGGAACTGAATTCAGTTAAAGGCTTTTTAAATTCATCATCAATAGTGGATGAGCTTAGAATGGTAAAAGATGAAGAAGAAAGAGAACTTATGAGAAAATCATCAAGAATAAATGACAGGGTTATGGAAGTCCTTCAAAATGAACTTAAAGAAGGATATACAGAAAAATATTATGCACGATTATTAGCAGAAATATATGAAAAAGAAGGAGCACAAGGATTTTCTTTTGATCCAATATTGGCTTATGGAGAAAATGCAGCAGATCCACATCATGAACCAGATAGTACTCCATTAAAAAAAGGAGACAGTTTAGTTATAGATATTGGAGGGATATATAATCATTATTGTTCGGATATGACTAGAACTGTATTTTTTGGAGCTGAGCCTAATGATGAACAGAAAAAAATATATGAAATAGTTAAAAGGGCAAACTTAAAAGCTATATCAAAAGTAAAAGAAGGTGTTAAATTTTCAGAAATAGATGATGCAGCAAGGAAATTAATATCTGAAGAAGGGTATGGCGATTATTTTACGCATAGAACAGGACATAGTATAGGATTGGAAATTCACGATAAAGGAGATGTTAGTTCGATAAATAATGCAGAAGTAAAAGATGGAATGATATTTTCTATTGAACCAGGTATATATTTACCAGGAAATATTGGAGTAAGAATTGAAGATTTAGTTCTTGTTACTAAAGATGGATGTGAAGTGTTGAATTCTGTTTCGAAAGAAATAGTTATAATATAAAAAATTATATGTATTCATAAAAATACTAACATTTTTACCATAAACAATAAGAAAATATGTTGTAAGACATTTTAATAAAATAAGAAATGCAATATTTTTTACTGTTTTATAAATCAGTAAAAAATACTGCATTTTTTATTAAAGAATAAAGTTTTTATAGAAAAGATATTATTTACCTTCTAAATATTTTTCCCCAACAATTACTACATCTCCAGCACCTACAGTCAGCAATAAATCACCATCAGTGAGTCTAGATTTCACATATTCTACAGCTTCATCATGAGAATGTACATTTGTACATTTTAAGCCAGTAGCTCTTATAGCATCACCAAGTTGGTCAGAAGATACTAAACCAGTATCTTTTTCACGAGCAGCATATATATCCATTAAAATAAGTTCATCACATTCATTAAAGCAGTGTGTGAATTCATTAAATAATGTCTTAGTTCTAGTGTAAGTATGTGGTTGGAAGACACAATATATTTTGTTATGATCTATCTTTTTTGCTGTATTTAAAGTAGCTTTAATTTCTGTTGGATGATGTGCATAGTCATCAATTACAGTAACGCCATTTAATTCACCTTTATATTCAAATCTTTTGTGAGCACCTTTGCAATTTGATAGTCCTTCAGCTATTTTATCAGAAGGAATATTAAATATTAAAGAGACACATACAGAGGCAAGAGCATTTAATATATTATGTTTTCCTGGAACATTTAAATTTAAAGAGAATAATTTTTTGTTCTTTTTATAAACATCAAAAGAAGCACATCCCATTTTATTAAAAGTTATATTTTTAGCTGTTACATCAACATCTTCATTAAATCCATAGCTTATAGTATTACATTGAGATTTTGCAAGAATATTTTTAACTCTTTCATCATCGCCAAATCCAACAAGATATCCATCGTTAGGAATTAGTTTAGAGAATTTCATAAAAGTATCAGATATTTCATTAATATCTTTATAACAATCCAAATGGTCTGCGTCTATATTTAAAATTATTCCAATATAAGGGAAGAATTTTAAGAATGACTTTTTATATTCACATGCTTCAGTTAAGAAATATTCACTATTTCCAATTCTGAAATTGCCACCAATAGCATCTAATTCTCCTCCAACTAATATAGTAGGATCAAGATCAGCTGCTAAAGTGATGTGCGAAAGCATTGATGTACATGTTGTTTTTCCATGAGTTCCAGAAATGGCAACATTGAATTTGTGTCCCTTCATAATATGACCTAAAAATTCTGCTCTATCCATTAATGAAATATTTTTTTCTTTAGCAGCTACTATTTCAGGATTATCAGAAGGAATAGCAGCTGTATATACTACTAAATTTACATCTTCTTTTATATTTTCTTTGCTATGTCCTATGTAAATTTCAGCACCTTCAGCTTTTAATTTTTCAACTATAGGTGAATTTTTAAAATCAGAACCAGAAACTTTAAATCCACTATTTAAAAGAACAGCAGCAAGACCGCTCATGCTTATACCACCAATACCTATAAAATGAACTTTTTTATCTTTATCTTTTAAGAAATCAAAAGACATGAGATCAACCCCTTCGTTATTTAAATCTTTAATTATAATTTTAGTTGGTATTAAAAAATTAAGATACAAAATTGAGACATTGTATAAATTATAGACAGTGAACTCCATACTATAATAATATTTGTAATTTATTATTAATATGTTTCATAATTTAGTGACAATATTAAATTCAAAATCTTAATTTTACACTTTACCTATAATTATATACATTTTTTTTTGAATCAACCATAGAATCAGAAAAATATATTAAAATCAATTTTTAGTAAAAATAATGAATTTATAGAAAAAAATGATTAGAAAAATGAAAAAATTATATATATAATATAACTTTATGGATAAAATTATTGCTATTAATTTAAATTTAGAATAAAATATGAATATTAAATGAATTTAACAAATAAAAATTCGTGTAGGTGATATAATGGAGAAATTTACGAGAAATAAAAGAGTGGTTGCTATAACTAAGATATTGATGGAAAATCCTAATAAAATTATAGGCTTAAATAGATTTCTAGATTTATTAAATGCAGCAAAATCTACAATAAGTGAAGATATTGTAGTAGTTAGAGAAGTTTTAGAAAGACTTCAAATGGGAAGAATAGAAACAGTTGCAGGTGTTGCAGGTGGAATTAAATATATTCCTGGAAATGGGGATGAAAGCAATAAAGCATTTGCATTAGAGTTGTGCAAACAATTAGAAGACGATGGAAGAGTTATTCCAGGTAATATTATTTACATGACAGATTTAATGTATAATCCAGAAATAATAAGCAAAGCAGGAGTAATGTTATCATCATGCTTTAAAGCAACAGATGTTGATTATGTTATTACTGTAGAAACTAAAGGAATTCCATTAGCCTATGAAGTTGCAAGAAACTTAGGTGTACAGTTAGTTATTGCAAGAAGAGATAGTCAAGTGACAGAAGGTCCTACAGTTACAATAAATTATGTTTCGGGAAGTAATGGAAGACTTCAACAGATGTCATTATCAAAAAAATCAATGAAAAATCATAGCAGATGTATTTTTATTGATGATTTTATGAAAGGCGGTGGAACCGCTATTGGAATTAAGGATTTATTAAAAGAGTTTGATAGTGAATTAGTAGGGATAGGTGTACTAGTTGATAATAAGCAGACAGAAAAGAAACTTGTAGATGAGTATGTTTCTATTGTTGAGTTAAAAAAAGTTGATAAATCATCAATTGTAGGAATACAACCTTCAAAATTATTTTCATAATTAGTGTTTGAAACTATAGAAGACAGAAATTATTTAAGATGTTAAATACGAACATTTTAAGGTTAATTTCTGTTTTTTTAATTCGAAAATTATATTAGAAATAAATTTAAAATATAGTTAATAATTATTAATAACTCTAATAAATTATCAGAAAATTTATTTTTTTTAAATAATTTATTTATTATTAAAAGGAATTTAGAAATTTATAGAGAAATTATTAAATATTAACTAATTTTATAGCAACTGGAGGGGTTTAACGATGCAAATTACAGACGTCAGAATTAGAAAGATCGCATCAGAAGGTAAAATGAAAGGAATTGTTTCTGTAACATTTGATAATGAATTTGTTGTTCATGATATTAAGGTTATAGAGGGGCAAGCTGGTTTATTTATAGCTATGCCTAGCAGAAAAACACCAGATGGAGAGTTTAAGGATATTGCTCATCCAATTAATACAGAAGCAAGAGAAAAGATTCAAACTGCTATTTTAGAAGCTTATGAGAAAGCTTTAGCAGAAGAAACAACTCAAGAATAAGTTAGAACTATGAGAGACTGCTGCATAAAGAATAATTTTGCGGCAGTCTCTTTTTGATAATATTTTGATCCTATAATTTACACCTTGAAATGTAAATTATAGGATAATGCCTTGAAATCAGTGTATGTTTCAAATATAATTATTATGAATATTGTGAGTAAAAAAAATAAGTTAAATCAATCGTTTAATTAATATAATGAGGTGTTATTTATGTATAAATGCGCATTAGTTTTAGCAGCTGGGCAAGGTAAAAGAATAAAATCCGATTTACCAAAAGTATTGCACAAAGTTTGTGGCAAAGAGATGGTTAAGCATGTTATTGATTCAGTTAGAGGTGCTGGAATAGATGATGTAAATTTAATAATAGGTAAAGGGGCAGAACTTGTAAAAGAAAGAACAAGTGATAGAAATGTTTCTTATTCTCTTCAAGAAGAACAACTAGGAACAGGTCATGCGGTGAAATGCTCAAAAGAATTTTTAAAAGATAAAAAAGGTGTTGTTGCTGTATTTGCTGGTGATACACCATTAATAAAAACATCAACTATTGAAAAATTATTTGCAGAACATATAAATAATGAAAATTCTGCAACAATATTAACTTCATTAGTTGAAGATCCAACTGGTTATGGAAGAATTGTAAGAGATTCAAATGGCCAAGTATTAAAGATAGTAGAACACAAAGACTGTAATGAAGATGAATTAAAAATTAATGAAATGAATACAGCTATCTATTGTTTTGATATTGAATTATTAGTTAAAGCACTAGATAAAATAACTAATAATAATAATCAAGGTGAATATTATTTAACAGATGTCATAGAAATATTAAAAAAGGACAACAAAAAGATAGGAGCTGTTATAACTGAATTTGAAGAAACAATTGGGGTAAATTCAAGAGTTCAATTAGCAGAAGCAGAACAAATTCTTAGAAAAAGAATAAACCTTAAACATATGAATAATGGTGTTACTCTTATAGATCCAAATACAACATATATAGGAGTAGATGTTGAAATTGGTAAAGATACTATTATTTATCCTAATAATATTTTAGAAGGTAACACTAAAATTGGTGAGAGATGTTTATTGTATCAAAATTCAAGAATATCAAACAGTATTATTGAAAATGATGTGGATATTCAATCTTCCGTAATATTAGATAGTAGAATTGGAGAGAATACTACAGTTGGACCTTTTGCATATATTCGTCCTGAAAGTTCAATTGGAAAGCATGCAAGAATTGGAGATTTTGTTGAGATAAAGAAATCAACTATTGGAGATGGAACTAAAGTATCACATTTAACTTATATTGGAGATGCTGAAGTTGGTTCAGAATGTAATTTTGGATGTGGTACAGTAGTAGTAAATTATGATGGAAAAGTAAAAAATAAAACAATCATAGGAGATCATAGTTTTATAGGATGTAACACAAATCTTGTATCTCCAGTAACAGTTGGAGATAATACCTATATTGCAGCGGGATCTACTATAACAAATGAAGTAAAAGAAGGAGAACTTGCAGTAGCAAGAGCTAAACAGAGAAATATTAGTGGATGGGTAGAAAAAAAGGGCTTAATGAAATAAAATAATTAATTTAAAAAGATCCATAAATTTTAAGGAGGTCTTCTTAGATATGAGAACTCATGGGAAAAATATAAAAATCTTTGCTGGAAATTCACATACAAAATTAGCAGAAGATATTGCAGATATTTTAGGTGTTCAGCTAGGTAAAGCTAGAGTTTCAACATTTAGTGATGGAGAAATATCAGTAGACATAAATGAAAGCGTTAGAGGTATGGATGTGTTTATAGTTCAATCTACATGTTCGCCAGTAAATAATAATTTGATGGAATTATTAATAATGATTGATGCATTTAAAAGAGCATCAGCTAGAAGTATAACAGCTGTAATGCCCTATTACGGTTATGCAAGACAAGATAGAAAAGCAAAATCAAGAGATCCTATTACAGCTAAGCTTGTAGCTGATTTGTTAACATCAGCAGGCGCTAATAGAGTATTGACTATGGATTTACATGCGCCTCAAATACAAGGATATTTTAATATTCCTGTAGACCATTTGCTAGGGGGACCAATACTAGCAGAATATTTTATATCAAAGGGACTTGGAGAAAATGATGATGTTGTTGTTGTATCTCCAGACCTTGGAAGTGTAACAAGAGCAAGAAAATTTGCTGATAATTTACATGCACCTATAGCAATAATTGATAAGAGAAGACCTAAAGCAAACGTTTCTGAAATAATGAATATTATTGGAGATATTGAAGGAAAAACGTGTGTATTAATAGATGACATGATTGATACTGCTGGAACTATAACTAATGCAGCTAATGCACTTAAGAATTTAGGAGCTAAAAATGTATATGCATGTTGTACTCATGGAGTTTTATCTGGTCCTGCAATGGAAAGAATAAATAAATCTGCAATTGAAGAATTGGTAATGTTAAATACAATTCCATTAACTGAAGATAAGCAATCAATTAATATAAAATCAATTTCAGTTGCACCTTTATTTGCTGAAGCAATAAAGAGAATATATGATGATGAACCAATAAGTAAGTTGTTTGAATATCAAAAATAATACATAATGATAAAGTGATGGAAACTCCCTTCATGGTTATAGCCATAAAGGGAGTTTTAAGGTTATAATATAATGAATTGGAAGGATGTGTATATATGGATGGAACAATGGGAAAGATTCTTATAGTAGATGATGATGAAAATATTTGTGAAATTATAGATATGTATTTAAAGAGTGTTTCATATGATACCCGCATAGCCTTAAATGGAATTGAAGCAAAGAAAATGTTTCGTGAATATAATCCAGATTTAGTTTTGCTTGATGTTATGATTCCACAAACAGATGGTATTGATGTTCTTAAATGGATTAGAAAAGAAGGAACAATTCCGGTTATAATGCTTACAGCCAAAGGAGATACTTTTGACAAAGTATTAGCATTAGAATTAGGAGCTGATGATTATATAGTAAAACCTTTTGAACCTAAAGAATTGATGGCAAGAGTAAAAGCTGTTTTAAGAAGGTATTCTGGAAATAGCATAAAAAATGATGTAATCAGATTAAGTGATTTAACTATTGATTCCATGTCATACAAAGTAATATATAACGAAAAAGATATTAAGATGCCTCCAAAAGAATTTGAATTATTGTATTATTTAGCAAGTAATAGAAACAAGGTATTTACAAGAGAACAGCTTTTATGTGAAGTGTGGGGGTATGATTATCCTGGAGATTCAAGAACTGTGGATGTTCATATTAAAAGGTTAAGAGAAAAGTTAAATGGTGGTGAACAATGGCAGATTGAGACTGTTTGGGGTGTTGGATATAAATTTGAGGTAAAGTAGATGAAAAAGAAAAGCCTGCTATATAAAATGATAATCATTAATGGATTGATCTTAGGATTTATTATGCATTTTTTAGCGTTTGCATTATGTTTGTGGTTCAAAAATAATTTCTTTGATGAAAAAAGAACCATGTTTGAATCAGCTGCAAGTGAATTAGCAGATATAATAAAAAAACAGAATGAATTGGAATTATTTTTTGAAATCAAAAAAATTCAAAGTGCATCTGATATGGCGAGTGCATCAACTAATGCGAATATTATGGTTTTTGATGAAAATAATATTAAATATATAACTTCGAACTCACATATAAATGATAAAAGTTTATATGGTTCAGAGGATAATATTAATTTGTTGAAAAAAGGTCAATGCATTGAGTATATAGGAAAATACTATACTTATCTGTATCCTGTAATTGATGGTGAGAAATATGAAGGGTATATATTAATGACAGGTGAGCTGTCAGAAATAAATAGTAAATTAAACAAAATATATATTATAATATGGGTAGCATCAATAGGAACTATATTATGTGCAATGATTACCATATCATTTTTTGCAAAATTTGTTTTGGTAAATCCTCTTGTAGAATTGAACAATGCTGCAAAAAAATTTGCGTGTGGAGAAGTTGATAGAAGAGTTAATATACAATGTGATGATGAAATTGGTCAACTTGCTAAATCATTTAATGTAATGGCTGAATCATTAGAAAAAGTTGAGATGAATAGAAGAGAATTTATATCAAATGTATCTCATGAACTTAGATCCCCAATAACATCTATCAAGGGCTTTATAGCAGGAATACTTGATGGTGTTATACCTAGAGAAAAAGAACATGAGTATTTAGAACGTGCTTATTTAGAAATAAAGAGACTTACAAGACTTATAAATGATCTCTTAGATTTATCAACAATTTCTTCTGGAAAATTGAAATTTAATAATAAGAAAATTGATATAAATGAACTTTTAAAAAGGTGTATCATTAATAATGAAAGAAGACTAAAAGAAAAAAATATAACATTAAAAGTATTTATGCAGGAAGATAAGTGTTTTGTTAATGCTGATGAAGATAAGGTTATTCAAGTTATAACTAATTTGATTGACAATTCAATAAAATATTGTGAAGATAATGGTATTATAAAATGCAGCACATTTCATAAAAACAATAAAGTATTGGTTGAAATATATAATAATGGACCTAAACTTACTGAAGAAGAAATGATTTGTATATGGGATAGATTTTATAAATCAGACAAATCTAGAACCAATAAAGTAAGTACAGGACTAGGTCTTCCAATAGTCAGAATGATTCTTACAGAAATGGGAGAAGAAGTATGGGCTAAAAATGATGATGAAATAGGTGTAAGATTTACATTTACCCTTCAAAGATATAAGAATAAAAATTAAATTTTTTATTAAGAATAGATATATGTAATTGTTAATTAGGAGGAATTTTATGTTTTTAATAGTTGGATTAGGTAATCCGGGAAGTCAATATGAAGATACTAGACATAATATAGGATTTAAAGTTATTGATAATATTGCAAAAGAGTATAATATTGATATAAATAGGCAAAAATTTAAAGGTATGTATGGGGAAGGCTTTATAAATGGAGAAAAAGTTATATTATTAAAACCTTCTACATATATGAATTTAAGTGGAGAAAGTGTAAAGGAAGTACTTGATTTTTATAAGTTATCTAATGAAGACATACTAGTTATTTATGATGATATCAGTCTTGATGTAGGTAGATTAAGAATACGTGAAAAGGGAAGTGCTGGAGGACATAATGGAATAAAGAATATAATAGCACATCTTGGAACAGATGTTTTCCCAAGAATAAAAGTAGGCGTAGGACAACCTGATGTTGATTTGGTTAACTATGTTTTAGGAAAATTTTCAAAAGAAGAAATGGATGTATTAAGTGAAAGTATAGAAGCTTCAACAAAAGCTGTAAAAGAAATCATAAGTAATGATGTTAAGAGTGCTATGAATATATATAACGGATTCAAAGCAAGTAAAAGTATTTAAGGGTGGTGCAAGAAATGAGATTAAAGGGGTTATTGGAGCCCTTTGAAAATAGTGCTGAATTTGAAAATATTAAATTAGGTATAAATAGTAAAAGATATCCTATTGGTATATATGGTGTTTCTGAATCGGGAAGAATTTATGTTATTGATAATATATTTGAAAATGTAGATAAATCTATAATGGTAGTTACTCAAAGTGATATGGAAGCAAAAAATGTATATGAAGATTTATTGCTATATACAAATGATGTTCACTATTTTCCAGCAAAGGAAATGGTTTTCTATAATATTGATGCTGTTTCTGGTGATTTAAGATGGGCAAGACTAAAGGTCATAAACGAAATTTTAAAGAAAAAGAAAAAGATAATAGTAACTTCAATAGATGCTTTTTTAGCTAGATATACTCCACATAAATTATTTTCAGATTATACTATAAAAATTAAAGAAAATGATGAGGTTGATTTAGAAGAAATATCAAAAAAATTAATACAATCTGGATATGAAAGAGTTGAAATGGTTGAAGGAAAAGGACAATTTGCTTTAAGAGGAGGAATACTTGATGTATTTCCAACATGTTCAGCATATCCTTATAGAATTGAACTTTTTGGCGATGAAATAGAATCTATAAGAACATTTAATACTGAATCGCAGAGAAGTATTGATAAAGTAAAGAGAATAGAAATATTTCCGGCCAAGGAAATAATATTAACTGATGATGCTATTAATTTAGGAAAAGAAAGATTAAAAGAAGATTTTGAAGCTATAGCTAAAAGTGATGAAAATTCTGAAAGAGTAGAAAAGTTAAGAAATATATTAAATAAAAATTTAGAATCTATAGAAGAAACATCAACTTTTGAAACTATAGATAGTTATCTCCCATATTTTTGCAAAGAAACTGAAAGTCTTTTTGATTATCTTAAAGATTATTTTTTCATAATAGATGATGTTCAAAGGTGTGAAGGAAAACTTGAATCAACATACTTAGAATTTGGAGAGAACTTCGCTGCTTTTTCTCAAAGAGGCGATATTTTTCCAAAACAAGGTGAATTACTAATAGCAAAAGATGAAATTATAGAATCTTTTAAAGAAAAGAAAACTTTATTTTTAGAAGGGCTTTTAAAGAAAAATTCATGGTTCAATCCATATTCTTCAATTAATATTTCAGAAATTACTTTAAATAATTATCAAGGACAATTGGATTTATTGATAGATGAAATACTTAATAAAAAAGCTCAGGGATATAAAATATTGATTTTATCAGGAACTAGAGCAAGAGGTGAGCGTCTTGTAGGAACTTTAAGAGATAGAGGAATAGAAAGTTCGTATCAAGATACAGTTGAAAATATTCAATATGGTGAAGTGGTAATTACATTTGGAAATCAGCTTCACGGATTTGAGTATCCAGATTATAAACTTTGTGTAATATCAGATAAAGAAGTTTTTGGAGAAGCAAAAAGAAAACTTAAAAAGACTAAAAATAAGAAAAAAGGAATTGCTAAGATAAAAAGCTTTGCAGAATTGAAACCAGGGGATTATGTAGTTCATGCTAATCATGGTATAGGTGTTTACAAAGGAATAAAACAAATTGAAGTTGCAGGACATAAAAGAGACTATTTGGATATTATTTATGATAAAGGAGATAAACTTTATGTTCCAGTAGATCAACTTGATTTAATACAAAAGTATGTTGGAAGTGAAGGAAAGTCTCCTAAGATAAATAAACTTGGAAGTTCAGAATGGCAAAAAGCTAAGGCAAAGGTTAGAAAATCAATTAATGAAATTGCTGAAGATTTAGTAAAACTTTATGCAACAAGAACTACAGTTAAGGGACATAAATTTTCAAAAGATACAGAATGGCAAAAGCAATTTGAAGATGAATTTCCATATGAAGAAACTCCAGATCAATTAAGTTCTTTAGAGGAAATAAAGAGTGATATGGAGTCAGATAAGCCAATGGATAGGCTTTTGTGTGGTGATGTTGGATATGGTAAAACAGAAGTTGCGTTAAGAGCAGCATTTAAAGCTGTCATGGATGGAAAGCAGGTTGCCTTTCTTGTCCCAACAACAATTCTTGCAGAACAACACTATAAGAACATGAAAAATAGATTTTCAGATTTCCCTATAAAAATAGATATGGTAAGCAGATTTAGAACTACTAAGGAGCAGAAAGAGACTTTACAGAAATTGAAAGAAGGAAATGTAGACATACTTGTTGGTACCCATAGACTTGTATCAAAAGATATACAATTTAAAGATTTAGGACTTTTGATTGTTGATGAAGAGCAGCGATTTGGAGTGAAGCAAAAAGAAAAGATTAAAAATATGAAAAAGAATGTAGATGTTCTTACATTAAGTGCAACACCAATACCTAGAACGCTTCATATGTCATTGAGTGGAGTAAGAGATATATCAGTTATAGAAACTCCACCTGAAGAAAGATATCCAATTCAAACTTATGTTGTAGAGCAGAATGATCAATTGATAAGAGATGCTATTTTAAGAGAAATAGGAAGAGGTGGTCAGGTTTATTTTGTCTATAATAGAGTAGAAAATATTGATTCTATTGCTAGATATGTTCAAAATCTTGTACCAGAAAGCAAAGTTGGAGTTATACATGGTCAGATGGCTGAAAGACAGCTTGAACAAGAAATGCTTAATTTTATGGATAAAACATACAATGTTCTTGTTTGTACAACTATAATAGAAACAGGAATGGATATACAAAATGTTAATACAATAATTATTTCAGATGCCGATAAAATGGGATTATCTCAGTTGTATCAATTGAGAGGAAGAGTAGGAAGATCTAATAGAATTGCTTATGCATATTTATTGTATACGAAAGATAAAATTCTTACTGAAGTTGCTGAAAAGAGACTGAAAGCACTTAAAGATTTTACAGAACTTGGCTCTGGATTTAAAATTGCGATGAGAGACCTTGAAATAAGAGGCGCTGGAAATATGATGGGTTCATCACAACATGGACATATGGCAGCCATAGGATATGATTTATATTGCAGGATGCTTGAAGATACTGTCAAACTTATAAAAGGAGAAATCCAAAAGGAACCTGTAGAAACTACAGTTGATATTAAAGTAGATGCATTTATTTCAGCTGATTATATTGAAGATGAGATTCAAAAAATTGAAGTATATAAAAAGATTGCAGCTATTGACAGCAGTGAAGAATATGATGACATTAAAGAAGAACTTGAAGATAGATATTCTAAAATACCAGCTCCAGTAAAAAATCTTATGGATATAGCTTATATAAAGAGCAGAGCTAAATCGCTATTTATTGAAGAGATAAAGGAAACTCCAAAAGAAATTGTATTTAGATTTGCAGAAGGTGAAAGTGATTATAAAAATATATATAAGATTTTAATTGAAAAGTATAAAGGTAGTGTAGTACTTAAATTTGGATTAAACCCATATTTCTCATTTAAATTAAAAGACATAAAGCAGGAAGATAAACTTGAATTTCTTAAGGAAGTTTTTAATGACATAATATTGTAACAATATTATGATATAAAAGAAGAAGTATTAAAATGGTGTAAAAAAATTGAATTGTAAATTCAATATTGTTATACTAATATTATGTTATTTTTAAAGTAAATTCTAATAAATAAGTGAGGGGAAAGTTTTGAAAAGAATAAAGAAGTTAATTGCTGCTGTTGTTTTATGTACTCTTGCATTATCAGCAATGGGATGTAAGATGATAGAAAAGACACCTGAAGCAATACAAAAAACAGTCTATGCAACAGTTGGAGATGAAAAGATAACAAAGGCTGATATAGATGAAGAAATGAAAGCTACTATTGATCAATTAAAGCAACAATATGGTGATGACTATGAAAATAATGATAAGATTAAAGATCAGCTTAAGCAGATGAAGGTGCAATATTTAAATGCAATGGTGAATGAAAAATTAATGCTTCAAAATGCAGCATCAGTAGGCGTTGAACCAACAGAAGATGAATTAAATCAAGAAGTTGAAGATAATATAAATAAGTTAAAAGAACAATATTCAGAGGATGGACAGTTTGAGCAAATATTAGAGTCTAATGGATTTACAGAAGATTCTTTTAAAGAATATCAAAAGAAACAACTTATAGTACAGAAAGTTTATGATGCAATAATTTCTGATATTGAAGTTACTGATGATGATGCTCAGGCTTACTATGATGAAAACAAGGATTCTCAATATGTTACAGGTGCAGGAGCTAATGCAGCACATATTTTAATAGCTGAAAAGAATGATGATGGAGAAATTGACTTTGATGCATCATTAGAAAAAGCTAATGAAGTAAAGGCTAAATTAGATGCAGGAGCTGATTTTGCAGAATTAGCATCTGAATATGGAACAGATGGAACTAAAGATAAGGGCGGAGATTTAGGATTTGTAACTTACGATCAACAAAATTATGATCAGGACTTTTTAGCAGGATTTAAAGAATTAAGTGAAGGACAGATTTCTGAACCAATAAAGAGTCAGTTTGGATATCATATAATAAAAGCTACAGGATTAAAAGATGAAGTTGTAACTCCATTTGAAGATGTAAAGGAACAAATTAAATCTCAATTGTTACAACAGAAACAAAGTGAAGCGTATAATTCAAAAATAGAAGAATGGAAGAATGCTGCAAAAGTTAAGACTTACGAAGACAGACTTTAATATATTTTACGTTAAAAGCTATAAGGGCTTTAGAGAAATTTCTAAAGCTTTTATAGCTTTTTTGTTCTTGTACAAAAAAGTTTAGAATTTTTTAAAATTAAAACATAGTAATATGAATGGATTAAAGGTATGAAATTGCTAAAATGACATCCACGAAGTGGGCGTGATGCAGCTATCTTATTGTGTACTTTTGAGCAAGCTATGGATAACTTTGAAAAAGAGCAAAAATATACAGTCTGCGAAGCAGATTTTTTTA